>CAYWZG010000043.1:0-8759 GCA_964462795.1 uncultured Methanotrichaceae archaeon
CTTTCTTCTGTATTTGACACAGAAGACCATATGATACCGAATCTTGTATGCACAACGACTTGCCTTTCTTAGCTCAATCATCCATACAGAATATGCAACAATCCTTAAGTTGGTTTGGTGACCATCCCAACCGCAGCAAGCTGCGGGGTATTCATTCTAAATCAATTCTCGAAAGATTTGTGTTTAACGATACGAATAGGCCAAAATGTCGAACTCCCATGAGTTCGACATTTGTCCGAATGGTATCGTTGAGCACTATAATTCGAAACATGGCATGGCTTGTCAGATGAATACATTGGCAGAAAATAAGAACGGTCTTGTAAAGAGCCGTTTTTGAGATACGTGTGATATCAACGGTTAGTGGCTCGGATGGAATGGGATCTCAAGCCAGAGATCCGCGATTCCTGAGCCTCGATTTTCTATTGACCAAAAACTTCGAGAGCTAACGGTACACAATTAGCATCCACTTTTTAGTCGCAGGCTTCGCCCTTTAGAGAGCCCAAAGGCACCACGTAGGGCCTATCGAAGTTATTTATCACCACAGCTTCCACTCCAAAGATGGACCTTATGTTATCCTGGGTGAGCAGATCTTCTGGTGTGCCCATGGCGTGAATTTTCCCATCTTTGAGCATCAAGAGCTTGTCTGAATACATGGCAGCCAGGTTGAGATCGTGGATGGCCATGACGGCCGAAACCCCCGTTTTCTTGATCAAAGAGCGGACCGTCTCCATCACGCCAAGCTGATGTTTCAAATCGAGGTTGGACGTGGGCTCGTCTAAGAGGAGGACTTTGGGCTCTTGGCAGAGCGCCCTTGCTATGAGGACACTTTGCTTTTGGCCGCCGCTCAGCTCGTTGAAATCTTTCAAGGCGAACTTATCGATCTGGAGAAGCTTCATGATCTCCACCACCTTGTCGAGATCCTCCTCGCCCACCCTCCATCCCATGTGGGGTTTTCTTCCCATGAGGACTGTGTCAAAGACGGTGGTGGAAAGGACTCCTGAAGAAGATTGAGGGACGTATCCTATGTACTTTGCCACTTCCTGTCGGCTCATGGACTGGAGATCTCGGCCCCCGTTCAGGAGGATGCTTCCCTTGGGCTTGAGGATTCGGTCGATACACTTGATTAGAGTGGTCTTTCCAGAACCGTTTGGCCCAACCAGGCTGAGAATCTCTGAATCGCCTACGACCAGGTTTAGGTCGTCCAAGATCTTGTTACTTCCATAACCGAAACTGAGATTCTTTATGGTAATTCTTACCAATAATTTTTCCTCCTCTTCAGGAACAGGTAGATGAAAAAGGGCACGCCCGTGAAGGCGGTCATGATCCCAACCGGCAAGATAACTGGTGCCAGAATGGTCCTTGATACGGTATCTGCGCCCAAAAGCAGAAGGGCACCTATGAAGCCAGAAGCTGGGATCAGGAACCTGTGGTCGCCTCCTACAACCATCCTGGTTATGTGAGGTGCGACCAAACCGATGAACCCGATAGTTCCGGTGAAACAGATTATGCTGGCGGTTATGAGAGCTGCCAACATCATGCAGGTCACCCTGACTACCTCCACATTTACGCCCAAACTTTTGGCAGTTTCATCGCCAGCACCCAACGCGTTGATGTCCCACGAAAGGATCATCAGGACCAGAGTGCAGACCAGCGTGACGGCAAATATTATGAATGCTTTATCCCAGGACGATCTGCCTAAGCTTCCCATCATCCAGAAGACCACCTCGTGAACCTCCTCAGACTCGCCCACGTACTGGAGAAAGGAAGTCATGGCCGAAAATAGGTACATGATGGCGATCCCTGCCAGAATCATGGTTTCGGGAGTTATCCCCTTGTACTTGGCAAGGCCATAGACAATGAGCGACGCCAGCATGGTGAAAATGAAAGCGTTTCCTACGATCAGATACTGGCCTGAGACGAAGCCTGCGCCCAAGATGATGGCAAGAGACGCGCCGAAGGTGGCTGCAGATGCGATCCCCAAGGTGAAGGGACTTGCCAGAGGGTTTTTGAGGATGCCTTGCATGGCAGTCCCAGAAACCGCAAGGCCAAAACCCGCAACGATGGCCATGAGAACCCTGTGGAGACGAAGCTGCCAGACGATGGTATTTATGAAGTCGGTGGTGTGGAAATGGCCCGGGAAGAACCTGGCCAATATCGCCGAGTAGACCTCGAGTGGCGTGATGTTGGCAGATCCCAGGGTAGCCGCAATTCCCGCCAATGCCACGATTCCCAGAATTGAGACCGTAATGACGAGCAATTTTCGGCCGACAAACTGAGAGTACTCATCTATAAGCAAACCTTTCTCGATCGCATCATCTGAAGTCATTGTGTCTACATCGTCCCATTAAGTCGATCGAATTTAAGTTTAATTGACCAATTCGTCAGACCCCGTTGTCACCTTGCGCGCGCTTTATCCTTAAAGCCGCGCAGAAACTCCAACGCCTTGTACGACTGATCTGAAGGGATTCCTTTTCGAATGTCACGAAGTTGACGAGGGAAATTGGCCTTTGGGTGAGCTTGGGGGAGTGCATCCCACGTCATAGCATCTGGGACCCAACATTATATTTTCTCACATTTTTTGTAAATTATACGTCATTTATATTAATTATCCACATCGCGAACAATACGCCGAATAATTAATAAACATTTCGGTTAAAGTATGATCAAGTAATTTGGACTTGATATCAATAATACTTTCAAACTAATGTAGTCGGCAGAACAGATCAAAAAAACGTTTCTGGGCCGCCTCCCAAAAAGTCTGCCGCCCATTTCTATGATGCAATTCCACAATTTAACGATACGAATAGGCCAAAATGTCGAACTCTTACGAGTTCGACATTTGTCTGAAAGGTATCGTTAAACACTATAAATCGCAACAGTTTCAGACTATGGGATAAGCGAACACATTGCCTTCGGGATACTCCAAACCCACATGATCGAGGTATTCGCGGTACACTTCGTCTGGATCCAGCTCAACATCTGGGTGCATTATCTTGGCCAGATATGTTAGTCCTACCGCCTGATCGGCTCCAAAGAATATATCCCTGTAAACCACGTAGACCCGGTCGTTGTTCACCGCAGAGACGAATTCTGCACCATCGCGGTCTGTGAGGCCGTCTCTCATCTCCTCGATCAAAGATCCATGTGCCTCAGGATCCCAGCCAAGGCCCTTGATTGACGGGTCGAGAGTGGCTGGAAGCATCAGGATGACGTCGGGATTTTCGGTCATCACCCATTCCCAGGTCACAATTGGGTTTGATATGGTTTCTTTGCAGATGTTGTACCCTCCTGCAATCTCCAACAAGTTGTGAATCTCAGAACCTGCGCCAACAGTTTTGAGTTCGCCTAAACCCTTAGACGGGGGTCTTTCGACGTATACTTTTTGCAGAGGCAGACCTTCCATGGCGTTCTTGACATCCCCTACTTTCTCATAATACCAATCGAGAAAATCCTGTGCTTCGTTCTCTTTTTCGAGCATTTCCGCTAACGTGCTCAATTCTTGTTCCATCGTCTCAGGATTGTTGAGATTAACGCCAACGACTGATATGCTGCCTGAATCGACGAAATCAGCCAATCCAGAATCGATCGAATCTACTGCATAAGAGCTACCTTTGTAAGACCCTGAAGGATAGCCGATCACAATAATATCCGGAACGATCGTGTCTTTTCCATCTTGTGCAATCTGGGCGATCTTTTCGAAATCGAATTCACGCCAGGTGCCGATGATCTCTCCGTCTTGCAACTCTGGAAAATAATCACTTTTCTTCTGTACCGTATCGGTCATTCCAACGATTTTGTCTTCTGCTCCAAGCAACCTGACTGCTTCTGCTGCATCTGTGTGCATGACGATAATTCGCTCGATGGGCATCTGGATAGTCACTTCTCGTCCAGCAGAATCAATGATTGTTTTTGGATAATCATCGCTGGCAGTTGTAGTTCCAAAAACCAGAGGCAAAAATAACGAAGCCGCCAATATCACGAAGATGATTCGTCTCTCCAAGGAAAACACCTCCACCCGAGTATACATATTATTCACCAATACCCATGTTAATTAATAAGAATTTCGGTAGACATTTTATAATTGTATACGTTATTCGACTGACCAATTCGCATATACACTGCACGCGCGCTTTTTTTTGTCTTGACCAGGAATAAGGCCAAAAGGGTGATTAACCAATAGTCCCAAGTCCAAAGAGAGGTCGAAAGGGACCAATATAGATCGGACGAGAGATTGAGCCTGGACAATCTGCAGGCTTAAGAGCGTGCGAACGTATACGTTTTCTAGAAGAGAGCCCCATGAATTGGGAAATAGTCGGATATACTGCGGGCCTTCTGACGATGTTCAGTTTTGTACCGCAATTGGTGAAGATGAACAGGACCCAATCCGTAAACGACGTGAGCCTACCCATGATGGCCCAACTAAGCATGGGCCTTTTTCTTTGGATGCTCTACGGGATACATCTTCACAATACTGCGATCACCGTGGCCAATGCGATATCTTTCACAACGCTCTTCATAGGGATATTGATGTATGTCAAGTACAGAACTAAATCTCAGTGATCCGAGTCATAATATTAATATGTAAACGAGACCAATGACAAGATGGTCTAAGAGAGGTACGTGCATGATGGAATACCTAAAGAAATTCCAGAATATGATCCTCATCATTCTCACCTGGATGATGGGGTTGGTGGTCTTGCTCGCGACTTTAGAGCTGGTTTACGTCATATCAATCGATATCGTCAACCCCCCGATCCCCCTCTTGGGGATAGATCAGCTTCTGGAGATCTTTGGATACTTCCTTTTGGTCCTCATCGGAATTGAGCTGCTCGAGACGTTTAAGATATACATCGAGGAGAACGTGATCAACGTTCAGGTTGTCCTCCTGGTGGCCATGATTGCCATCGCCCGAAAGGTCATCATCCTGGACTTAAAGAAGCTTCCAGGAACGACCTTGGTGGGAATCGGCGCCAATCATAGTCGCCCTCTCGGTGGGTTACTACCTGGTCAAGAAGAGCCAGCTTGACGAGAAGAGCTGCAGATTGTGACGCAAAGTTTGAAGCTTGGATTTTCCAAGGTCAAAACGTTTTACTACACCAGGGCGCATGGCAAAGTTCATGCAAAGAAGCTCAAGGCCCGTCCCAGATAGGGGAGATGGAGATGGCAAGGGCGACCAACGTCACTGGTTTCGCCCTTTGATTATCGCAATTACAATATCATTCTTGCTCGTCGGGTCAGTTCACGGAACCACCTTGAAAGCTGGCCCAGGGGAAAGCATCCAAAAAGCCCTCTACTTTGCAAAGGCGGGGGACACGGTTCTCGTGGAGGGGGGATACCACAAAGGGAACCTAGTCCTGGACAAAGAGATCGTCTTCAAAGGCACTGGCGGCGCTGTGATCGATGCGGGTGGCTTTGGGAGCGTTGTAACTTTGAAAACCGGCGAAATCGTTCTGGAAGGTTTTGAGATCTCAGGATCGGGGCCTGGTGAAAGGGATGCTGGAATCCGAGTTTTGGCCCAAAACTGCACCGTGAAAGAAAACTCAATAGTTGGAAACAGCATTGGAATCTTGCTCCAGGATGCAAGAGACGTCCAGGTAAGCTCCAATATCGTCGAGAAAAACAACGTTGGCATATATCTCGAGACTTCCTGGGGAAACGAGATCCACTTCAACCGCATCGCGGAAAACAATGAGGGGATTCACATATCGAGGAATAACGCCACCAAAAGCATGACGACGTCTGAAAGCGGCGGCGTTTCGATAAAGTATCGCCCAAAGACGGAGGCGTCAAGCCTCAAGGTCAGCGAGATCGGCTTTGCGGGAGCTTATCAGGATAACCTGATCTTCGGAAACGAGTTTCTGAAAAACGGCCAGAACGCCTATGACGATGGCGATAACCTCTGGTACTCAGAAGAGCAGGGAAACTGGTACGAGGACTTCGACGCGATCGAAGAAGGATGCACGGATCAAAATCGAGATGGCATCTGTGACTCTTCCTACGAGATAGCTGGTGGGTCCTGTATTGATCCGTACCCGCTCGCGTCAGAAGATGCAACCTTGCGACATCGGGCGGTTTTCGAAGAGTACGAATTGATCCTTTATCAGTCGACCTTCTCGCCCGGTGAGAGCATCATGCTCGAGTTCAAAGCGCCTGATAATTTTTCTGGACGGGTGGATCTAACCACTTCAGTTTCAGACTCTTCTGAAAAAGCGGCAAAAGCTGCAATATCCCGCGAGGCTATTGGCATCGACGCTTCCGCTGGAACGATTGACTCGATCGAATCAATTTCCACCGTCACTTCGATCCCATTTTTGGCTCCTGCAGATGAGGGATATTACGCGCTCAGGATGTACGACGACTCTGGAGCCGAACTCGTCACTCTTTCGATCGAGGTTGCAACGCCCTCGATATCCGCTTCGGCCACCACGATCAGCACCTGCGATCGGGTTGGAGTGAACTACAGCGGAGCCCCAGGACTTGAAGGGGGTTGGGTCGGCCTTTACAGCGCGGGGTCTTCTGATAGCGATCCGATCTCGAAAAAGAGCCTAGAGGGAAAGAGCAGCGGATCTTTGACCTTTTCCATGCCCTCAGCCGCTGGAACTTACGAGTTTCGGATGTTTCAGGATGGCAGCCAGGCGAGTATTGCAGCAAGCGAGTCTTTAGAGGTGAAGACATCTTCCGGCGTGAGGATCACGGCCACTCCTTCGAACGTCAAACCTGGCGAGACAATCGAGGTATCTTTCTGGGGCGCAAAGCCTGAATCTGCCATCGGGATGTACGAGATGACACGTCCAGACAAGTACATGCTCGCAATGCAATACGCAAACGGCAGATCTTGTGGCACCATGACCTTCAGGGCGCCTTCTACGCCTGGAAGGTACGACTTCAGGTTCTTTGAAAACAACGTATACAGAAAGCTGATGGGCGCAAGCAACGTCGTGCTTGTGGAGTAGCAAGGAAGGGGGCTATTCCGCCCCCGCACTCGTTCCGTCCTGGTGAATAGGGGCTCTTTGCTTCGTCTTCTTCACGGGGCTAATGAGAACGGACCTTCCCGAGGCGCCAAGGCCGATGTCTTATATTGGCAATTGCTTGTCGTGGGCGGGGTCAGCCCCGCTTAACTTGTCCGCCTGTTCTTCGGTGGAGTAGGCAAAACCGCCCGGCTGAACTCAAGGTTTGGAGACGCAAATATGGTCGTAAAACTGCGCTTGGAGACAGGTGAGATCAAGTCATATGATGTGTGGGTAGGGCAGGGGGATGATCGTACTACATATCATACGATGTGCGGTAAAAAATATTCGAGCGACAATCCAGAGGATAGGAATAACGACTGCAATCACATAGGTTGTGCAATATATGCCGCTGATAGAAAGGTGATCTCGCTACCATTAGCGTTATTGTTTCTGCTTAGCTTTGTCTGGATATTATTGGATTATACTGATTCAACGTTGGAACTCGATCCGTTATGGATAGGGATCTTATTCTGGATTATTTATATTATTTGGTATTTCTATGAAAAAAGGGACTTGACATCAACTGATCCTCGCAAACAGCGGCTAAGGGAGCTAAGAGAGTTCAAGGAGCACAGAACAGTCAATGGTATCAAAGCAGAACAGATTTTTGACTGATTTCATTCAGGCACCTTATATAAAAGTATTTGATTATATTAACATAGAAGAGCCAGGCGTCCTTGAGGGCGCATCAGTCCGACCCGGATTTCTTGCCCTCGGAGAACTCGCGCAGTAGCGCCTGGAACCTGGGATCGTCCCGGATGAACTCAAGGTCGGGGTCCTGGCGCGCCCGTTCTGGTGTTGCCTGCTTTTTTTCCAGCGCGGATCTGAGGAGGGGTAAAGCATCGTCGGCGCTCCCGCAGACCGCCTCGAAGCAGGCGCGGTTGTATTCGTTCTCGTTTTCGATGAGATCGCGGGCGGATTTGCATTGCTCGGAGCTTTCTTCTTCACGGCCGAGCTTCCTGTACAGACGAGCAAGTGCGATCCAGGCCATTGTGAAGTTAGGATCTAGTTCGACTGTTTCCTGATAGGAAGCAATGGCTTCTTCCCACTGCTCTAAGTTGACGAGAGCATTGCCTTTGTTGTACCAGGCGTGCACAAACTTAGGATCGAGGGTGAGTGCCTTATCGTAACACTCCAGCGCTTCTTCGTTCTTGCCCAATCCCCCGAGAGCGTTGCCTTTGCCGTTCCATGCGAGCACAAATTTCGGATCGAGGTCGATCGCCTTCTCGAAACATCCCAGAGCCTCTTGGTACTTGCCCAATCTCCCGAGAGCGTTGCCTTTGTTGTACCAGGCGTGCACAAACTTAGGATCGAGGTCGATCGCCTTCTCGTAACAGTCCCGCGCCTCTTGGTACTTGCCCAAGCTATTGAGAGCGTTGCCTTTGCCATTCCATGCGTGCACATATTTCGGATCGAGGTCCAACGCATTATCGAAACAAACTAGCGCTTCGACGTGACAGCCCAAGCTATTGAGAGCGTTGCCTTTGCCGTTCCATGCGTACACATCTTTTGGATCGAGGTCGATCGCCTTGTCGTAATATTCCAACGCTTCTTGGTGCTTGCCCAAGCTATTGAGAGCGTTGCCTTTGCCGTTCCATGCGTACACATCTTTTGGATCGAGGTCGATCGCCTTGTCGTAATATTCCAACGCTTCTTGGTGCTTGCCCAAGCTATTGAGAGCGTTGCCTTTGCCATTCCATGCGTACACATCTTTTGGATCGAGGTCGATCGCCTTGTCGTAATATTCCA
>CAYWZG010000043.1:8859-18312 GCA_964462795.1 uncultured Methanotrichaceae archaeon
AACAAACTAGCGCCTCTTTGTGCTTGCCCAAATCTATGAGAGCGTTGCCTTTGCCATTCCATGCGTGCACAAATTTCGGATCGAGGGTGAGCGCCTTATCGAAACATCTCACCGCTTCTTCGTTCTCGCCCAATCTCCCGAAAGCATTACCTTTATTGTACCAGGCGAGCACGTATTTCGGATCGAGTTCAATCGCCTTCTCGTAACACTTCAACGCCTCTTCGTACCTTTTCAATCCCACGAGAGTATTGCCTTTCCCGTTCCAAGCGTGCACGCATTTCGGATCGAGGTCGATCGCCTTCTCTAGATACCCAAGAGCTTTATCGTAGATTTCTTGAACACCATTCAAGTAACCTAAACCGAATAAAGTGAAGGCATCTTCGGATTTGATGTTAATAGCCTGAAGGAACAACTCTTCGGCCATGAAATACTCTTTCTTGTTGGTATAAGCCATCCCCAGATTGTAAAGCAATTTAAGCAGTTTTTCGTAGCCGATCTCGGCCTTTGCTGCGTTGAGGCATTCCTTGCGGGCCAGCTCCAAATAGACCATACCACCAGTCAGATTGTACTGATGATAAGCATCCAGCGCCTCGGTAAAGTGTTTAAAACCCTGCCAGGTTTCGGCGGTGATCTTTTTGGCAGCGTTCCCTTCCCGTGAGAGATCGTGAACCATCTTGAAGGCGAGATCGCTGACGAGAGCTGGAATTATCTCATCGCCAACTTGATCGCCGTCTTCGACCTTGCTGGCGTCCCAGGCCCTGATTTTTTGATGTTCCAGGCAGGCCAACAGGCTTGTCATCGACCCATATTTTTGCAGACTTCCGGAGATCACCTGCCCATTATCTCCTCGGGGCCAGAGCCTCTTTAGAATGACCATTAAAGGACCTAGGTGAATCGATGTCGTCCCAAAGCTTACAGGCCCCCATCTGGGAGACGGTGTAGGTTAGATCCTCGCTTACGGGGGCCAAGAGTGGGACGGTGAAACTTTCAGACATTAGACTGATCCCTTTGTATTTGATCTCGTGAATCCGACGGATTCTCAGCAGCTCGGCGATGAGTAGATGAGAGACTGCCTTGCCGCTGTACTTTTCTTCTCCCGCTGCAACCTCAAAGGGGAGAATCATAATGCCGTCTTCGTTTTTTGATAACCAGCGAAGGAATATGGCCAGAAAGAAAAGGACTAGAACACCGCCGATGATGATCAGCAGAGAGATCATTATGTCGCGGGAGGCGCTCGCAAACTTCTGAAGATCGACGATCCTCTCGACACCGAACATCAAAACCAGCAAGAAATACAGAAGCGTACTTATCAGGATGATCGCAACGAAGAGATCGACTACGGCTCCCGCCACCGAAATAAGTGTCTTTGTTGTGTTATCGTCGTCTCGCATCTCAGCTCGCCCTCAAGTGCCGTCTGGGGGTTATTTGCCCCATACCTTATCTCTTTTTTCACCTTCTGCACCCCATCTCTTCGTCGGCGAAACCTCGGATGGCGTGAAGCTTTCTGGCAGAATTTTCGTAGAATCGGCGCCGATATCTCAAGAACGTGGCAGCGTTTTGAGCGCCGGGGTTTCCCACATGCGGCGGGGGCGGCTGGGTGATATAGCGAGCACTGTGATGAAGCCGGTGGAGATATGAGCAATATCCGGGGGCGAGAAGATCTGGGACGAGTGCATCGCCCGCCGGGGATCGGGAGATGGAAAGAGCGCGGCGGCGAAGGGCGCGTGTCGCCTCGAAAACGCCACCGGGCACCGCCAGAAACTCGCGCCCCAGATCCTCCGGCGCGGGACGGAGCAAAGGCGAAAGGGCGGCGCCACCTGGCGGATTTCGCAGAGTGCCTTCAGGACATTCGATAAAAATCAGTCAGATGCGCCTTTGAGATCCGCAACTATGCATGTGGGATCTTCTCCGAAGAGATCTCCTGTGTGATATTTTGCCTTCTGTCGGCATCCGCCGCAAAGCTCCAGATACTCGCATTCGCCACAGGCCCCTTTCAAGTTCGCCCTCATATTCCGAAGAGCGAGAAGTTCGGGCGAAGGATTGTCGATCCATATGTCACGGAAGCTTCGATCTCTTATGTTCCCCACCACCATATCTTGCATGAAATGGCAGGGATGAACGTCTCCTCGATGATCTATGTTGGACACCTTTAGTCCAGCAGAACATCCGCCAGAGTTTTTGAGAAGTCCCCATACCCGTTCCCGTTTCTTTGGATCGTCCTTTAACATTTCAAGAAGATAGGCTCCATCCATAGGCGAGTCGGTCGAGAGGATCTCGATCTCTTCGTCTTTTAGTTCCATCGCAGCCTCTGCCAGAAACTTAATCACGCTGCGCCTCTGTTCAGGCGTTACGTCTCTGTCGGCTATTGCTGCGCCCCTTCCGGTTGGAACCAGGTGGTACAGACAGAACCTGGGAACTTCCATCTCCACGGCCATGTCCAGAAGTGCCGGCACTTCCTGCCAGTTATCCCTGGTCAAAGTTACCCGCAGGCCAGTCTTGAGCCCTGCATCCCTTGCGTTTTTGAGACCGGTGAGAGCTCGATCGAAGGCGCCTTTGACGCCTCGAAATTGGTCGTGAAGCTCGGGCCGGCAAGAATCAATGCTCACGCCCACGTACCTGATCTCGGCTTCTTTTAGCAACCTTGCAACTTCAGGGGTTATGAGCGTCCCGTTGGTGGAAACGACGGTCCGAAGTCCCACCGCCTTGGCGTGAAACGCATAAGCGTAAAAGTTCCTGCTAATAAGGGGCTCTCCGCCCGTTAGTATCAGTATAGGAACTTTAAGTTTGGCAAGCTCGTCAATCAGCTTGATCCCTTCTTCGAGCCTGAGCTGTTCGGCGCTCGAATCGGTGGCGTCCATGTAACAATGTTCACAAGCCAAGTTGCACCGACGGGTGATGTTCCACATCACCACAGGTTTCGTCTCGCCAGAAAACCGGATCATGTCGTCGGGAACGGGCTCGCCTGCCTCTTCTGCAGCCCTTAAAGCATCCCATACAGTGGCCTGGTCTGCCAACGCCTTTGAAAAGATGATCATCTAGTAACTCCTAAGCACTTCTAGCATCGCCTGGAAAGTGTGCCTTTCTGGCATCACGTCCACTCGAACGCCTAACCGTTCTAACTCGGCCCTTGTCGGCGGGCCGATGGCTGCAATCTTCGCACGCGCCAGTTTCTCTCGAAGCTCGGTCTCAAGCCCGAGGTGAGACGCACGATCGATCAGGTATCTCGCCGTAGATCCGCTGGTGAAAGCGAAGGCATAAGGCACCCCTTTCCTGATCAGCCAGTCCAGCCGCGGATCACAAGAAGGCGTTAAGTCGTAAAGCCAAACTTCGTCCACCTCGACGTTCGCGTTCTTGAGCCCTTCCACGAGTTCTGGACTGCCTTGAGCGCTTCTGAGAAGCAATACCTTTCTGAACATCGAACTTAAGGCTTTGACAAGGCCCGCCGAGCTGAACTTTTCAGGTACCATCGCCACATCGAGACCGAGATCATTCAGGGCTTCTTTGGTTCTCGGACCGATTGTAGCAAGGGTGGCGTTTTTTAAGGCCGATTTGACCTTCTCGTCTTCTAAAGCGATCTCGACTCCTGTGGCACTGGTGAAGACGACGCATTCGGCCTCTTCGATCCGAAATGACAGATCCTCGGGAAGAGGAAGTTTCTCAAAAGAGATGGTAGGTGCGATCAAGGGCTTGAATCCAAGTTCGATGGCCAACCTTTCAGATTCCTCGGACCGATTGTCCGGCCTCAATATGGCCACGGTCTTTTGTCCCAGATCTTCGGCTAGATTCACAACTTCGCCCGCTACCAATATCGCAGGCGACTCCACGTTGGCCGTCTTTGCCGCGTCGACTATTGTTTCCAAGGTGGATGTAACTAACCGCTCTTCAGAACTCCACCCCTTCTCGATCAGGGCGGCAGGAGTTTTTGGATCCTTTCCGTTTTCAAGAAGGGCCGCCACATTCTCTTCGAGCCTCGATACCCCCATTAAGACCACCAGAGTCCCGTTCAGTTTTGCCAGAGCCGACCAATCCAGATTCTCGGCCTTTCCAGGCTCTTCGTGACCCGTCACTATGGTAGCCGAAGTGGAAATGCCCCTATGGGTGATCGGAATTCCAGCATGGGCAGGAACCGATATTGCCGAAGTAACTCCAGGAACGACCTCGAAAGGAACGCCTCTCTTGACAAGATGGAGACCTTCCTCGCCACCTCTCCCAAAGACATAAGGATCGCCACCTTTGAGCCTAACCACCCGTTTTCCTTCCAGAGCCTTTTCTGCCAGCGTATTGTTGATCTCTTCTTGGGTGAGCTTGTGCCGCCCTGGAAGTTTTCCCACATCGATCATCTCGGCGTTTTGGGGGGCCCAATCCAGAATTTCAGAGCCAACCAATCTATCAAAAAGGACTACCTCTGCATCTTCCAAAACCCTTTTCCCTCTCAACGTCATGAGCTCGGGATCTCCAGGACCCGAGCCCACCAGGTAGACTTTGCCAACGTTAGCCAAACTGTCTCACCGCCTCTTGAGCTAGGTCGCGTCCGCCCATATCTGCTAGCTTTTGCCCCACCTTCATTGCGCCGGCCAAGTGACTTTCGGCCGAAATTTTTTCATCCACCCTCAAGAACCGCGTTCCGTCCAAAGAGAGGACTTCTGCCACAATTCTCAAAGTATCTCCATCGAGATGGGCGTGGGCCGCCATTGGGACAACACAACTGCCGCCGATGGTTTCGAGTATCGCACGCTCGCACTCGGCCTCGAGTCTGGTGGGGTTGTGATCGATCTTGCGAACGATCGCCTCTGCCGCACCCTTTACGGAAACTACTGCGATGGCACCTTGGTTTGCTGAGGGCACGAACTGTTCGGGGTCGAGCACGCTGCAAGCCACTTCGTAGTCCATCCTCTGGATCCCAGCTTCGGCGAGGATTATGGCGTCATAATCGCCCTCTTCTAGCTTTTTTAGCCGGGTCCCCAGGTTTCCACGCAGACTTTTTACCACCAGATCTGGCCGCACCCTTTTGAGCTGAGCTGTGCGACGCATGCTGCAGGTGCCAACTATTGCGCCCTCGTCCAGATCTTCGAGCCGGATCCCACTTTCAGATACTAGGACGTCGTAAGGCGAGTCGCGAGGAAGGATCGCTGCGATCACAAGCCCTTTGGGCCTTTCGGAAGGAAGATCTTTCATGCTGTGGACTGCGACGTCTATTTCTCCCGAAAGCATCCGCTCGTCGATCTCTTTTACAAACAGCCCTCGCCCAGAGAGCTGGTGGAGGGGCCGATCCAAGAACTGATCACCCTTAGTATTGACTATCCGAAGCTCAGTATCCGCCCCCAATTCATCTAAGAGTCTGAGGGCGGTCTCGGTCTGTCGCAGTGCCAGAGGGCTTCCGCGACTTCCTGCGATCAGCCTTTCAGGTTTGACTTGTAAGCCTCCAGAGTTTGGTCGATTATTTCGTCTGTATGAGCCAAAGATATGAAGTTTGTCTCAAACTGGCTCGGGGGGAGGAAGACGCCTGACTTGAGCATCCTCGCAAAGAAAGCGAAGTATCCTTCTTTGTCACATCTGAGAGCCCCTACATATTCTTTGGGCGCATCGCCAAAGAATATCTTGAACATGGACGCGATGCCAACCACCGAATAATTGAGCCTGAGATCCTCTACGATCTGGGAAAGGGCCTTTCGCATATCATCCCCAACCCGGTTGAGCCGATCTAAAGCCCCACTTTCCAAGATGTCGAGCGTCGCCATTCCTGCAGCAAGAGAAGTTGGGCTTCCGTTGAAGGTTCCAGCCTGGTATACCCCACCGCTTGGCGCAACCATTTCCATCAACTCTCTTTTGCCACCCACGACGCCAATCGGAAAGCCTCCTCCTATGATCTTTCCAAGGGTGGTCATGTCTGGGGCCACGCCGTAATGGGTTTGGGCTCCGCCAAGGTTCAGCCTGAAGCCCGTTATCACCTCATCAAAGATCAGGATGATACCATGCTCTTCAGTGAGATCTCTCACGCCGTTGAGGTATCCGTCTTTTGGAAGGATGGGCCCGATGTTTCCAAGGACTGGCTCCATAATGACCGCTGCGACCTCGTCGGGGAAGGTCTCAAAGACAGTTTCCAGCGCATTGAGATCGTTGTAAGGTACCTGAAGCGTGTTTTTGGCGGTATCTTTTGGGACGCCTGACGAGTCAGGTATTCCTAACGTTGTGGCTCCAGAACCTGCCTTTATGAGAACGGAATCGTGAGCGCCGTGAAACCCACCTTCCACCTTCACAATCTTGTCTTTGCCGGTATACCCTCTCGCGATCCGGAGGGCGGCCATTGTGGCCTCAGTCCCTGTGTTCACGAACCTGAGCATATCTATGCTGGGATAGTGATTCGCGACCCTCTGGGCCAAGTCGACCTCAAGCTCACAAGGCGTTCCGTAGAGCCAGCCTTTCTGAAGCTGCTCTTGGACCCGTTCGATGATCAAAGGGTGTTTATGTCCCAGGATCATCGGGCCGTAGGCAAGACAGTAATCGATAAGCTGGTTTTCGTCCACGTCCCAAAGGTATGGACCTTCGGCCCTCGAGACATAAAACGGATAGGGCTTTATGGCCCGGACCGGGCTGCTGACGCCTCCTGGCATCAACGTCTTTGCGCGATTGAAGAGCTTTGCTGAGGCCTCAGAACTCATGAAATATGCACCAAAGGGAAGACCTGGTGAAGATTAATCAACCTTGCGATTAGCCGAGTAGTTGCCGTTGCATTTGGTTGAAGTTATTCCAGGAATGCAAAATATAGTGTTTAACGATACCTTTCGGACAAATGTCGAACTCTCGTGAGTTCGATATTTTGGCCTATTCGTATCGTTAAGCACTATTCTGGCGATAACCGATTAGTTTCATCTAATCGGTTCTCGACTATAGCAGATGAGAGAACCTTTTCTCCAAAAGTTAGGATCGCAGAATACCTGTCATGTCACGACTTGGGATATATGCAAACTTGGCAAAATTAGAGGGCGTTCAGCACAATCCTCTTTTTTGCCCAGATCTGAACTCAAAGAAGCAAATGTTCTCGATTTCGGAGATGATTCCATCTGTGGAAATCTGGAAATTTACCCCACATTCTTCCAGCCATATATGAAATTTTTTGTGATGTGGGTACCAATAAATATATAATGTATGATGTTCATTTGTATCAGCTTAAAAAGGGCGATATTTGGTTTAATGGGGATTAGAGGTATTAAATGTGAGGAATAGTATTATCATTGGTGTTGATATTATTTTTAGTGGTTCTGCCAGTTGTGTCACAGGACAATATTGTGAGCATAGCAGATGCATGGGAAACATCTGACGTTTATACGTTAACAGAAGTTCATGGATTAACAGAAATACCCGATACAATGGAAACGCCAGGGGCCGTAACAGCGATCTGCAGAGATGTTTTCTTCTCCACCGAAGAAGATTTCGTCACTCAGGGTCCTGAACCACCAGATGGTAACCCCATAATTTCAGATGGGGATCTTTTGGGTCCTGATTGTGTCGTATTCGCACGTAACCGAGAGCTTTTGGTCGCATTCAAATCTGAACAAGACCTTGGATTGGACGCAGCTGACGTCGTTGATGTGGAGGCGCGTTTAGTCGCATTCTCTACCGAGCTGGACGATCCAAGAGGTCGATTTACAGCGGGAGACTTATTGGTTACCAACGGCGCTGTAATACCAAATAGGGCTTTGTTGGCTAATTTTGACATCGATAAGAGGGGCGACTTAGGTCTCGACGCCATCCATTTCGTTGGGGACTTAAACCGCATAATTGAATTCTTGGATTACGCTTCCACGGTAGATCGAGACAAGTGGGAAGGAAACCCAGGAATGTTACCTCAAATGCTGGAGGAGTACGGGATCGACATCTGGTTCTCTATCGAGGGCACCGTCTCGGAAATTGAAATGGGTATGTTACTCGATGGCGATCTGCTTTCTGCACAAGGCTACATCGTGGCCGGGAACGCTTTACTTCTCCCACTTACAGTACCTGCAGGCATACCCGATCGTGGTGTGGACTTTGGGCTGGATGCGGTGACTGCCAACAGACGTGGCAACAGACAACTGATTCGATTCTCCACAGAGATCCTCTACGAAGGAAGACTTGCATTCAGCGACGGTGATGTTCTCCTTTTCGGAGACGGTGTTGTCTGCACCAACGAAGACCTTATTCACTGCTTTGAGCCAAAGACTAAAGATTTGGGTCTGGATGCACTATCTTTGGCCGTTGACGGAGGTGAAAAGCCACCCTGTGTAGCAGCTATCATCAAAGTTGGTGGAATGCCCGTAGGAAACATCAATTCTGAAGGATTGGCCAATGGCTGGAGCGCAACCACCCCACAGTTCGAAGCCTTTGATAGTCCTTTTGGAGGTGCGGTGGAAATTCTTGGTCTAATGCCCTCCTGTGAAGAGTGCGAGAGATTCAAAGTGGAATACGCAGGATGGCCGAATATTACCACACCACCTGCACCAGATAGTTTCAATCCCCTAACTGACGACTTTAAAGAGTGGATGTTCGTATGGCCGAGTCTTTGGGTGCGAGTGAACAGAGATCCAGGCACAGATGGTTGGTTGGATATACTCTGCGACTCTGTGATGGGCGGACTGTATTACCCATGGAACACGGGAAGCAAGAATGGCAAGTACAGTCTCAGACTGACCGTTGAAGATGTAGGTGGCATGCAGCATGTAAGCTTGCCAGTTGTGGTCATGATAGATAACAAGCGCCCGACTGCAGTTTTAAATATCTCGACCACGCCCGAATGTGGCGATATATTCATAGGTGATACGGTTACTGGCAATATCACCGCTAACGATGAGCATTTCTACAGTTACCGATTGAGCTACAGGTGTGGTTTGAATCCGCCATGTCCAGGATCGGTCCTACCAGTCAGAAAGTACGCAGATGTGAGTGACGATGGTGATACGGTTTTAACCTTCACGTGGGATACTACGGGTCTGCCACCCTGTGGATATGAGATCTTGCTCGAGGTTTGGGACAGGACAATCGTCAACAATGGCCGAGGTTGGGGTGAGCCTGGATATGCTCATAGATCCCCTGACTATGACTTCTTCTGTCTTGAGGCCGCGAAAACTTAAATATGAGCCGCTTAATGCGGCTCTATTTTTTTCTATCCCAGAAACGATTTCACTGGTATTTTGGATGTTATAATCTTGTATTAATGATTGTATGATCAGGAGAACTTAACCATGAGTGCCAAAATGATACGTTTTGCCAGTCTCATTCTTGTTATAATATTATTTGTTGGGTTGAACTCTAGCGCGTCGTCCCTTCGAGAGATTCCCACCATTCGTGTTGATGAAATCGACAACATTCGCGAAGTTCCCCAAATAGCGACTGTGAAACTCTCTGGCCGTGTTTACGAAGGATAACTAGTGTCGTACAACATTAGTTTTTAGTTAAATATAAATGCTTGTTTAATCC
>CAYWZG010000044.1:0-17650 GCA_964462795.1 uncultured Methanotrichaceae archaeon
CTTGAGTACTACGACGTGATGACTGGAGACGGCGAGCTGGAGATGGACACGTTGCATGTGTATTCACAGAACGCAAACAACCTGGCCAAGAATCTGAACGACTGTGACGGATCTGCGCCAAGTAATCTGAACTTCTTTGAGGATACGAAGTTGACCTACGAGGGTCTTGTCCCCTTGCAGGGCGCAAAATTTATCAGTTCGGATGGCTTCTACGGCGGGATCAATGCACAGGTCCAAGAAATTTTCAGCGTCAACCGGATGGAAAAATATCAGATCGCATACTTCGGCTCCACAGAGAATTCTGATATCGCTCACACCGTCGGCCTCGACACAGCAAACAGCTTCAACGGAACTTGGGGAACCGATGCCAGCATGCACAAGATATTCTACAAGGACATAAAGAGCCACGAGATATTCTCTGGAGAGTTTGATGTCAAGAAAGAGATAAAGTTTCACGAATCTGATGGTGAAGTGTTCGGCACCCAGTGAAAATGAGCTGGCCAAAATGTACGTTTTTAGAATCCCAAAAGTTGTTCACTTGATGTTGGTTTAACTTGCGGGTGGCTGAATCCGTACGCCAAAAGAAGCATGGTAGAGTGCCTAAAGAAAAATGGCTCTTCGCTGTTGCGCAAGGCAACGTAAGCAGGTGATTCAGAAGTATCGGACTTTTTGGCGACACAATCTGCAACAACAGTTACTTTTATCAACTACCGACCATATTTTATAGATAATATATGTATAACTTACAAGATATTGTAATTTGATTTAATCTAATTCAACGTCATTCTCCTGGTTATATCTGGGTTCAACGCCAAACTTTGCCATATGTCTGTAAATTAAATAGGATACTGATCTATAATACTTAACTGTAATCCGTATCTAAATTTCCTATTACTTTATTTTATATGTGACCCTTGACATCACGCAAGATTGTACACAACATGAGGGGGTGCGCTAATAAGTAGAATATATTATTTGAGCATGTTTGAAATAGAAAGCACTGCCATTCAACTGCTAAATGCTAGTGAGACGTTCATAACATTATACCTCTACTTTCCAAGTTTTGGTTTTGGCATACATTTATCACATCATGAGCCGAATTAATGTTGTTTATATCAAAGTGAGTTATCTTTAAGTGGCCTCGTACCGTCCTTGTATTATGCGAGATTCAAGGGTAGTTTATAAACTGGGCGCAACCGGGGGACAACTTGGAAAGTAGAGATTATACATGAATTTGGGCCGCCATATAGTCGATAATAATTTAAATAAAATATACATAAATATTGGACGATATCTTAATATAATGTATAGTTGATATTATTTAAGCATCTGCAACTTGAATCTGTTTGGAAGGGGGTAGCGCAAATGGGAGTAGATAGAAGTTCCTTGTTGGATGGATGTTGGGCTGGCTTAGCCAAATTGACCTTATTGGTTTATGTTGTCCTATTGATACCTTGTCAAGGAGATATATGGTTAAACGTCACCAAAGAGGTTGATCCACCTGATAATGTAGTGGCCTGCGAAAATATCACCATATGGATCAATGTAACTCCAGAGGGAGAGCCCTGCAACAAAACTTTGCCGGTGTATGCTGTTCTTGTCATCGACACATCACATAGCATGAGCTACGTATATGGAAATAAATCTATTTTAGATTATATAAAAAATGCATCTACACATTTCGTTGAGAGGATGAACTTTACAAATGGAGATAAAGTTGGCATCATCTCTTATGACAGTCACGGTCATTTGATTCAGTCACTCACCAACAATTCCAATGAAGCCATTGCCTCTATTGAAGCCTTATCTCCAGGAGTGGAATGGAAAGGCGGCACAAACATGGGCGAAGGCATAAGGTTGGCACGTCAAGAGCTGGAAAAAGTTCAAAATGATTCTACAAAGGCCATGATCCTCTTTACAGACGGTATTCCCACTACTTGGGGTCAAAACGTTAATCCGGATTGTATTTTGGATGGAAGCTGCAGTTGTGAGAACTGTCCCGTCAGCGATAATCCTTGCATTAATTATACAACGAATCAATCCGAACAGGTAGATAATGATACGCGGATCTTCACCACTGGGTGGCTTGGAGCAAAGGAAGACCAATGTGGATCAAACGTCACGGATAACGCTGAAGATCTATTAAAACAAATTGCATCATGTGAGAATTATTCTTACATTGCACTCAATCTTGCCGATTTAGATGAGATCTATGCGAAGATTACTGATATCATATGCGACAGCACCGTAAGAAACGTGAACATAGTCGATTACGTCAGTCCTCATGTGATCGTCAAAGATGAATTCAACATTACTTCAGAGCAAGAAAGCAAGACAATCGAATTCTTCAAAGATCATCTTACGATCGGAGAGACCTGGAACATCCAGATCAACGGAACCGTGGACCAGATCGGAGAGTATAAGCCCAACCTAAAGGCACTAATTAGCTACACACTCCCAAATGGTACGCGGATCGAAAACGACACGATTAACGATACTCCAACCATAAACGTAACATATCCACTAAACGTAAGCAAATTTGGACCCGAAGAGGCAGTTCCCTGCGAGGAGTTCAACTATACTATATGTTTGGAACATATCGCAGAAGACCCGCTGTACGACGTGAAGCTTATAGACTTTTTACCGGAGAACGTTTCTTATCAATCTCATCACGTTGTATACGTCGGCTCTCAAAACGCGAGTACATTAGATGCAAATTATAGTATTAGCACACATCTATTTACGATAAACACCACTGAGCCTTTCTTGAAGGGCGACAAAATCACATGTAACATAACTGTCGAGCTGGATCGAAATGCCAGTGGCACTCTTATCGAGAAGATGACTGTTACTTACACGAGACCAGAATGTGTCGTGGATGCGGCTATAAATGCCACAACCGAGGCGAAAATTCCTGACATTTCGATAACCAAAGAAGCAAGTATAGATCGTGCTAAAATAGGCGACATCATCCAATACAACGTTACTGTGACGAACATCGGCATGGTCTGGCTGAAAGTTAATGTGACCGATGAGTTAATTGGTTTATCCGAACAGATCGACTTGGATCCTGGCACGTCCCAAAGTTTCCTTAGAGATTATGTTGTCACCGAAGTGGATATTTGCGGCGATATCTTCAACAGAGCGATGGCCATTGGGAACACCCTTCTCGGAACCAAAGTGGGTCCTGTGAACGCCACTGTAAACGTGACCACTTATTATGATGCAAACTTCACAATAACGAAGACTGCCAATCCTTCCGAGAACGTCTCAATCGGCGAGACGATAGTTTACACAATCACCGTCGAGAACACCGGGGACGTAAATCTCACAGATATCCAGGTCGAAGATTCTCTCACAAATGAGGCCTGGAACGTATCTTTGCTCAAACCTGGTGAGAAGAACGAGACACTTCTGTACTACGTGGTGACCGATCAATCACCAGGTATCTATGATGGGTGGATTAACAACACAGTGACAGCAGAAGCAAAAGATCCCTTCAACGAGACGAAAAAACGGTATGCATATACGAACGTTTCGGCCAAATACTATTCTAACTTCACAATAACGAAGATTGCCAATCCTTCCGAGAACGTCTCAATCGGCGAGACGATAGTTTACACAATCACCATCGAGAACACAGGAGACGTAAATCTCACAGATATCCAGGTCGAAGATTTTCTCACAAATGAGACCTGGAACGTATCTTTGCTCAAACCTGGTGAGAAGAACGAGACACTTTTGTATTACGTGGTGACCGATCAATCACCAGGTATCTATGACGGGTGGATTAACAACACTGTGACGGCAGAAGCAAAAGATCCCTTCAACGAGACAAAAAAACGGTATGCATATGCGAACGTTTCGACTAGATACCACTCTAACTTCACTGTAACGAAGACTGCCAATCCTTCCGAGAACGTCTCAATCGGCGAGACGATAGTTTACACAATCACCATCGAGAACACAGGAGACGTAAATCTCACAGATATCCAGGTCGAAGATTTTCTCACAAATGAGACCTGGAACGTATCTTTGCTCAAACCTGGTGAGAAGAACGAGACACTTTTGTATTACGTGGTGACCGATCAATCACCAGGGGTCTGCGATGGCTGGATCAACAACACTGTGAAAGCAGAAGTGACCGATGCTCGCAACGAGACGAAAGAACAGTACGCCTATGTTAACGTTACTATCGAATATGTATCAGGCCTCCTCTTAAACAAGGAAGTCCGCATCAACAACGCCAATGTAACTTTGAACGATATCGTCAGCTACAGCATCTCAGTGTCAAACCCCTATAACGTCACGTTGTACGATGTCGTTGTAAAGGACGAGCTTTTGAAACTAGATGAGCAAATATCAGAACTTGGTCCCAGAGACATCAAAATATTTGAAATAAATTATACTGTTACTGAAGAAGATATCTGCTGTGAAATAGAAAACAAAGCCACAGCGGAGGCAAAAGACACATGTGGCAATATCCGGGCAATGGTCACATCTTGCACAACTCACACTTATTATACGCCCTCATTGGAAGTAAACGAAGTGGCAAACGTCACAACTGCTGAACCCGGAGATGTTGTAAGGTTTGATATCATAGTAAAAAACACAGGCAACGTCAACCTCAAAGATATATTGGCCAAAGACATTCTCATAAATAAAACGTGGACCATATCTTTGCTAAGGCCTAGTGAGCGCTGGGAAACCCACTTTGATTATACCATCAAAGAAGAGGGTGGCGATATATCAGACACAGTCACGGCAAAAGGCATCGCTCCTTGTGAAAAAGTCGTTAATGGATCTGACAGAGAATTGGTACAAACCAAGAGCGAAATCTGTGAAATTTTGAACAAATATGACCTTGATTTCGGAAATCAGATATCTATGAGCATGAGCGGGGATGGTGCCAAAGCCCAGAACGTTTTAACGATTGATACTGCCCAAAAAGACTGTTTCAGAGATGATCTATACGACGAAGAAAATATCAAAGTGGATGATCAATCTGCATCCGGCTTTGGAGACGGAAAATCTTCCAACGTCGTGAAGGTCAAATCGAGGTGAGCGGTCAACAAAAGTGATATATTTATTTTTATGCAAATAACATGAAGGGGGATGAAACAGATTGAAGGGAGTTTTAGTGGCGATCGCCTTTGTTCTGGCTTGTGGCCTAGTTCTGGCGAAACCGCCGATAGATGAACCGGAACAATACGAGCAATTCTGTGAAAGTCAGCTGGTCCACGGGTCGGGTCTTGTCGAGGCTGAGATGGTCATAACAGACCGAAGCTTGGCCCTTGAGTATCACAATGTCATGAGTGGTGATGGAAATATCAGCATGGACGCAGTCCACGTCTACTCTCAAAACGCAAATAAACTCGTCAGAAACCTGACTGATTGCGAATATCCAGCGAACCTAGATGGGACCTCTCCGAAAAAGCTGAACTTCTATGACAACGTCAAAATGACCTACGATGGCATAACGCCAATTGAAGGTGGAAAATTCCTCAATTCAAGGGGACTTTATGGTGGGATAGATGCGAACGTCATAGAGACCTTCAGCGTAAATCGCATAGAAAAAGATCAAACAGCTTACTTCGGCTCAACAGAGAACTCGAGCATCGCCCATACAGTGGGCCTTGACACCCTCAGCGACTTCACTGGAACTTGGGGAACCAATGCCAACATGTGGAAAATATTCTATAAAGACGTGTCAAGTGCTCAAGAGTTTTCAGGAGATTTCTCGATCCAAAAGGAGATCAAACTTCACGAAGCGGAAATTCCTGATATAGAATGGCCAGATTGAGGTGCAATTCAGGCGGAATCGGAAAATTGCAACCAATTGGGTGGCCTGAAAGACGGGGTGACAGGCATTTGATAGCCACTTTTGTCTGCACCACACCCCTTCTGTTTTCAATCCGCTGAATTCTGCCAATTTGACATTTGACCATTGACCTCTAACGAGTCGACATATCGACGATTACCACTTCAGAATCTGCATCAACAGTCACTTTTGCGCCGTTTTGGGTGGACAAGATGCTCTTGGGTAGGTTATCTACTAGAGGGATCCCACTGATTATTGCGCCCACCGCAACGATGGCCTCTGACTTGAGGTTGACCATGGCCGCCGGGGCAACGCCTCGTTTCTTGAGCTGGTATATTACATAAGAGCCCACAGTAGAGCCTTTCCCGCCGGGGAAAATGAGAACCTTGCCAGCTATACTTTTGCCGCAAAGCTCGTGATTGGGATCTATCACCATGCCGGTTTCGGGGTCCACCGTCCCAAGAAATGATATGGCTTCTTTCGTTACCAGGGCCTCACCAGAATCACAACCGCCCGAAACCCGATGAGCTTTGATTTCAATCACTCATACCACCTCTTCGGTTGCCACCCTGACACACTCTTCGGTGGTTCCAAAGGCGGCCTTGATCTTGCAAAGTCCAGGAATATAGGCCAGAGCCTTGCCTGAATTGGTCATCATCTTGCGATGACGATCGCTTGCTGGCGAGACCACCATGCAAGTATCGCAAAACACCTTGGCACCGCTCTTTTCGATCTTTTCCACGAGATCGGGATGCAGATCTCTCGTCTTCTTACTGGTGCAGATCCAAAACTCCCGTTTGACCGTCTTTTTCGAGAGGAGGTGCGCGAGCCGTTCCAGTTCGTCTGGTGAACAGTGAGGGCATCCAAGGGCGATTATGTCCACTTCTTCGTCGGGCCTGTTCTTATCGTAGACCTTTTTTATGTCGCCAGGTCCAATCGAGATATTCTCCATCTCAACTGAGCCCATGGGCGCATCCTCTTCGAAATAGTAAAGGGCAACGGATCCGCTCGCAGCCATCGCTGCGCCCAAGGATTTGAGTTCGTCTCTTGTGGGAAGGTGCCTGAGCTGAAACCAAGGTATACCTCCGCCTACCGTCTTTCCGACGATGGCTCCAAGAGCGCCGTAGTCTGAACCTTCCAGATCCGTCTCGACTTTCACTCGGTGAGTTGGAACTCGGTTCTGGTCTAGATGATATCCATAAAGTGGCGTCTTTCCCACCAGAGCTGCAGAGAGGGCCGACGGCCCACCTTCCCGGTTCGTTCTTGCGCCTATAACCGAGTTTGCAAAGGATACTGCAGAAGATTCGCTCCAGGCCAGGTGGTCACCACGCTTTGCGACGCCTTCCAGGATCTGATAAGGCGTGCAGCTACACTCGATCGAGACTCCAAGACGGCGATAAGCCTCGATGATTGCAAGCTGCTTTTTGGCAAACTCTTCGTCGACCCCCATCTCCTTCCAGCGGACGAGGTCCATTCCCGCAGGGTTGAGAACGCTTGGAACTTTCACCTTGCCTTTGAGGTCGGATATCCACTCCAAACCGGCCTCGCCTATGGTTTTGTAGGAGACTCCAGCTATCTGGGCGCTTGATATGGGGATGAGCCGTTCTGCCCCGTATATGTCGCCCAGAGCCACCAAGATTTCCATGGCTCTCTTGAGGGTTTCGCCCTCTTCGCCATCGAGAACTTGCTCCTCCTCTCTGGTGAGATGCATGTTATCTCCACTGGAGCGGGGATATAAAAACCCTCAGATCTCATTTGACTCCACTACACCTTTAGATCAGCCTGTTGATGGGGTGAGTTGAAGACGGCCATATATCCAGATCTCTAACCCCCTCTGAAACCATTATGTCGGCCATCGCTGCGATCGGAAAGACTAAATGCGCATTTTCGATGGGGCCATAGAGCACGAAGTCGCCGCCTGCCAGTATCTGGAAGGCTGCCGAGGCTGAGTCGCAGCATTTTCTCGTCGAAGCACCTTTTCCCTTAAGCCAAGACCAAGAGCTCACAGCGTTGTGAATTCCAGAGCCCACAGGAAGGCCGAACTTGGATTTTGCCACCACCGTAACGCGAAGGGCGCGGCCTGCTCCGTCACCAAGCGGCATGACCCCAGGATCGATGAGAAGGTTTTCGATCCCGCAAGATCTGGCACGGTCGAGAAGGCCCATCTTCTGGCCGGATTCGCCCTCGTTTAGAGCCCGAATTGTCCCTTCAACGCTGGAGTCGGCGGGGTTGTATGCCAAAACGATGGCAGAATCTACCTCAGACACCAAAAGGGCCTCGTCTTCATCATGAGTCATCCCGAGGCTGACGCTGTTGTAGATCGATTTGTCGGCGTATCCGATCTCCGAGACCAGATGAGCCATTTCTTTTCGGGTGGACGGATCTGCTGAGTCAAGGATGATGGGGCCAGACCAGTGAACATCCACGAAGTCAAGGTAACGCTCGAATGCTGCCATAGTCCTTGCGTATATGTGGAGCACGGCAGGGTTTCCGGTCTCGTCTGAAAGGGCGGATTGCGTGGATATGAGTTCTTCAGCCCTTTTTTCGTCGAAATATCCCTTTTCTTCGTCCTCTACGATTCTGTGGCCCTGATAGAATATGGTGCCGCAAAGGACTGTTGGGTTCTCTCCTGGTTGGCCACCCATCTTCGCCCCAGCCACGTTCACCACCGACTGATCTTTCGCAAACCTGTACAACCTGACCGCCTCGGTTCAGATATTTGTCTTCGAAGCAAAAAAGGGTTGGGATGAACGAAATAGTGGGCCCACCCTTGTCCATGAGCTGCTGAGATACGTAACCGTGCGACAAAACTTGCATTATGTGTAGAATAGCATAATAAGTTTACAGCCCCACCGATTCCGTCCACCAGAGGAATATTGCCGAGATCATCACTCAGCTCAGAGGCTTTGCTGTCACGGCCTTTTTTATTGCACCCCTAAAATCTGCCACGTCAGATACCCGGATGCGGACGGTCGCCTCTCGAAAGAGCAGGTTGATCTCTTCTCTTTCGTTCCCAAAGTCCACCTCTGTTTTGACCCTCAAAGCTTCTATCTCGTCAAGAGGCATATCTAAAAGAGCGCCTTCTGGCACCCTCCTCCAAAGAATGAGCCTCTTGTTTGTAAGATACCAAAAACCAGGTCTCCAACTGGATATTATCCCTTGACTGTACCAAAGAGATCCAAAGGTCCTGCGTATTATCTCCTCACCTTCGGCCAGTGGGATGTCAGCTGTGGAATAGTTCTCTTTGTACCATTCCCGAGTTTTTTGATCAAAAGCGTCCATCATGCCGTAATCGAGCATTGTCTCGACGCTCGATACCGCAGCTCTGAGAGAAACGCCGATCAGAGGAACGCCTGCTACGGTTATTATTAAGTCCGCGTTCAGTATGACTCCCTTGTTCAGAATCCGGTCCAGGATCTCCACAAGGCCAAATTCTCGCTCAGGTTTCATCTAAACCACTCACCTGGAAATTTCACTCGTTGGTTGACTTGTCAACTATCGTTTGAGCCTGGCAAAACTAAAAGGTGCCCACGGGCCTGTGAATCGGACTGCGAAACCTTCTCGGCTATTTATGTCATCCAAAAGATTGCCGAGGGTCTCGACTTTTTCGTCCCGAACCAGGCAGTTGAGCGCCACCACCAGCTTCTTGTCCCTGTAATTTTCTGGAACTTTAGGAACCTTTCTTTCGACTTTGACCTCGTCTGCTTGCTCTCCTATGCACGAGCCAAATTCCTCTGCTAACTTGGAAATTTCTTTGGATACCTCTTCTTTGACCTTCAGATCGAGCTTTCGCAAATAGAGATACGCAGTTCCTTTGGACATAGTGTCTATATCTGCCTTCAGCTTGCTTAATTCGGGATTCTGGCTCAATACCGCTTCAGAAAGCGGCTTTTCATCGAAAAATATCTGGATCGAGTACTCGGACCGGTCTTTAACCCGGTATAGCTCTTCTCTCAGGTGATCGTAGTTTTGAGAGAGCCAGCCCCTCACCGCTTCATTGCCGCCTTTGATTATCACATCGAAAGAAAACGGTAAGACTGTGCCGAAAGCATTTGTTGCGCAGTCGATGACGTAACTATGCTCTAAAACCCACCCTTTTGCTTCATCGTCGTTCTCTGTGTCATAAGGCTCGGCCAGACAAGAATGGACGACAGCAGCGATCTCTTTGTAAGGAATCGTGTAGACCGAACATCCTTTGATGCCTATATTGCCAAAATCGAATTCGGAGCCAGTCACCACCGAATAAATGTACCGACCCTCTGCACTCCCCTCTGCCACACCCTTTGCACAAGCTTCTGTTTCACTCTCTTGGCGTTCGATCCCTGCTTTGGTCTCTTTCACGTCTCGTTTGCCTCCTCGATCCATCGTTCTGGGTTTATGAAGCGGTCCAAAAGATCATCTGCCACATCGTCAAGACCACACACGATGGAATCCACGATCTCCCCTAAGTCGTTGTCTTCTTTAATCGTCTCAAGGGCTTCGTCGAGGTCGATGAGAGCCTTTCCGAGCCGTTCTATCTCCTCGTCATCGAGCCGGCCACCTTCGATCCTTCTTATGGCCTGCCTTTCGAGCAAATCCTGAAGAATCTCGACCAATGCCACTACAAGACCGAGCAAACCCTGTTTAAGGTTGTTTTCATCAACTTTGACCGCCATCGTCCTCCTTATCCATTTTCAACTGGAGTATTCCGTGTTTATAGGTCTTTTCCAGAATGGATTTCGGTTTTGAAGGAAGTTCAACCTTTTTGGATCGCCCACCAGCGGATATCTCCAAATAATTATCGGATAGTGTCGTCTCGATTTCATCCTTTTCCATGCCCGGTAGCTCTGCGATCACAGTTATGTGGTCGTCTTCCTCGAAGACATCAATGGTGGGCTCTTTTGTTGGGACTTTTTCTGGCATCGTGACGGATATCGTCCTGGGCTTGGTTCCACCGATCCCACCTCGTCTTTTCGGACCGGTTCCAAGGGGCCTTGTAGATATGTTGTACTCGACGACGGGCTTGCTGCTCCATCCCATGTCAATTCGGTGTTTTATCTCTGAGTTGGTATCTTCAATCCTTTTTTTAAACTCAGGAGACGTCTTCTCGAGGTTCTTTATGAGCCCACCGATACTGGGAAAGAACTGGCCAACCAGATCTCCAACCACGTTGGGCCCGTCCTCCCTATTCTCTTTTGTCTCGAGTTCATTGAGCCTCTTTTCCAGATCCTTTATTTTCTCCTCGTATTCCGTCTTCAGGTCCTCAGATTCTTTTTTGGATTTGTCGTCTTCCAAGATTCACACCCTCCAGTCCAACTTTCACCTATGAATATCTCACTTGCCAGCAAATAGCTCATATGTATCCGTCCTGCCTTGCGAAAACGCAAGATCAAGTACTGTCATAACATCAGTGCAACAGTAACGGTTACAAAGATCATCACTGGCCAGACCTAACCTTTCGCTTTTGCTCCCGGACCCAACCACATATTGGGCAGCCCTCATCGATCAAGAGCTGTTCTTCGACCAGATTCTCGCAGTCTGGGCACCTTGCCTTCTTTTTATATGCTTCTTCCCAACCCGGAGCGCTCATATCGGTTCCCGAAGGCATACCCATCCCATATTTGGCCGCCGTTTCAAATGACGAGAGGGTTGCCCTTATTGTGATCCCAAGAAGTTCGGTACCTGCGACAGATATCGATATGTCCGCATTGAGCACGATTCCCTTGTCCAATATCCGTTCTACTACGTCGATCAGGGTTCTGTCACCCGTCGGTCTAAACTCCGTCATGCCCCACCCATCTCGATGTCAAAAATCAGCGCCCTTATTTTCATCTTGTTGGCGACTATCTTCGATCTATGAAGCCTCTGCAGGGCTCTCATGTGTTGTGCTTGGGTCTTCAATTGCTGCGTCGCCCGCTTCTTGTGAGTATCCTGTTTGCCTTGTTTTGTCTTTCTCAACTGCGGTATGACTTCTGTCCTAATCCTGATCTTATGACCCATGACCTTCCTCTTGTGGGCCATAACGAATTGTTGCTGTCGTCTTTTGTTCTCGACAAGCATCTGTTTTCTAGACATCGAACCCCTCAAATATCAAGCAAATGTTCTGAATGAGTGCGCCGAGATTATATAGCCGAGAACTAATTATATGAGACTAAGGGCCCGTGAAGAAATAACCTTGTCATATGAGTGCTGCGTAATTATTATACTGAACCTGCATCATGTCGGTTTCGTATAATGGATGTACACGTGTATGTGCAAGTTATTTCGCTACGGGCCCTAATTGGTTCTCGCGAGATTGGTGTTTAACGCAATCTCCGACGAGATCTAGGGCGGGAGCGAGGTTGAAAACCCCTCTTGAAGGGAAAATCTCCATCTTCGATTCCCAGCTTGATGTTGTAATTGTACTCGGCGTTCGAGTAGAACGGTCCTTCAATCTTGCAGGACCTGGCTTCTGTTGCGAAGTCACCTTCCTTGTCAAGCCTCTCCAGAATATTGAAGAAATTCCACAGTTTTTCCAGGAATCCTCCATCTTTCGCGCGACCCATTCCCGAGCTTTTCTCAGTTTCGATCTTTTGGGACATTATGTTACCTATTGACTGGCCAGAATGTCTGTTCTCACACTCAGGTTCATATCTCTGGCCTTTTCAGCCAGTTTGAGCTGACGGACCAGCAGCGAGTTACTTTTCATATATTCTTCGCCAGTCATCTCTCCCAATTCGTAGAGCATCCTGTTCTCCTTCAGCTTGTCCTTGATCAGATCGTACATCTCCTTGTGAGCAAAGTAGAGGACCTGCTCAAACAACCAGAACATATCAAGGCCGGGAATGGAAAAGCCGACGGCTCTTGTCAAGAGATCATCGATCAAAAGCATCTATCTGAAACCACCCCGTTTATTTCCCAGAATCTGAATGTCCACAAAATTGTAGGGCGGCCATGGTCCTGAGTATTGGACCTTAAGAACGCTGTACTCTTCGGCAAGCTTTCCAACGGCGTTTGAGAAATCGTCTACTCGACCTGAGTCAACAAGGAAGGACGAGTTCAATATCAAACGATCGCTAAAGAGCTTGAGAGGCTTTGTCTCCGCTGCAATGCAGTTCAACGCTTCTACGAAGTCGGATTTGCACTGATCCGCTTTTCCGTCCAGATCTCTTGCATCTTTTGGCAATACCACCTTGACGCCAAGCTCGACCTTATTGTCGACGGATTTAATGGCCTTCTTCATGGCCTTATTTCCAGCTTTCATCGAGACTGCAAGCAGCTTTTTATTTTTGAAGACCATGCCGTAAGCCACGGGAAGGACGGTATGTTCTTTCATGACCTCTGACACTACGGCCTTATGAACCTCTATATCTTCCTCGTCTACGTTATATTCCTTCATTATAGCATTGCTGACCACAGGGGCAAAATCTTTGTGCTCGATTGTGTAAACTTCTTCCCCGCCAAAGCCGACTTTCCCAAAGCTCTTCATCACTTCGGGGCACCTTATTATGCAATATACGTATATGCCCACACCTTGCGTTCCGTCCTTTGCCCCTCCAGCCCTCTTGCCTTTGCCAGGTTTCACCTCGAATCACCCAACACAACTAAGAATATAATTAAACCTCATCCACCACGCTTCGATCCGACCTGCGACGCAGCTCGATCCTTCTGTATTCCACTAAATCTCCATCAGAATCGAGTTTGAACTCGTACACGCCGATCATGTCTTGAGTATCTGGGATCGACTTTCTCTCGAGCACTTCGACGACCACCTTCCAATGTTCGTCTTCGTTCCTCATCCCAGAAACACCCTCAACTTTCTTCTTCAATAATCTGTCTGCCAGAGACTTGGCGCACTCATGTATATCCAGCGCATTTAGCTTCTTGGTCATCGTCGAATTCACCTCTGACATCTCGCCCTTCTGACTGGTTGACATTTAACCTAAGGGACGTAGATGATTTCTTCCTTCTTTGGGGTGACCACCTCTACTTGGACACCTTTCCATTCGCCAATCCTCTGTTTTATGTTATAGTTTTTAACATCTTCTGCGATGTTATAATATCTGATAAAGGAGGCAAACCTATGTCTTCGGGCCCTGCTGCCGTCTTTAGCTATGGAATCTTCGTAAAAGGTTCCATCAGGTTTGAGACAGAAGTAGAACGTTCTCGTCACCCTTATCCCATCCTCGGTCTTTGCGGTGACGACGACCGCCTCTGTCTCGTTTATTTTCAGCCCAGTGGGTTTTTTGGAAAAGAGGTCTCCTATCTTATGAAGGCTCGCCTCTTCGATTACAGCTTTAGCTTTCTCCACAAAAATCACCTAAGATGTCTCAACTATGGTCTCCTCCAAGAGTTTTTGGATCTCTGCTAACTCTTTGGAAGATTCCGTTTTAGTCCCGATCACGTCAAGGCATAAGTCTTCCAGACTTATGTCGCCGTGGCCGTTCAAGGTGTTTAAGCCCTTAGCGATCATTATAGAGGCCCTAGTGCCTGGTTTTTTGTCCTCTGGAAGCTTTTCTCTCAGCGATCGAACTATGGAGACGATTCTTTTGGCATTCTCCTCTGATGTGCCGCTCTGTTTTTCTACGATTCTAGTCTCCATATCAAAGCTGTAATAGTCCATGTATATGCCCACCATCCTGTCAAGGAGGGCATCTTGTGGCCTGTAGACCCCCGCATACTCAAGTGGGTTGCTGGTCAGTATGGCCTTGAACTCAGGGTGAACTTTGACGTATCTCTCCACTCCAAATTTGGTCGGAAGCTCAAGAATGCCTTCTTCGAAGACAGAAAGGAAAACGTTGTTCGAAGCAGGCTTTGTCCGAGAGAACTCGTTATAGATGAGAGTATAACCGTACTTGCACGCAAGGGTGAGAGGGTTATCTACCCAATCTGCCTTCAATATATCTTTGCTTTTAAATACATTGTGCACGTATTTGTCCCGCACACTCTCGGTCTCGACCTGAGAGTATCCACCTATGAGGTCGGTGGTCGTTACAGATTCGTCGCCGTTGATCCAGACAACGGGATGGCCTATTTTCTTTGCCACATGCATGGCCAGACTGGTCTTACCGCAACCGGTGGGGCCTATGACATGGACTGGGTAGCCACTATCGAGCCAGAGCGTTATTCTCTTCTCCAGCCGTTTCACTTCAGGAAATTCAATGAAATTATCGACATCTGGTACGAGGTAGGCCGCTTCCACCGTTTTGCGCTCAGAATCGGCATCACATGCACGGTTCGAAACACCACGAACTTTTATTTCAAAACCGTTATTATTAAGATCCTCCCTTTGTTTTTTGATTTTTTCGTTCTTTGGCTGATGGACTTGACCCCCTCTCACTTTCCTAGGATGTGTAGCTACATACTGCATGATATCCCCCGTTATAATCATTAAAACTTACGATAGAGAAATAATAAAAAGGTTCTATTATGGGCTTACCCATAATAGAATTCTTTTACATAGTTCTTCAAATCTCCTCGAAACTCTCCGACTCTTCTCTGGACCGCGAGAGAATTCTCTTGCATCGATCGGGATAATTCGTCGATATCTGATCGCATCTTCGCGGCGGCCTTTTGGTCTTCCTTCACCTTGAAGTCAATCCCTCGTCGCATAGATGCAACACCAGTCTTCATGTTGGCGATCCCCTCTTTCCTCGATCGAGATAACTTGTCGATATCTGATCGCATCTTCGCGGCGGCCTTCCGGTCTTCCTTCACCTTAAAGTCAATCCCTTGTCGCATAGATGCAACACTAGTCTTCATGTTGGCGATCCCCTCTTTCCTCGATCGAGATAACTTGTCGATATCTGATCGCATCTTCGCGGCGGCCTTTTGGTCTTCCTTCACCTTGAGGTCGATCTCTTGTCGCATAGATGCAACGCTTTTCTGCACCTCAGGCTTCGTCTTTGGCGTAGTCACCTCAGGCTTCGTCTTTGGCGTAGTCACCTCAGGCTTCGTCTTTGGCATAGTTGCCTCAGGCTTCGTCTTTGGCATAGTTGCCTCAGGCTTCGTCTTTCTGGCCTCTATTATGGCCTCAGCAAGCTGCGCGTTGGTTGACAGATCTACAGTGTTAATACCAAGATTCATTGCCATTGACTTGAGCTCTTTGTGGGTGTGTTTCGCAACCAGCTCGTCCGGAAACTCTTCCATAGCCCCTCCAAAAAGAATAGAGCGGTTAGAAAGCCGGCTATGCCGGGATCTCTGGGGCGGCACCTATGGATGCCTGTTCGATCTTGGCCATTTCCTCTGCGTAGTGGAGGTAAGTATCGACTGAAGCAACGACAACTCTAGCTTCGATGGTCAGAATCTCGATTCCTACAAGGGAAATCCTGACCCATGCGTCTACAACTACTCCTTTGTCCAATATCCTGTCAAGAACTTCTGCCAGGCTGGATACATCTGGGTTCTGTGATGCCATTTTTCTTCACCTCTAGATTACGCCGGGATCTCTGGGGCAGCACCTATGGATGCCTGTTCGATCTTGGCCATTTCCTCTGCGTAGTGGAGGTAGGTATCGACTGAAGCAACGACAACTCTAGCTTCGACGGTCAGAATCTCGATTCCTGCAAGGGAAATCCTGGCCCATGCGTCTACAACTACTCCTTTGTCCAATATCCTGTCAAGAACTTCTGCCAGGCTGGATACATCTGGATTCTGTGATGCCATTTTAATACAACTCCTATATACTTCTCATTTTTTGGCACACGGCCCCCAAGTGTTTCATGGCGGGTATGACCCTGGAAATCATCCACCATCTTCGATCACACCACATGAAAACATGAAGGGTCGATACGTTGTAATTTTCCGCTATGCCAAAGGGTTGGGCGCAAGACGAAACAAGAGCCAAACCCAATAATCGTCTGTTCTCGTCCCTCCCTCCAACGACCTAACGTGTGGAAAATCCTGAGGGGGATGCATACCACACGTCGAGCAGCTAACGACCTTGCGTCCCCGTGTGGGATATTTGCAATTTCGTTTATACGTTTTCATGTTTCAGAATTCATTTCGAAACTTGTTTCGAAAATCGAAACAAAGCAAGGTATAAAAGACCGTACATGCGTAAACAGTATCGAATGAAGATCCTGATAGTGGATGACGCGCCCTTCATCCGCAAGGCTGTTGAGGACGTGTTAGATGCCTATGGACATGAAGTGTACGAAGCGACAAACGGGGTCGATGCACTGGGTAGATACAAAGAAGTAGACCCTGACGTAGTTTTAATGGACATTCTCATGCCCACGCAGGATGGAATAAGTGCTACCAAAAATATACTCAAATGGGACCATACAGCGAAGATAATAGTGATAACCGCCGTCGGCAAGAAGGGACTTGAGACGGAATGTATTAAAGCTGGAGCGAAACACTTCATAGAAAAACCTTTTAAGATCAAGGAATTGCTCCATACCATAGAGCAGGTGGCGGATCAATGAAAGGGATTGAATCCATAAGAGAATATCAAGAAGACGTCATCGAATCCATTCCAAGCACTATTATCATAGTGGACTGGAGGCTTGAAATCCTTTATGCCAACAGAAACTACTACGCGAAGTCTGCAAAAAGAGAGCGAGACACCATCGGCATGAAGATCAATCGAGTCCTGCCTCAATCGTTAATCGAAACTGCCAAGATCGATGACAAGATCAAGAGGGTATTCGCAACTGGTGTGCCTTTTAATGGAGGGCAGTTGAGATACCCTGGCGGGAGGTTCTATTTTTATAAAATATACCCCTTAAAAGAAGAAGATGGGCGTATCCGAAAGACTGTTCTCTTGATGGAAGACATAACCAAGTTGACGCAGCTAGAAGAAGAGCTTCGGGATTCGTAACTACTCAGCCCCCAACCACAAAATTTATTATGTTTAACGATATATTA
>CAYWZG010000045.1:0-17159 GCA_964462795.1 uncultured Methanotrichaceae archaeon
TTGACCCAAGAGGTACGTCTCAGAAGTGTTCTTGCTGTGGAAGCGTTGTGAAAAAAGACCTATCCGACAGAACTCACGAATATCCTTTCTGTGGATTCGTCTGTGATAGAGATTACAACGCTTCAAGAAACATACTCATCTCAGGGATGGGACTGCCCTTAGAGCCTGCCGAACCAGAACCTCTACATTGCATCTCTGTGATGCAAGTTCTGGTGATGAATCAGGAAGTTCCGCCCTTTAGGGCGGGGTAGTTCACTATGATCCATATCGATGTAAACATGCTGAGACTTATGAAACTTTATGAGCACTTGGACTCGAACATGTCTTGGCTGTTGGACGTGTTGAGAGATTTAATACGATTTGATACAGTGGCACCTCCCGGTGATAACTACCATCCAATCGTGGACTATCTGATCGACGTCTTTGACGAACTTGGCTTTGAAACCGAGAAGATCGTGATGCCTCCAGAAATTTTCGAACAGAGGTGTGACGTTCCTGGACTGGTAGGGGATCGGGTCAACTTCAAAGCTCGTCTGGACACCGGCGCAGAAGAGACACTCGTGATCTACACTCACCTAGATGTGGTCCCGGCGGGAACCGGCTGGTTTACAGACCCATTCGATCTGACAACCAAAAAAGATAGGGTATACGGCAGAGGCACCGCAGACTCCAAGGGGGCCGTAGCATGCCTGATCTCGGCGCTCGAGGCGGTTCAGACCTGTGGCGGCCATCGATACAATCTTGAGATCGTTCTCACCACCGACGAGGAAGTGGGTGGTTACTCTGGCCTTTGCTACTTTGCAGATTCCGGCCTGATCGAAGGCGACTATATGCTCTGCATGGACAGCTTCTCTGACGATCTGATCATAGGGTGTAACGGGACTATGACCTGGCAGATGACGGTTCAGGGAAGATCGGCCCACTCTGGAGCCAGCTTCCTTGGAGTTAACGCAATCGAAAAGTCACTTCCCGTGATCGAAGCGATATTGGCCCACAAAAAAGAGGTGGAGTCAAGAGAGTCTTCGATTCCGGCCTCCTCTGAGCTTGCAGAGTTTGGCGTAACGAGGATGAGGCCCATGCTGAACATAACCATAATCGAGGGCGGGGTCAAAGAGAATATCGTCCCTGAAAAGTGCGTTATTCGAGGTGATCGGCGGGTCATTCCCGACGAAAGAATGGAAGATGCTGTAGCCGAGATCGAACGAGTTTTCGAGAGCCTAGACCTTGGTGAAGGACCAAAGCTTGAGTGGCGATTCTGGATGGGGTATCCTCCGATGCATATCGATCCAGGCCATCCTTGGGTTTCCAGGGTCGCTGAGGCTTTGGAGACGGCCACAGGATCCGAGCCAAAACGTTCAGGGGCCCAGTACAGCCTAGACCTGTCATACGTCGTTAATGTAACCAAAATTCCCTCTTGCGCCTACGGCGTAGGCAGGCAAACAGATTCCAATCCTCACGGGGCAAACGAGAACGTGACCTTGGTGGATTTGAAACATTATGCCAGGTTCTTGGCCGCACTCTTAACCGCACCCGAGTGACACTAGTTGATTTTCGCCAGAAATAGTGCTTGACGATACGAATAGACCAAAATATTGAACTCATGAGAGTTCGATATTTATCCGAAAAGTATCGTCAAACACTGTTAACATGAATACAGTTCAACACAGTTGAACATAGTTATGAGGTGAATTGGATGAAAATTGCGATTATGCCTTGCAGATCAACCCCAAGAGGGCTAAAGATGCTCGTTGGATGCCTTCTATTATGTCTTTTGACTTGCATGCCGGCGTCGGCCCAGGAAGAAAATATCACCCGAGTGGGCGCATCTTTGAAAGACTATGCAGAGTTCAGCTTCGCCGTCCCGAAAGAATTCGGGGATATGTTTGAGGGTGAATCCAGATTCGAGGCAAATTACACCAAAGGAAGATATGTGACGGCGTCTTTGCTTCTCAACGAGAGCAGAATCTCTCTGTACCTTATCTACCCATGCCAGGCCCCCGAAACCGAGCTAGACGCAGCGGGCTTGAAGTCATTGGTCAATGGCTTTACACCTGTTCTGAATCAGACGGTCTATAGTTCTTTGCCCCTGAATCAGACGGTCTATAGTTCTTTGCCCCTGAATATCGACGATAAAACTGCCGTCTGGGGCCAGATCGGCAACCAGATCTTGGTCGCCTACCAGCCATCGAATGAAACCTTTTCGCTTACCTTCATCGACGTGAACTTGACTGAGGACGCCCTGGAATATTTACCAGAATCTCTGAAGATAACCGTCAACGATGGTAGCTCACCTCTCTGGCCAGGTTACTGCGCCGGTGATGCCGTGCAGACCGAACCTGTGTCGGGCAAAGAACAAATGACTACCGACCTGGAGGCAGTCAGGGCACAGATGATGAATGCGTTTAAATACTCGTAATCTTTGTGGGCTTTGAAGACTGCTTATGCAGCTCTTCAAACTTCTGATACATTTTTCTATCGTTTTGTTATAGCCAAGAATGAACCGATCGCCAAAGATCGGATGCGAGCCTTGCGAGCACTCTCGGTGGTGAGACAAGCGGCCTCGTCGGGGCCAAAAACTTTAGTGAGGCCTAGGTTAGCAGCATTAACTACCGAATCTTTGCTAGGATAGAACGACAGAATGAAATAGAACCCGATGGAAAGGGCCTCTACATGAAGAGAATGTTGCTGTTATTGGCTCTGATCGTTGCCTTCTTTGCAGGCTGCGTCGAAGAAGAGCCAAGCGCAGAAGAGCTCAAATCTATGATGATCGAGTCGGTCGATAAGATTGATACGTACCGTTTCACCATGGAGTCGGAGCAGACTACCACCGTCACAAACCATTCTGAGACCAACGAGTCTCTCAAGACCATGACCTTTACGACTCAATCAGATGGTGTGGGCGAGATCGACATGGATATTCCAGCCATGAAAACAACTGTGACCATCACGACAGAAGTGCCTGACGAAGAGTCCATCGTCCAGGAGACTGATATGTACATGATCAACGATACCATGTACTTGAAGGTTGAGGGCAACTGGACCACGATGCCAGAAATCCCAACAGAAGCTTGGGATAAGCAGAACATGGTCAAGGCCCAGACGGAACTTTACAACAACTCTGAGCTAGAGCTGATGGGATCTGAAAAGGTCAACGGCGAGAAAGCTTACAAACTGAAAGTGATCATCGATGCTGATACGTTCACGAGGGTTATGGACGAACAGATGGGATCCATGATGCCCGTACAGTTCATGAACTTCAGCGAATTATTCAAGGAAACTGATATGGGGCAGATTATCTGGATCTCAAAAGAGTCCAAGATGCCCTTGAAAACCGAAATCGAGATGAAGATGAACCTGACCCCAGAGATCCTGGGCATTCCACGTGAACTGGTGGGCGACGTCAACATGGAGATGGACGTAAAGTCGACAGTGACCTACTCTGACTACAACGAGCCAGTCGAGATCGTGCTTCCGCCAGAGGCGGAAAACGCACCCAGCTTCTTTGAAATGATGATGATGTCAATGGCAAGCCAACAACAACTCGAACAGCCTGCATAAGTCCAATACCGGACTCGACACAAAAACCGCCTTCAGACATGAATGCAAAGAAAAGTGTCAACTACCCGCCACTAAAGTGACGGGCATAGTAATGTGCCCTGAATCGTTGATAAGACCTTTTGGGGCCTTTCAACGATCTTCGGGCTTTCTTAACAGCTTCTTACTCATCATCACGTCTTCAGACCAACATCTCATAACTTCTCCCACTGACCAGGCCTGAGATATGCATCCTTCTGGCCGGTGTGGTGCATCACCATCGAAAACTTCGCAGATAGTTCCAACACCTGCTTGGAAATCCTGGTTCATTAGCGGCGCAAGGATATCTTTTGCCTGATCTCTGCTTTTTTTGGAGTGACCATTTGTCTTGATGTAGGCGGTGATGTAAGGACCCATGAGCCAGGGCCAAACCGTGCCCTGATGATAGGCTCGATCTCTTTTGCGAGGGCTGCCTTCGTATCTGCCAACGTAAGCAGGATCTTTAGGCGATAAGGTTCTAAGGCCAAAAGGTGTGAGCAAATCTCTGGTCACAACCTCAACCACGCCTCTTGCTTGATCGTCTGTCAAAGGCGAAAAGGGTAAGAACGCTGCGATTATCTGATTTGGCCTGATCGAGCTGTCCATCTCCGTTTCTTCTATCACGTCATAGAGGCAGCCGTTTTCGGGATTCCAAAACTTCTGGTAGCTTCTTTTGACGAGGTCTGCCAAACGTTCGTCCCAGAATTCATCAAGCTCCTTTGCAAATACTTCCATCACCTTAAGCGCGTTATACCACAAGGCATTGATCTCGCAAGCTTTCCCAGCCCTTGGAGTGACGAACTGGCTTTCGACTTTCGCGTCCATCCAGGTGAGACCAGGTCCTGAGATTATGAGCCCGTCTGAATCCATCCTGGACCCTGGCGTTTCTTTTGAATAACGTTCCATCAGGCTCTTAAGAGAAGGCCAAAGCGTCCTTACAAAATCGAGATCTTCGGTGTAACTCCAATAGCTGTAAACTGCTTGGACAAACCAGGGCGATGCGTCCACCGTGTTGTACCCTTGCGCCCCAAAGTCGTTTGGAAGAAGTCCATCTTTCATCGCACCTGCAAAGGTTTCGAGGACCGCCTTTGCCTCCTCGAACCTGCGGGTGACAAGCAACAACCCAGGGAGCGCGATCATGGCGTCTCGTCCCCAGTCGTTGAACCAGTGGTATCCGGCGATAATGCTCTTTCCAACATCTCGCTTCACCAAAAACTGGTCTGCTTTGCAAGAGAGCTGCCTGAACTTGGGATCTCGCCTGCTGTTTCCTCTAAGGCCCCTTTGCCTTGCAATCTCTTTTCGAAGAAGTTTCTCCCATCCGTCGGAAGTTTCTCTATCGAGTGATGCCATTATGCAAAAGGTGCTTTTGCCGTCCACCTCAATCTCGAACCTGCCTGGGCTAAAAAGGTCTTCTTTCCAGGCAAGCCCTCGCCGTTTCTCGGTCAGGTATTCTATATTGTGAAACCAGACTTCATCTCGGGTGTACACCGGCTCGCTCGATGTCAAAAAGATGTTTGATCCTGGACTGAGGCGAACGCCATTTTCTAGGATCTCCTGTTCCATGAGAGGGCTCGATGAAGCTGCATGAAAGTTTCTCCAGTTCATCAAGGGATTGATCCTGAACAATCCTTCGCCCTCTATATGATAACGAATTGCAGTCGTGTTCTCGCCATAGACCATGAAGACCGTCTTTTCGATGCATCCGCTCTCGGTCTCGTACAAAAACGTGGGCATTGGGTCTTCTTCAAACTCGGCCAAGTGGTTGAACCCTTGAGGATAGATCGCGCCTGGGTATTGGTGATTTCCAAGAAGATAAACGCCAGACTCTGTCACAAACTCTTCGTCGAGAGACGAGAGCGTCAGAGTTCTTTCCACGGGTGGCTTCAAGGCCGCAATCAGAAGTCCATGATAAGCCCTCTGGTTCAGGCCAAAGATGGTCGAAGAGGCGTAACCTCCAAGGCCGTTTGTAATCAACCACTCTCTTTTTATTCCTTCGAGAAATTCCGGACTGAACCGAAAACCTTCGTTCACAGATCTCACCTCTCCTTTGATTCTTGTTCTTGTTCTTGCTCTCCCAACCTGGAATCAGTTAGCTCCTCGATCGCTCGTCTCAGCTCATCGCCCTTCAGCGCGCCAGTGTCGAGCGCATCCAATCGGTCGGCAAATATCTCATCTTGGAGGCTGAACCGGGCCCAAGACGATAGATCGCCCCTCTTCATGTGATACTCGAGTGATTCGATATTGACACCCCTTAGAGTTCGTCTCAGTCCCATCAGGCTCCATGCCAGGTCTCCTGTAAACTTGTCCACGCCCACAGAGAACAAGAACGGATCGTCGGCCATTCTTAGTTTTTCTTTCACTCTGAAGTGAAGGTCAGAAAGTATGCTAAAGAAGGTGACTGCAGCGTCGTATGGGCTACCGTAAGGGCTAAAGTAGTTGTGAACCTCGCCCGGCGCGCCACCCGAGGTGAAGGCATAATACAGGTGGTCGCTCAGTCCCATGCACCTCCATATATTTAGGAACTCTTCGTCTTCCATCTCCTTAATTGGCCACTCCAGCCTCTTGTGGTAGGTGTAACAAGCCCGTTGGAGAGCGTTTCCAAGCCAGCAGCTGGTGTCGCGCTCGATATCTGCCCAAGAGGTGGTCTTCTCGACGCTCAAGATCTCTCTTGGCTCATTTCTTTCGATCACCTCAGAAGGTGTCGCGAACTCGATGTGATCCCACTTGAGAATTTCACCTGGCAAGGCCTTCAAGAATTCGAAGATGCCAGTGTCGGCCCACTGGTGTTCGCCAAAGGTCTCGTAATCGCAAAATATGTTGATGCAATGACCACTTTTCGCGGCGATCCAGGTAGCATACTTTTCGGCGGTGAGCGGATACTCCGGCCACCACCGATCCGAGAACCGAAACCCTACGTCGTCGGTGATCTGATAATCTCTCAAGAGAAGGGTGATCCGATCGCACCCTTTGGGCCTGTAGACCCAGTTGGGATAAGCCATAATGCCCTCTGCGAAGATCCCGTCATATCCCATCCCTTCCACCAGCTTTGCGATTCGATCGTCGTAGATCAGTTCTGTGTTCTCGAAAACTTTCGGCCGAACCCCGAAGATATCCCAGATCGCGTCTCGATGCATCTTGACCTGTTCTTTGAACTCTTGGCCGTCTTCGTACAGGCTCGAGAGCGAATGGCAGTAGGTCTGCTCGAGGACTTCCACCATTCCTGTATCCACCAAATCCACAAAAGAGTTCAGAACGCGGGGGTTATACCTCTGACACTGATCAAGAAAGATTCCTGAGAAGCTATAAGCCACTTTGAAGGGACGATCTGAATCTTTGAACCTTTCAATCTCTTCTTTTATCGTCTGGTTTGCCGGAAGGTAGCACTTCTCAGCGACGCGGTTGAAGATCCGATCGTTTTCGGATTCGTCAAAGTAAAAGTCCAAAAGCCCGTTTGGCCCGATCTTTCTAAAGGGTGACCCTCCCCAGAAAAAATTTTTTCTGAGTCGAAGGGGCTGGTGAACTTCAAAACAGAAAGAGACATCCATAGAATGTTAATTGAACTGTTTAGTTTAGATGTTTTGCGCTCCGACCGAAAAAAATAATGCCCTTACCAGATATACAGCATGTCCTCGAGGAGGAAAAAAATGGACGTGGCATCAAAGACCTATGAACGTGTGTCATCCGGTGTACCTGGGTTTGACGATCTGGTTAATGGAGGCTTTCATCGAGGTACCGTCAACACTGTGACGGGGTCTTCTGGGGCCGGAAAGACCGTTTTCGCAAGCCAGTTCATATATCAAGGGATCTTGGCAGGCGAGAAGGGAATGTTGGTTTTGCCCTCAGAGAGTGCAGAGTTCATAAAAAGGGAAATGTACACCTCTTTTAATTGGGACTTTTGGAAGCTCGAAGAGGAGGGGAAGTTGGCTGTAGTGGACGTCACAGATCCGGTTCTGCGCCTCCAAAAGAGCATCGAGACAGATCCAACTGAATTTCTAATCAGTTTTAGAAAGTTAGTTGAAAAAAAGCTGGAGGAAGAAAAACCTCAGCGTCTCCTGATCGACGATCTGATGGCGTTTTTCACCGCAGTGGAATCGCCCTTTGTCATGCGATCGCTCGTAGACGATCTTTTTGGGACTCTCAGATCTTCAGGAGTAACATCGATTATCACCATTGGGACTGCCTTTGGCATGACCGAGATCATGGAGTACGGCGCAGATTCCTGCACCATCCTGCAAAGAGAGCGGATCGGAAACAACCTGGTCAGGTCGATCTACGTAATGAAGATGAGAGGATCAAGGATCGCTAACGCTATCAGGGTTCTTGACATCTCAGATGGTGGGTTGGCGATCTCGACGCTCTCACCATATCCGTAAAAGGGGGTCCACATGATCAAACGTTGGATCGTCTTGGCAGGAGAAGAGGGCGGCCCTGTCTGCAACAAGATGGGCGGCATATGGAACGTCATAGATGCCGAATCCAAGATGCTGGCCGAGTTGGTCGGCAGGGGCAAGATCGATTGCGACCTCAGGATACTGGTAGCAGGACCCTACTTCCAGACGCACGGGGCCGATTGGAACGGGGCCAAGTCCAGGGTTACGAGGCTCGACGAAAAGGACGGTTTTGAACCACTCGAGATGGGTAGCGAGATTAGTGCAACCATCGATCTCCTGAAAAAAGAGGGAATAGAGGTGGTGACCGCCCAAAAAAAACATATGGGTGTGCCCATAGGTTACCTGCTTTTCAACACCAACTATTACGACACCATAATCACTCGAAGATACGGCCAGGACATGAACCTGACCAACGCCATCAAGAAAGAGGCATGGGATCTGGTCCGGCTCGATTCGATGCACTTTGAAAGGGCCCCTTATGGCCCCGAATACACACATTACACCAATCTGTCTTACTCCATATCCCAGTTTGTCAGAAACCTCGTCATGCTGGGGGAGATAACGGCCGAAAAATACAAAGATGAGGCAATCTCGGAGTTTGCAATGTCGGTCATGCCAAAGATGCAAGTCTCGCTCCACTGTCACGAGTTTGGGGTATTTTATGCCCTTGCCAGGCTCAAGTCTTTGGGAGTCCCCGTAAGGACGATGGCAACTCTTCACGCCACGATTCCTGGCAGGTCTTCTGGTTACAGATCTTTGGAAAAGATCGCCCGAAACGATTCTGTTTGGGAGCCAAACGTCCCGACCGGGATGGCAACGTTGGAATCGTTGGCCAAGTATGCAGATGTGACGACCTTCGTTGGCGACTCCACCAAGAAAGAGGCGATGCTCTTTTACGGTCTGGACGGGATCGTGGTTCGGAACGGGATCGATGTGACCGATAGCGGGATCGATTGGGTCAAGAAGAACCGATGCAGAAAGAAGATTCAAAAGTTTCTCTCAGACAATATTCACAACCAGTTCGGTGGCGAGAAGATCGATCCAGAAAACATCCTACCCATATTCACCATATCGAGGATCGAGATCGAGAACAAGGGGTATCCTCAGCTGCTCGATTCACTTCTTCTCCAAGATCACTTGATCAAACATCGCAAATTAGAACAAAGGTTTGCCGGAGAGATGAGGGTTGTCTGTCTCTTGATGGCGGCTCATGGACCCAAGTCAAAAGACAAGCTTCCAGAGGGGTTTCCCATAGACCTTCCTCGTGAAGTTCTGGTGGGCGAAGAGATCAGGTTGAGCAACATGATCCAGGATCACGCCTTGGATGCGGAAAAGTTGGTATCTGGAAAGAGGCAGGCAGCGGCGCTCCTCTATCCTCAGTGGGTCGGTCCTGACGATGGGGGCCTCAACATGAGCGCAGAAGATATCATGTCAGGTTGTGTTGCAGGGATATTTCCTTCTCAGTACGAGCCGTTCTTGCTCACCGGCCTTGAGGCAGGACGAGAGGGAACTCCGAGCATAGTGAGCCGGGCCTGCGGGTTCAGCGACGCCTTGAGGAAAGTGGAACGTCTCGTTACGGGCCTTGGCGGGGTAGTTGTGGTAGATAACATAGCGAGCACCCACCAGGAGATGACGCTTGATTATGCTCTTGCTATGGACTACTTCACATGGACCTATCTGGACGATCAGGTCAAGTACAGGCTTCTTTGCGAAGAGTCTTTCTCTCTTGCAAAACTGATGGACTGGACAGAGCCAGTCTTGGAGTATTACAGGAACCTGATGGTCGAAACCAAGCTGGAAAAGTCCGTGCCAGAGGAGATCGAATCTGAGAATGCCGATTTTTTTGATGAAGGTGAGCCGAGATGAAGATAGCCTACTTTAGCATAGAGTATCCCCCCCGAGTATTCGGGGGGCTTGGGGTTTACGTCGATTCCATATCAAAAGAGATCGCCTCTCTCGGGCACGAGATCGGCGTCTTCACTTTGGGCGACGGCAAGCTTCGGCGGCGTCAGAGCCGAAATGGGGTTACAGCCTTCAGAGAGATGCCAGTTCCCATGAAAGATGGCTGGGAGCCTTTCGTATCGGATCAGACGAAGACTTGGGGCGACGGGATCGATTTTCTGCACGACCTCATGAGCTACAACCAACTTTCTGCCTTCAGGGTCTTGGAAGAAGGCGGCTTTGACCTCGCCGTTGGCCACGACTGGCTCGGCCTTCCAGGAGCAATGGCAGTTCAAAGAACGGGTCTTTGCACAATATACCACGTTCACAGCACAGAGGTGGGTCGGGAATCGAACCCCAACCTTCAGATAGTCGACCTCGAGGTGAAAGGTGCCCTTGCAGCAGATACGGTCATCACCGTATCTTTGGCCATGAAAGAGGAGCTAATAAGCCTGGGCGTTCCTCGGGATAAGATCCGCGTCTGTTATCATGGCGTCGATACCGATACGTTTAGCCCATCTTCCGTCAAGCCAAGGAAGCTGCAGGCGCTCAAAGAAAAGTATGGAATCGAGGACGAAGACCAGGTAATCCTTTTCATAGGACGGCTCGAGTCGGTCAAAGGCGCAATCCCTCTCGTAAGAGCGATGCCTTCTGTCTTGAAAAAGCACCCAAAGGCAAAGCTTCTCGTAGTGGGGAAAGGGACACTTGCAGATCAGATCAAGCGCGAGGCAGAGCCTTTGGGCGAATCGGTCAGGGTTGTGACCGACTTTCTGGACCTTGAGACGAAAATTTGCCATTACGCACTTTCTGACCTTTGCGTATTTCCAAGTCTATACGAACCTTTTGGGATCGTGGCTGTCGAGGCTGCCTCGATGGAAAAGCCCGCGGTGGTGGGGGCTAACGGCGTAAGCGGCCTTAGAGAGATCGTAGACAACCCCTCATCAGAAAATCCAACAGGGGTCCACGTCGATCCTCAAAACCCTGAGGATATCGCTTGGGGCATCAACCTGGTTTTGGAAGATCAAGACAGGATGCGTCGGTGGGGCCAAAACGCCCGGAAGAAGTGTCTTGACGTCTTCAACTGGAAACGCGCCGCTGAGGAGACCGTGAAGATATATGAGGACGTGGTATCATCCCAGAACTGAGGCGGCACTACTTTCTCGAAGAGTACTGTGTGATCGCCTCAGAACGGGCGAAGAGACCATCTGACTTTGCACCCGAGCCAGAGACAAAAAGCGCGTCATCCAACTGTCCATTCTGTCCAGGAAACGAGGAGATGACGCCCTTAGCAACCGCGGTTTACACGGAACGAGGCGTCTTTTCCGATGGCGCCAAGAGGGTTAAAAACTGGCAAGCTCGCTGTTTTCCCAACATGTATCCTGCAATGGCACCGGACCCAAAACCGCCCACCCGAGAGTGGGTGGCCCATCCGGCCCAGGGATTTCACGAGGTCGTTGTGGAGTCGCCAGATCACAAAAGTTCTCCGGCCAATTTCGATCTGAAAGATCTGGTGAAGATGGTAGAAGTTTACAAGGATCGTTATTTACATTACATATCTTCAAAGGAAATCGAGTACGTCCCCATCTTCAAAAACTGGGGGCGAGTAGCTGGGGCGTCTCTTGCCCATACCCATACTCAGATCATCGCCATGCCATTAAAGCCTCCACTTCTCTTGAGGGAGATGAATGTCATATCTTCGGCAGCGCGTTGCCCTTACTGTGCCCTCATCGAGCGAGAGACATCTTCTGAGCGGTTGATCTATGAAAACGAGTGCTGGATTCTGATCGCGCCCTTCTTCTCTCAGTCGCCTTATGAGACCTGGATTTTACCAAAAGATCACATCTTTGACCTAAGAGAGCTAAACGACCTTCAGGCTCAAAAACTTGCTCAAATTCTGGGCGAAGCTTTGCGCAGGATCTCTGAACTTCTGAACGATCCACCTTACAACTACATGATCTACCAGCTACCGGACCTTCGCTACCATCTCAATATTCGGATTCAGCCGGTTTTATCGAAAATTGCAGGTTTTGAGAAAAATACGGGAGTTTTCATAAACGTGGTCTCTCCAGAGCAAGCTGCCTCTGATCTTCGTGGAGTTTGAGGCTCAAAACCGAAAGGTTAATGAACTTACAACATAGAAATTATAACGGAAAGTGGCGATTGGACATATAGCTTCCCGGCAAGGTGTGTTCAGTTTGAAGTTAGAGATGATTCTGCTGACACGTTGTGATAGAGATGATTGGCATAACCCTAATCGTGAGATGCTAATCTGAGATGATGCCACATCTTGCCCGAAAGTTCTTGGTCACTGGGGTGATCGGACTTTGAGATTATAGTGTTTAACGATGCCTTTCGGACAGATCTTAAATTCGCAATATAGTCGAGAACCGATTAGTTTCATCTAAGGGGTTTTCGACTGTACATCGTCTCAAACCTGTGTATGTCTATGCTGTGTTGAGATATAACAAAGAGATCTGGTTGGATATATTATTGGATAAAATGTATTATAATATGAGCTGCGTTATTAGTTTCGTGCGGTGGCTGAAATGCGAATAGGGATGGTCTCTTGGGAGAGCCTTTACTCTGTAAAGGTTGGTGGGGTTGCGCCCCACGTGTCAGAACTATCAGAAGCCCTGGCTAGGAGAGGACACGAAGTCCACGTATTCACTCGTCGAGGTGATTTTGGGTCTTATGACGAGATCAACGGCGTTCATTATCAGAGGGTGGACTCGGACTTTTCGGGAGATATTGTCTATCAGATGGATCGCATGTGCGATGCCATACATGACCGGTTCGGATATGTGCAAAAACTTTTTGGCAAGTTTGACATAATGCATGGCCACGACTGGCACCCTGTCATGGCTCTTGACAGGATCAAGGCAAGTTACGGCGTTCCTTATGTGATCACCTTGCACAGCACTGAGTGGGGCAGAAGTGGGAACAACTTCAGCTATGATGGAATCCCAAGAGAGGTCGCCCATAGGGAATGGCTCGGAGGATACGAGTCTGCACGGGTGATCACCACAACTCAGAGGATGAAAGACGAGCTGATGTGGCTTTATCAGATGCCCAACGAGAAGATAGAGATCATACCAAACGGGATCGTCATCGGAAGTATCAGAAGGAGTGTCGATCCTGGTCAGATGAAGGAGAAGTACGGCATACATCCACTCACTCCAGTGGTTCTTTTCTGCGGCAGGATGGGGTATCAGAAAGGTCCCGACATCCTGGTGGAAGCCATTCCTCAGATCCTGGATAAACGCTGGGACGTGGAGTTCGTCTTCATAGGTGACGGAAGCATGAAGCAGTACTGTGAAGATAGGGCGAGAGAACTTGGCGTCGATGAGTCCTGCCACTTTCTTGGGTACTGTCCCAGCACCTTGAAAGAGGAGTGGATGAACGCTTGTGACATCATATGCATTCCGAGCAGAAACGAGCCTTTCGGGATAGTGGTGTTAGAAGGTTGGGATGCGGCAAAGCCTGTGATCGCTACTGGTGCGGTCAGCATCATCAAGAACTTCGAGGACGGGTTGTTGGCGTATATCGAGCCTCAGTCAATCGCCTGGTGCTTAAACAGGATGCTTGAAAATCCCGAAGAAAGGGCACGACTGAGCTTAGCAGGAAGGGAACGAGTAGAGCGCGACTTCACCTGGGATCGGATCGCCGGGAATACCGAAGAGGTTTACTTGAGCGTCCTTGGCAATAGTCCTGCATCAAAATCTGTTTCGAGCGCTTCGGTGCGTTCCAAAAGTCAGCGATCCAAATCCAGTTCAAGTGCTGCCAAACAGCTCGCGGGTTCGCCTTCTAAATCCGTTTCGAGCTCTTCAGTGCGTTCCAAAAGTCAGCGATCCAAATCCAGTTCAAGTGCTGCCAAGCGGCTCAACACACCGTCTTCCGGATCTGTTTCGAGCGTTGCCAATTGGTCCAGGGTTCTGCACTCCAAATCCAATGGCCAGGTCACGCGGCGAAATAGCCAGGCCATATGGCGCAAGGTCCTGTCCGGGGCCAAGATTTCAGCGGATTCTGACCAAAAATCAATCAAAAGTTCGTCAAGAATGTGTTAGAGCTGCGGCCCAGGATCCGTCTTTTGTCCTTGTGCCCACCTTTTCTTTTCTGAGCCGTCTCATTTGGCCATGGCCATGCCCATGGCCCCATCTGGTACCCTGTTCACCTGATCTCAGATCACATTTTAGTCTGCGCCCTGGTGACCTTCGACGTCGCCGTTGTAACCGTTGTCGGTCTGGTTGTGCATCATCGATATTATGAGGTCGTGAGTCTCGTCGGGGCGTGGGATTCCTTCCATGAGATGATAAGATCTGGCTCTTGGAGTGGAGATGGTCTTTCCACCGCCTGCGCCGACCGTTGCCTTGGTTCCGATGGCGGCGCCTGCGATGCTGAAATCGTTTCCAAGGCCAAAACCCGAGGCGGTGATGGGGATTACCGTTCCGAAGTTGAATAGTCGACCGAAAACCGATTGTTCCACCACGAGGTCGTTTATGTTCTTGTATAGCAACGTTCTTCGGTGAACGCCCAAGTGGCCAGATTCCAAGATCAAGCGCCAGCTCGTGATGTAGTAGCGGTGAGATCGTCGGTGCATTTCAGTCCCTAAGATTCCCAAGGCTCCAAAGGACATTAGGATCAGGTTTTGATCACCAAGCAAGCTTAAGTTGTATGTCTCAAGGAATGCGAGGTACCACGTCTGTTCGGGCAGGTAATAGGCAGCAATGCCAGGTATGGCGAGTGCAAAGAGCCATCTCCAGTTGATCCTGAAAAGAGCGATCAGGATTGCAGGCACGATGATCAAAAACCACCAAGTAAACCAGGTCGAAGTTTCAGGGCTCATGTTCCCGATCTCGATTTGAGGCCCTTCCATGAAGAACAGGCCAACCAAAACGAGGTAGATCCAGATTAGATAGAGTTTGTAGAATGCCAGTGGATGAGGGCGGATTTTCCGTATCAGTTTTTCGCCGTTCTGGATCTTTGGTGGCACGCTTATGGTTTTGTGGCTGCTGAGATAAATATTCTGCTATCGGCGGCGCGATTCTAGTCGAGGGCGGGGCGATGAGTTGGGTGCTTAAACGCCTCGCCGCCAGGGCGCGCGGACCGAAAGGTACAAAAACAGGAAAGGCATGAGGGGGGATCGCACCTTTTCGTGCCTCGGTGGCTTAGCTGGCATAGCGCGTCCTTGGTAAGGACGAGGTCGTGGGTTCAAATCCCACCCGAGGCTTACGGAATCCTATTTTTGTATTCGGTCACGATGACGGGTTGTGGCTCAGGATTCATCTCAATGATTTTTGATTCAATTCTGAAAGTGTCACCAAGCTCAATTTCGCAATCAGGACAAGGATATCGATCTGTCGTGACGTCTACTTGTTTATCTGGTTTTGCAGGAGGTCTCGTAACGCCCTTATGCCCTTTTTTCTGACTGGGTGTTCCTTTGACACCATCCTTATTTGGGCACTTTTTGCAATTACCACCACGTTTTGGACTCGGTGGAACATGTGCCTTCTCGTATTTGGCCAGCAGGGCTTCGAGTTCCTTTACGCGTACTTCTAAGCGATTCAACCTCACAATTGGACTGAAACTGGTTGAGCTCAATTTGGACGGACTATAACGAGGGGCTAAACACATGCCAAATACAGAATAAGTGATACGCAAGGTATATATAGAATATACTGCTATATAGTGTATGTAGGAATTGGTTTGTATGATATTAGAAAATCTGTTCGTAGCACTACTATCAGCTGGCATGGTGTTCTCTGTAGTATCACTAATCTATTGCACAACTCAGCTTGCAAAATTGATCTATAAAAATTTCAAAGATATATTAAGCGCAGTGAACTTATAACTACTCAGAGTACCCATGATCAGCACCATTCGCCGTAATTCGCGAGATTTTTCGTCGGCCACCAATTAGGCCTGTTTTTTAAATTTGTGGCCGATTGATGCTGTTTTTGTTTTGGTACGTATCTGTAGTCAGATTATCTTGAGCAACTGGAACCAGTACCATTCGATCTATTTTGGAGTACCTGGGGATTTATGTGAAATTTTAATAATTATTTTAATGGTCAAGTTACAGTGCGCTTTGGATGCCCTGATTTATCTCAGGGATGTGGTGAGTGGCACAGCAGGAAGATCCCCTTCCGTTAGGTGGGATCTGACTTTCCCATGAAAATAGTCTACACATGCCACCGAAGCATATCGATTTCCATCTTTCGGGCATGAGCCTTTGGATCATGGGCGTTTCGGCAGGGTGCGCTTTGATTTGAAATAATTCTCCTGATAGCGATTTCATAGCTAAATTGAACACATATTTTAGTTAATTTTACCATATTTTATGTATAAACGAGGATTGTGAATTCTGAATACTTGCAGGTGGGTCGAACTGAACTAATTATTATCTGAAGTCAATCCGCATTATGTAAGCTAAAACGATCTGAATAACTCTACTTTCCAAGTTTTCCCTCGGTCGCGCCCAGTTTATAAACTGTCCTTGCATCTCGCATAATACGAGAACTGTGAGAGCGGAACTAATTCGCGCATAGTTCAACAAAAATAGCATTAATTCGGCTTATAACCTAACAAATGTATGCGAAAGCCAAAACTTGGAAAGTAGAGTGAATAAGTATTTGTGATGGCAATTTCCCCTGCCAAAACGCCCATGATTCGTAGACACATTCCCTAAACATGAAAATCGCCATGTAATGACTTCATATGGTGGACATTTTCATGAGAAAGTCGGTGGGATTCGTTAACTGTTGGAATTAACGGTAGTTAGAGTGCGAAACGAAATAAAATAATCAATCTCACCCCGTTTTGTGATTTGCCCACGAACAAAATACCCGACATTTCCATGAAAACGCTTAACTTCGAAGTAAGGTTTAATATGATGCGAAAAACTGTAAAAAGGCAGAACGATTATGTGGGACTATATGTAACATTGCTGGCTTGAGAAAGTACATAAACTACATATGGAACCGACAAAAAACGGTTATATTAAAATCAACAAGCGTTGGAGGAGAGTCATGAAATACCTTAGGATTGGGGGACTGCTCTGTCTGATTCTCATCATAATGGCGGCGGTCTTGTCAATGGGGGGGCTGGCACAGTCGCCACCTGATGACGGGGATGGATCTGATGGAGACGCAACTTCTGAGGGAGATGCTGATGGAGACGCAACTTCCGAGGGAGATGCTGACGGAGACGCAACTTCCGAGGGAGATGCTGACGGAGACGCAACTTCCGAGGGAGATG
>CAYWZG010000046.1:0-17140 GCA_964462795.1 uncultured Methanotrichaceae archaeon
GTGCGTTCACCGACTAAAACCAACATCGAGCAATTCATTTTTGGGGGCTAAACACATACTCTAGCAGCAATTCTCGATCATCTCTCAAAGAGGCACCGCCTCCTGCAAGACGCGGTCTCGGATGCGCTCCCGTAGACCTCGCTCACTCACCACGTCTACTTTGCGTCCAAGCAGCCTTTCCAGTTCTCGGATCATTGCAGAATGGCTCAGCAGGGTTGTGCCCGGCTCCAGCTCTACGAGAAGGTCTAAGTCACTCTCTTCGTCTGCCATACCACGGGCGACCGAGCCGAACACCCTCACGTTCCGTGCGCCGTATTTCGCGGCTATGATGAGGATTTCCTCACGCCGGGCTTTCAAGATCTCCTCGATATCCATCGTCGCATTCCTATGCATCTGATTACATTTATACTTCCTGGACCGTTCAAAATTTGAGATGTGACGAATGCCTCTGTTGATCCCGGCGTTCAACTCGACCGGCACACCGGTCGACGCAAGGCACCCGGGCGGCCAAAAAAAGAGAAAACAGCACAGAATCTACCTGAGACTCTTTTCGACGATCTCGATCTCCTCGTCGGTGAGGCCGTAGAGCCGATACACGATCTCGTCGATCAAGCGGTCGGTCTCCCCTACCTTCGCAAGAAGTGGCACAAGCTTCCCCATCGAGTCTTGAAACTCCCGCCGCAGATCATCCTGGAAGACCCTCCTGACAGGATCGGCGCCGAGCTTTCGTTTGTTCTTCTTGAGAACGGCCAGGAATTCCTTGAACTCGATTTCGTAGTAGGCCCGGATCTTAGTATTGCTGATGGGCGCCTCGACTTCTGTGCCGATGCGGCCTTCCAGCCATAGGAGAAAGCCCTTTGTCTCCTCTTTCTCTTGTTTGTTCATCTCGATCATCTTTTCAGCCAGAGCCACAAATTATATCTGCTGTACAACCTTTACAAGATTACCATGCTTGCAACAAAACGTGTGGCTGTAACCGAGCCCGTATGGGCTGAGCTCTCAGATCTCAAGAGACCGGGAGAGACCTTCAGCCAGCTCCTCGCAGAAATGATAGAACGTGAGAAGAAGGCTCGGCTGATAGATCATTTGAAGAAGATCGCCGATGAAGGTGATTTTGTGGAGCTGCCCCTTTGAGCCGCAAGTTGGTGATCGATAGAAAAGCTTTGAAATATCTATCAGATCTTCCGGAGAAGAGCCAGCGACTAATTAAGGAGAAGTGTCATGCCCATTCAGAGGACCCATACCCTGGCCAAGGGGACGATAAAGAGCTGCTGCACCTGGATTATAAGCTCTATCGATTACACATCGGCCGATCATTCACCGTTTTTTATCAAATTTGCGAGAAGGACAAGCTGGTCAAGATCTTGGAAATAACGACCATCGACAAGGCGCACAAGCTCTACAAACGTTTAGAGGGATAGGGCCGACGAGGATGGGAAAAGGATTTCTGCATCATGGGTTAAATCCCCCCGAATCGATCAACAGGTCGATCTTTCCGATCTTTGCAAGGAGCGGGCCCGGATCTTGGTCTTGCTCGTTAGCGCCTCGACCTCTGCGCCGATGTAGTCTTCCAGCCAGAGGAGAAAGCCCTTGATCTCCTCCTGCTTTCAGCCAAGGAAGCCAAGAAGTCGCAAACCACGTCCGACTTTTCGCCCTCGGCGCCAGTGGTGTGGTAGTGGTGTTGCACCCTGGCGGAAAAAGATGGCGCAGACGAGGCTATAAATTCCTCATCTCATCTTGTATTTTCAAGATTTTTGGTTTTAGATCTGGTATATCCCTCGTGACCACGTCCCAAATGAGTTCCAGATCCAGCCCGAAGTACTGGTGGACCACTATATCCCTCAACCCGGCGATATCTCTCCAGGGGATCTCCGGATGCTCTCTTTTAAGGTCATCAGGAAGGTTCTTGACCGCTTCGCCTATGATCTCGATTCTCCTGACGATCATATCTTGAAGTGATACCGACTTCATGAACTCAGCTTCAGCAATTCCTTCAGAATAATTTTCTATGAGGTCAATGCATTCCAGGATGTGGTCGAAAAACACCCCTGGATCTTTTTTCATAGTATCGGGACCTGTTCTGCCAGAATCCTGTCTTTCAGCTGGGGATGGAGCGATTTGTAGGTGAGAAGATCCACACGTCTATTTACGGCATCTTCCAGCTCATTTTTGAGATGGGATAGATCTAAAAGGCTCTTTCTACCCTCGAACTCGATGAGGATATCGATGTCGCTGTCTTCGTTCATCTCGTCCCGGACGATGGAGCCGAAGAAAGCCGCCCGCTTAACTCCATTTTCCCGCAAGATCGCCAATATTGTGTTACGTACAACCTGCATCTGATCGCCCATAAAATTCCCAATATCCAACTTGCGTATTCATGTCTTTTTATTCTGTCGGTAATTCTTCCCAGGTAATCCAACGGCTTACTTCCATTACCACCCAGAATCACCCGAGACTCTTTTCGACGATATCGATCTCTTCCGTCGAGAGGCCGTAGAGCTTGTAGACCACCGAATCGATCAGCCGGTCGGTCTCTTCGATCCGCATGAGGAGAGGCGCAAGCTTCCCCATCGAGTCTTGAAACTCCCGGTGCAGATCATCCTGGAAGCCTCGCCGGGCAGGATCAGCGCCGAGTTTCCTTTTGTTCTTCTTGAGGACGGCCAGCAGGTCCTTGAACTCGGACTCGTAGTAGGCCCGGATCTTAGTATTGCTGATGGGCGCCTCGACTTCTGTGCCGATGCGGCCTTCCAGCCAGAGGAGAAAGCCCTTGATCTCCTCCTGCTTTCAGCCAAGGAAGCCAAGAAGTCGCAAACCACGTCCAACTTTTCGCCCTCGGTGCCTTCGTGCAGGCAGCTTTCCACTCGCCTGAGAACTCTATCGAAGTCCTGGGCGGCGTAGAGGTCCTTTAGCTCAGAGACGAGCCGGGCGCGCTCATCTTCGGGCGTGGCAAAGGAGATGCGGCGGATGAAAATCAACAGTGTTACTCACGGATAGATCTGCATTGAGTGATCGTTCCAAAGGTTATTTACCACATCCATGAGCATAACCTCTATGATGGCTGGTGAGAAGGTGAAGGAAAGAAGGCCAGAGAAGATGGTGACCCGTCCCCCAGGCTTTAAACCCCGCATTGGAGATGATCTCACTTGTGAGGAAGAGACCCGCGGGATAATGAAACTGGCAGAAACATCATTGGCCGAGTTTCTTGAAGAGGAGCCGGACATCTATACATTAAAAGACCTGAAGATCAGATACAAGTGAAGGAGATAACCTTGAGCGAGCAAATCGAAAGGGGAAAAATAGTTCTCGTTCCGTTTCCCTTCACTGACATGACGAACACGAAAATAAGGCCTGCTCTGGTTGTTTATGTCGGAAAGAAAGATGCAATAGTGGCCTTCATATCATCCAAGATCCCAGGTTTCGCCGACGAGACACAAGTTGTTATACAAAGTCATGATCGATCCTTCAAAAAAACCGGGCTGAAGACCAGTTCTGTGATCAAGCTCGACAAGATCACAACCATAGACAAATCTCTGATCTATGGCGAACTTGGGGAGATTGATGACGATTTGAGGCGGGAGATAAACGAGAAGATCTCCAACATTTATAGGCTCTGATTTTCTGATTTTTTTGTCCTCGCTGAGTAGGTCAAGGCGTGGTTTGCGACCACCCCGATGTTTCCCGGCGTTCAACCCGACCGGCGCGGCTGGTATCTTCGATCTTCGTAAGAATGGCCCTGAGCTTCTTCATTGAGTCTTGGAACTCTTGCCGCAGATCATCCTGGAAGCCCCGACCGGTGTGATTAGCACCGGTTGGCGCTAGCCACCCGGGCAGCCCCAGAAAAAGAGAATGAGAAAACAGCGCAGAATCACCTGAGACTCTTTTCGACGATATCGATCTCCTCGTTGGTGAGGCCGTAGAGTTTGTAGACGACCGAATCAATCAGCCGGTCGGTCGTTTCAATCTTCGCAAGAAGCGGCGCAAGCTTCCCCATCGAGTCTTGAAACTCCCGGTGCAGATCATCCTGGAAGCCTCGCCGGGCAGGATCAGCGCCGAGTTTCCTTTTGTTCTTCTTGAGGACGGCCAGCAGGTCCTTGAACTCCAACTCGTAGTAGGCCCGGACTTTGGTCTTGTTCGTTAGCGTCTCGACCTCTGCGCCGATGTAGTCTTCCAGCCAGAGGAGGAAAAATGCAGGGTCCTACTACCATTCACCACTAAAAAAATGACCTTTCTCCTGGCTGCGGATGCCTTCTATCATGTGAAATGGATATCTGTAAATAGTTTAGCGAAGAGAATTTAGCTGGAGGTATTATTTGAATTACTTTCAGCTGAGAGAGTTAAAGCCTTATTTTATAATATTTATTGTAATATCTATGATAGTGTCTGCATTTCATTTACTTAACACATACATTATATATATTTTTGACACATATCACATATTACCAGCACTGCTTCTCGCAGGTATTACGAATACCGATGGTGATAGTGCCAGGTATATGCTTAGTGCACTGGTACAAAGCGAGGCAACAATAATTGCGGTGGTCATTACATTGAGCCTTGTAGCTGTACAACTAGCAGCGTCGTCATATTCGCCCAGAGTTATAAAAATATTTATAAGGAGCCCAGATCTGTGGTTTATTTTATCTATTTATGTAATCAGTATTGTATACGGATTGGCGGTGTTGAGGCTCATAGATAGTGAAAATATTCATATAAATAATTTGGAGTGGGGCATCTCGGTCGCATTTGTTCTTGGTATTTTTAACCTAGTGATTCTTTTCCCTTATATTAACAACACCCTTCGTTTGATTGATCCAAATAGAATAATAGAATTTTTAGTGGAAGGAATTACTAAAGATAATATTTTTTCTGTAGAACGTCCCGGCGATAAAAACGATCCATTGCAGGATATAATATATATTATAATAAGTTCCTCAATGAGATATGACGTAGCAACTGTAGATGATGGATTAAACGCCATAGGATTCAAAATAGAATTTATATTAAAAAATTATGAAGCTGATGAAAAAGAGGAAACCCGTTTTGCTAATTTTATCTTCAATCATTATTATAATATCGCAAAGCTGGCGATAAGTAGGGAAGATGAGACCACTACCCTCGCCGTGATTCACGCTATTACGCGAATTGGTAAATTTGCTGAGTTACAAAAAAGAGAGAAAATACTATATTGTGCAATAGATTCTTTCAGAAGTATAGGATTATTGGCTGCTGGGAAAAGGCTCGAAATCGCAACGTCGGTCTCTTCAGATGTTCTTAAAGATATTGGTTTAACGGCGTTCAAACAAAAACGCAATGATTTCGCGTGTTTAGTTCTGGATGATATCGCAGATATTGGGGAAATAGCTGCAAAAGAGGAACTTTCAGGGGCAATATGGACAATATCAGAAATTATGGGGTCGCTTGGAGTCGAGTTCGTTTCACAAGAGTTTAGAAATAACACTGACAGAATAGTTCTCCTAACTTTTATTACAATAAACTCTCTTGAACGTGTTGGAATGGCGGCTGCAAAGGAAGAACTCTCAGATGCAGAGATGGCATTAATGGATAGTTTGGGACATATTGGGGTAATGGCTATACAAAAAACCAAAGAAGATTATGCGTCCAGTGCAATCTCCACGCTCGAAACCCTTGGAATCGAAGTCTCTAAGAAGGGACTTGACGATGCAGCAATACAGGCGGGAATAAATATTAGAGAGATTGGAAAGAACGCGATTAGTCAGAATATTGTAAAAGTAACAAATGAAGCAGTTGACGCCCTCGAAAAAATAGTTGGGGAAGCAATAAATCAAGACTTAGCGAGAACACCATTTAATATAGTAACGTTCGACCTCCAGGAAATTGGAGTAAATGTTGCCACGAAAGAACAATTTAGCGATACAAAACAAAAAGTAATATCACATCTCGAAAATATTAAAGGTTTGGCTGACAAACAAAATAAACCTGACTTGTCATCCCTATGTAGTTCATCTATAGATCATATCAAAACTTCAAAAGATGGTAGAATGTATCAATTCGAGCAAAGTTTTGGGGGATGAGCTTTAGGTGTTATCCCCTGCCCCACCCATCTATTCCATGATCTCGTAGCCCTTCGCCCAAACTCATGTGGCGACATATAACTCGCAGCCTTCGCCCTGTTGAAAGGGTAGCGCCCTTTCTCTGGTCCATCGGCCCTTTCTGCCACCTTCTTCTTGATCCGATCGAAGCTGTAAAACTCCCTGTACTGCTCGTCCCTCAGGTCAAGAAGCGACTTTCCCTCAGCATAAAGCAAGAAGAGGAACCGATAGAGAAGAATCATCGTGTTCTTCTGAACCTCTGCCCTGGTCTCGGGTTTCTCAGAATCGAGCCCGTTCTCGGGCCATGCGAAGAACCCCTCCGAGATCTTCTTCATTGCTCGGTAGACGTTCTCCTTCAGGTTGTCCCCGATCTCCTGGGCGTAGTCTGCAGATCCTTTCAAAACTTCGTCTAAGAATACCTCGCCCTTCTCGTTTGGAAGGAATGCGGCTTTCCTGAAGAAGTAGTAAAAGTACCTGAAGCCTTCCAGGTCGTTTTTCTCCAGGATCGCTGCGAGATTCACCTTGTAGTAAACATCCAGCGGTTTGTCTTGATGGTAGAGCCGCCACTTGCGACCATTGGAGAGAATGCCCCACTCAGGCTCAGTGTCGTGAAGGTAGAGCCAGATCTGAAAGCTCGGGTTCCTCCTCTTGTCGTGCCGGTTCTTTCCGAATCGGTCAAGCTCCACATCCCACCTCTTGACCTCGCCGATGGCATAGGCCTCCTTGAAAAAGGTGCCAGTGTCCTTGTGACTCTGCGCCTGATCTCGGGAGGTCTGATCTGGGAAGAAAGCGTAATCCGGAAACTCTCTGGTCTTGGTGACTCCTTGAACCTCGTAGTGGGGAAGAAGTGTCTTGAAAACCGCCCTGAAGAAGCGCTCTTCAAGCTGCGACTCGTTCAAGCTCTCGACGAAGGCAAACTCCCGATCGTATATCCTCTTGATCTCTTCAAAAGCAGACACGTGGTCCTCTTCTTTCCATTCCCAAGTCGACTTGATCTGGTTTTCGAGATAATGGTTGGAGAAAAGGTTCTTGTTGTTCACGGAGTCGAAAGAGTCCAAGAGATCACCAGATCACGAAAGCCCTCTACCTCGCGATAAACTTATCGTTTGAGCCCAAAATGAGGCCTTTTGGAGATTCGCGCTGCAATTTGTATCCAGGACCAAGACATACGAAGTTATTATATACCTCGGAAATGTAATTATATCTAAGGTGTTTGGGGCCGCCAACCCCCACAATGGTAAAGACGAAAATGAGCATGAGCGGCGTCCTGGAAACTTTGGCGTCTAGAATAGTTTCGTCAAATCACCATTTCATGAAGGAGGTGGACCGAAAATGAACGAATTTTCCGTTCTGGTTGGAGGTCGGGCAGGCGACGGCATAAACGAGGCCGGAATGATAATCGCCCGCATATTTAACCAGCTCGGTTACCATCTGTACCAATATTATGACTACCCGTCCCTTGTAAGAGGTGGACACAACTTCTCCATAATCAGGGCCTCTAAGAGCAAAATAGGAGCTCACTGTGACAATGTGGACTTTCTGCTCGCCCTAAATCAGGAGACCATCGATCTGCACAGAGATCGGATGAAAGAAAAGGCTCTTTTGATCTACGACAGCGACGAAGTCAAATCAGAAGTTCCAGGAGGACTTGGCTTTCCGCTAAAAGAAATCGTGACGGAAGCTGGCGCTCCTGCAATCGCTCGAAATACCTGTCTCATTGGGGCTTTTTCAAAATCGGCAGGAATCGAGTGGAACGTCCTAGAAAACGTACTTCAAAAAGAAATTCCAAAAGATATTGAAGCAAACATCAAGGTTGCACGGCAAGGCTATGACGAAGCCGAAGAGCTGGTAAAGGCAGAACGGTTCGATCGGCCTTGCTGCCCTGTGATCACAGGAAACGAGATTATCGGCCTTGGGCTGGTCAAAGGTGGCCTTGAAGCCTATGTTTCCTATCCCATGACGCCATCTTCTAGCATTCTTCATTTCTTGGCAAAGGCAGCTGACGACTTTTCGATCAAGGTGGTCCATCCTGAAAACGAGATCGCAGCCATCCTCATGGCTTTGGGGTTTGCATATGCCGGGAAACGGGTAGCTTCAGGAACTTCTGGAGGGGGTTTCTGCCTGATGAACGAAGGGTTCAGCCTTGCGGGGATGGCAGAACTTCCGATAGTAGTGGTGATGGCCCAGCGACCAGGACCCAGTACTGGAGTTCCCACATATACCACGCAGTCAGACCTCCATTTCGTCATGAACGCAGGTCAAGGCGAGTTCACAAGATTGGTGATTGCGCCAGGAGATGCTGAACAGGCATATTTCTGGTCGGCAGCTGCCTTGAACCTCGCCTGGGAGTACCAAGTCCCTACCATCTTGTTGACAGACAAAAACCTGGGTGAGAGCGCTTACAGCTTGGAGATGGACGAAATCGGCGAGATAGAAGAGGTTGAACCGCCTCTTTGGGATGGTGTCAGCCATTACAAAAGATACGCTCCCGCCGAGACTGGAGTTTCACCGATGGCGTTTCCGCCGATATCTGGCGAGACTGTTAAGGTGAACAGTTACGCTCATCTGGATTCTGGCATAACCACTGAAGAACCGATCGAAGTCACCAAAAACCAGGACAAACTGCTCATCAAAGAGGAGAGCCTCAAAATCGGCCTGGAAGATTATCCTGTGGTGGATATTTACGGCGACGAGACGGCGTCTATTGCCCTTCTCTGCTGGGGATCGACCAAAGGCGTCTGCGCCGAGATGGCAGAGAAACATGGTTTGAAAATGATTCAGCCAGTCGTCCTCAACCCCTTCCCGCTAGAAAGTTTCTGGGATGCGCTCGATGGCGTAGATCGAGTCATCTGCGTTGAGGCAAACTCCACAGGACAACTGGCAAAACTGGTCGGAAGTTACGGGATCTTTGTCGATGAGATGATTCTAAAGTACGATGGAAGGCCCATATCCGTTGAGGATCTTGAAAGTGAGTTAGAGGAAGTGATCTGATTGACTTCGCAAAAGTTGGGCACGGATGCCCCGATTACGTGGTGTCCTGGATGTGGCAATTTCGCCATTTTGAACTCGATAAGACCTGTCCTTCAGGAACTTGATGAAGAAGGCATTCTTCCTCTAGAGAACGTCGTCTTGGTCTCAGGGGTTGGGTGCCATGCCAAGATTGCAGATTACATCGGCGTCAACAGTTTCTATTCCATCCACGGAAGAACGATCCCGGTTGCAACTGGGATTAAGCTTGCAAACCCCGAGCTTACTGTGATATGTTTTGCAGGTGATGGAGACGCTTATGCAGAAGGACTCAGTCATCTGGTCTTTGCTGCAAAAAGGAACGTGGACATAACCACAATCGTTCACAACAACAGAGTTTATGGGCTGACCACGGGCCAGTACACCCCGACATCACCGTCTGGGTTCAAGGGAAAGTCCACACCATACGGCCTAGAAGTAAATCCAATAAACCCATTGGATCTGGTTTTTTCCAGCGGCGGAACTTTCGTTGCCAGAGGGTACTCGCATGGGATGGATCTTCTCAAAAGCATGTTCAAAGAAGCGATCTTGCACAAAGGCTTTTCTTTCGTGGACGTGCTTCAAGTGTGTGTCACTTTTTTCAATATGTATGAGTACTACAATCAGCATGTCTACGGGTTGGAAGGGCACGATCCAACGAATCAGAAACTTGCACGAGAGAAGATCGAAGAATGGGACTATAACTCTGATGTATCGATTCCTCTTGGAGTATTCTACAGAAAAGATGCGCCCACTTTTGGGGACAACTTTGATCAATATGGCATAGAGATAGTGGATAGAGATAAGGTGATAATGGAGACGCTTGAGCGTTACATCTGAGGAAAAAAGAAGCTTCCGATCTCAATCAAACACAAAAGATTATATACTGAGCAGTCCAGAATACATTGTTGTATTATTGGGCATGTTTTTCGGGGGAGAAAATGTGACCCACATAAAGAGGCGATAATTGTGGCCAAGAAATACACATGCACGGTCTGTGGATACGTCTACGATCCAGAGAAAGGCGATCCTGATTCTGGGATTGAACCTGGAACCGCTTTTGAAGATATACCCAACGATTGGGTCTGTCCGGTTTGTGGCGCGGGAAAAGAGGACTTTGAAGAGAGCTAAAAGTGGGGCGTAAAGGATGGGTGCGATTGAAGAGAAGTTGGAGGCAGCTCTTAACGGCCAGATAAGGTGGGAGCTATACTCATCCTATCTATATCTATCCATGTCGTCTTACTTCTCGTCCATAAAACTTCCAGGTTTTGCCAACTGGATGAGGGTACAGGCTCAAGAAGAGCTTATGCATGCGATGAAGTTTTACGATTATGTCGTAGAGCGAGGTGGGAGAGTGAGGCTTCAGGCAATAGATCAGCCGGGCCAAGACTGGGGGTCGCCTCTCGATGTGGCAGAAGAAGTTTATCAGCACGAGCAGAAGGTTACGGGTCTGATCAACGGGCTGATGGATATGGCAACTGCAAAGAAGGATTACGCCACCATGGACATGCTTCAGTGGTTCGTAAAAGAGCAGGTTGAAGAGGAATCCAACGCAGATGCGATCGTCCAGAAGCTAAAGATGGTGAGCGGCGAGAAGGAGCTAGGTATGCTCGATCAAGAATTGGGCCAGCGACCACCCAAGCTCCAGCCAGTGCCTTCAAAAGGCGAGGGGTAACCCTCGAATTCTAAAAAATTTTTATCCATAACAAAAGGCTCAAGCAAGCTGTCTTGACCAGTTTGCAGTCGGTATCGATAAATAGAGTCCCACATCATTCGATACGCTTTGGTATTGTCTGATATCATCCGACGGAGGCTCAGATGGAAGATATCTCCGGCGTTACGGTCTACACCATGCCAAGTTGTCCTTGGTGCGAGAAAGTCAAGGAATTTCTCAAGAAAAGCAAGATCGAGTTTCAGGAGCGAAACGTCATAGAAAACGAGAGCGCAAGACAAGAAGCTTTCGACAAGTCAGGACAAAAAGGCGTTCCGGTCCTGGACATCGACGGGACCATAATAGTAGGCTACAAGGTCGAGCGGATTCAAGAAGCCCTAAAACTGGTCCAGATGTCGCAGAAGATGTACGATCTCGTCATCGTCGGGGGTGGAGTTTCTGGTATTGCTGCGGCCATTTATGCAGGCAGGTTCATGATGAGATCTGTCCTGGTGGCAGAAAGCCTTGGCGGAACCATAATTTCCACGGACGACATCGCCAACTATCCAGGATTTAGCCGGATAACTGGCCTTGATCTGATAAAAAGGTTCCAGGATCATCTTGACGATTACGATCTTGAAGTGGTGGAAAGAAATGTCACCAGGATCGAGAAGTGCGAGAAGGGATGTTTCAAGGTCTTTATGGGTGAAGAGTACTTTCACACCAAGGCGATCGTCCTTGCCACAGGGACCGATTGGAAAAAGTTGGGGATGCCTGGCGAAGATAAGTTCGCGGGACGAGGCGTTCATTACTGCGCCCTTTGTGACGGAGCGTTCTATCAAGACAAGGTAGTGGGCGTTGTGGGTGGTTCAGATTCTGCCGCAAAAGAGGCTCTGCTTCTTTCAGATTATGCAAAGAAGGTGTACATAATCTACAGAGGCGAGAAGATCAGGCCAGAGCCGATCAACCTGAAACGAGTCGAGGCGAACGAGAAGATCGAGGTGATAAACGAAACCAACGTCCTTGAAGTCAAGGGCGACGACTTCGTGAGTTCAGTGGTTTTGGATCGACCTTTCCAGGGGTTAGAAGAGCTGAATCTTGCTGCTTTGTTCGTCGATATAGGCCATTTTCCGCTCTCAGATCTGGCGCGAGATGTGGGCGCAAAACTGAACGAGAAGGGTGAAGTGAAGATCGATCGGGAGGCAAAGACCAATGTTCCAGGGTTTTTTGCCGCAGGTGACGTTGTGGATACCTCTTTCAAACAGGCCATAACCGGGGTTGCAGAAGGCGTTACGGCGGCCTATTCTGCTTACGCTTACGTCAACGAGAACGAAGTGATATGTCCTTGCAGTGATGAGGAAGAGTTCTGACGTATCTAATTTATCTAATAGCGTTAAATGGTAATAGATGATATTATAATAATCATTCCAATTAAGTATACAGAAAATACCTTGCTCGATCTGTAATAAATCGAGCAAGGTCAAAGAACAGCCTTATGTGAACGCCTTAACGAAAGAAAAATAGGTGGTGATTTGGTTGTCTAAGGAGATGAATCTGGGGATCGTTGGTCTTGGGAAAATGGGCGGAAACCTGGCGCTTCAGGCCGTAGAGAAAGGAATCGGCGTGGTAGGCAAGGCCAGGACCGATAAGCCTCATCTGGCCAGGAAAGGTGTGAAGGTGGTTAAAGGTTACGAGGAGTTCGTCGATTTCCTGGACGCGCCACGGGTGATCTATCTTTCTTTGCCGGCAGGGCCTTCCGTGGACCTGGTTTTAGAAGAGCTGGTTTCGTATCTGGACGAAGGCGATGTGGTGATTGACGGGGGCAATTCTTTCTATCAGGATACAATCATAAGGGAAGAAGACCTTTCTGACAGGGGCATATATTTCCTAGACTGTGGAACCAGCGGTGGTGTTGAAGGGGCTCGGAAAGGGGCTTGTTTCATGGTGGGCGGAAAGCCCGAGGGTGTGAGGATTGCCGAGCCCGTTTTGAAGGCGTTGGCAATCGAGGGAGGGTACGTTTACACGGGTGAGCCTGGGAGCGGCCATTTCGTCAAGCTGGTCCATAACGGGATCGAGTTTGGGATGGTTCAGGCCATAGGCGAGGGCGTGGCCCTTCTCAGGGGTGGCGATTACGATCTCAACCTTGCAAAGGTCTTTGGTAACTGGTCGCACGGTTCGGTCATAAGGGGCTGGCTCATCGAGCTGATGGCTCAGGGTTTGAAGGAGAAAAGGCTTGAGGATGTGGACAGTTACGTCGAGGACACGGGTGAGGTTAACTGGCTCGTTCACGATGCCATCGAAAAGGAGATACCGATTCCGGTAATCACTCAATCCGTGATGGAGCTGTTCAGGTCCAGGGACAAGCATTGTGACGATTGCAGGTCGATAGCCGTGATGCGAAACGGGTTTGGCGGCCATCCTTTCGGCCAGGATCAATCCGTCTCCAGAGTGAGGAAGGCAAGCCGGGTCGAGAAGATATAGATCCAGGGTTTCTCGGTTGGGGTGCAAAGGGGCCCCCGGGCCTCTGCATTTTTCCCGATTCTTTTTTGTCAGCACATCTAGATTTGGGTATTGTGGGCGGCCAGATCTGTCTAATGGAGACCTCGGGCGCGAAAGACGACTCTCTGAGAAGTGAATGCGCGCAGGTGATACGAACGTGAGCGTCTTAGGAGTAATCTATATATGCAATACGATAAAATAGTTGCTAAGTTCAACGTGAGAATTCATAGCTCATCAAAGTTCCTGACGTTTTATCGACGACATGAGCGAGAGTGACCCAAACCTCGCACCGAAAACTTACATATCCCCTGCCACCCAACCTAGACGGGATGCCCAACTTCAAAGTTCTCCTGGAAGGTGCCTGGCTGGTCAGAGACATCAAATCCGTAGACGATGCGATAGGCGTGGCCATATCCGAGGCTGGAAAGAGATTGAACAACAAGAACCTGGACTTCGTGGACTTGGAAGCGGGCCAGACGATCTGCCCCCTATGCGGCGAATCCCTAGACGGAGCGTTCCTGGTGGCAGGAACCGCCCTGGTCGGTCTCCTTTTCGAGATCAAAGTTTACGATGCCGAGAACGAGAGCCACGCATCCAGGATCGGAAAATCGATGATTGGAAAGGCGATGACATCGGTGCCGTTGCGAGTGGTCGAGGTAGAAGATCTGTCCTAACCTGATCACTCGTTTTCCTTTTTCGTTCCTTCTCTTCACATCCCTTCATGTCCGTTCCAATGGTGGATTTATGGTGCCTGCATCCGGTTAAGCCATATTGGGTCATGGACTTTTGATCAAAGACGCGATTTGCCCGAAAAGTATTAACCCAATCCTCATCGTCTTTCTGATCTTCAAAGACAGCAAATCCAACAAATCCCACAAATCCCACAACAACCACAAAGCCCGAGAGATTTGAAAAATGAAATCTATCTTGATCAAAGGTGCCCGGGAGCACAACCTGAAAGACGTTACAGTTGAGCTTCCCCGGGACAAGTTCATTGTCATCACTGGAGTTTCAGGTTCCGGCAAGTCGACACTTGCCTTCGATACCATCTACGCCGAGGGGCAGCGCCGCTATGTGGAATCGCTCTCTGCATACGCGCGCCAGTTCTTGGGACTAATGAACAAGCCGGATGTTGACTCGATCGAGGGTCTTTCCCCGGCCATATCCATCGAACAGAAGACGACATCGAAAAACCCCCGAAGCACGGTGGGGACCGTCACCGAGATCTATGACTATCTCCGGCTCCTTTTTGCGAGAGTCGGAACGCCTCATTGCCCTGACCATGGGATTAGAATCGAGTCGCAGTCGCCGGAGAGGATCGCAAGCAAGATCAGAGACGAAGCGAGCAAGGCAGACAAAGCGAGCGAAACTGGCGGAAACGGCACGGTCACAATCCTCGCACCGATCATCCGCCAGAAGAAGGGAACTTATGGTCAGCTCTTCAAAGACCTGAATGTTGAAGGTTTTGCGAGGGTCCGAGTGAACGGAGAGATTCACAGGACCGACGACGAAATTGTCCTTGACCGGTACAAGAAACACGACATTGAGATCGTCATCGACCGGCTGAATCCAGCCGAAGATCGATCGAGGTTGGTTGAAGCTTGCGAAAACGCGCTTCTTCGGACAGATGGCCTTTTAATCGTCACAGATTCAGAAGGGCGCGATCGGCTCTATTCTTCCAAGATGGCCTGTCCCATCTGCGGCATGGTCTTTGAAGAGCTCCAGCCAAGGATGTTTTCTTTCAACAGTCCTTTTGGAGCTTGCGAAACCTGTAACGGACTTGGGATAAAGACAGAACTCGACCCGGACCTCATCATCCCAGATACAAACAAGTGCATAGCCGACGGGGCTGTGGCGTTATACCGAAACCACGTTGATGGATGGCGGGGCCAGCATCTTGCAGCCGTTGCAAAGCATTTTGGTTTTGACATCTTCACGCCAATAAAGGATCTATCCGAAGCGCAGTTCAATGTGCTCATGTACGGCTCGGCCGAGCGGATCCAGTTTCAGATGAGCATGAAGAACGGGGATGCACACTGGTCTCATAAAGGCCACTGGGAAGGGCTCATCCCTCAGTCCGAACGGCTTTACCACCAGACGAACTCAGATTATCGGCGAGATGAGCTGGAGCGGTTCATGAAGGTTCTGCCCTGCCCGAGGTGCAAGGGCGAGCGGCTAAAGGAGAAGGTTCTCGCGGTGAAGATTGCGGGAAGTTCCATCGCCGATGTGACGAATCTATCTATCTCTGAATGCACTGAGTTTTTCGAGAGCCTCAAGCTTCCTGAAAAGGAGCAGGAGATCGCGCGGCAAGTCTTGAAGGAGATTCGGTCTCGTTTGGGGTTCTTAGGACACGTGGGTCTTGGGTACCTTACGCTTTCTCGAAGTTCCGGCACCCTTTCTGGCGGCGAAGCTCAGAGGATCAGGCTTGCCACTCAGATAGGGTCGAACTTGATGGGAGTTTTGTACGTCTTGGACGAGCCGTCTATTGGGCTTCATCAGCGAGATAACGGGCGATTGATCGAGACGTTAAAGACGCTTCGGGACCTTGGAAACACGTTGATCGTGGTCGAGCATGATGAAGATACCATCCGGAGCGCGGATCACGTGGTTGATATGGGACCTGGCGCTGGGATTCATGGCGGATGGGTGGTGGCAGAAGGCGCGCCAGACGAGATCGAACGAAACCCGGAATCGTTGACCGGGCAGTACCTCTCGGGAAAAAAGGAGATCGAGACCCCCGCCAGCCGGAGGCGCAGCGAAAAGTTCGTCCACATCCGAGGCTGTCGCGAGAACAACCTGAAGAACATCGATGCGAAGATCCCCATCGGGATTTTCACGGTGGTGACTGGAGTTTCAGGATCAGGGAAGTCCACGCTCATTTACGATACGCTTTACCAGGCTTTGATGAGGAAGATCTACAAGTCTGGCGTCACCCCTGGCGAGCATGACGATCTTTCGTTCGATTCCGAGATCAACAAGGTGATCGTGATCGATCAGAGCCCTATCGGAAGGACTCCTCGCTCGAACCCTGCCACTTACACCAAGGTATTCGATCCGATCAGGCAGGTGTTTGCGGGGACGAAAGAGGCGAAGGTGAGAGGATACAAGCCTGGGCGTTTCTCCTTCAACGTGAAGGGTGGCAGGTGTGAAGCCTGCAATGGTGATGGGCTGATCAAGATTGAGATGAACTTTCTTCCGGACGTTTACATCGAGTGCGAGGAATGCAAGGGCGCTCGTTACAACGCAGAAACGTTGGAGGTTAAGTACAAGGCGAAATCCATCGCCGAGGTTCTGGACATGACCGTAGAAGAAGCTCGCGAGCATTTTCAGAACGTACCTGCCATCAGAAAAAAGCTCGACACCTTGATCGGGGTGGGCCTTGGTTACATCAAGCTTGGCCAGAGTTCGACCACACTTTCTGGCGGCGAAGCTCAGAGGATCAAGCTTGCGCGGGAGTTATCCAAGAAGGCCACCGGAAAGACGATTTATCTGTTGGACGAGCCGACGACGGGGCTGCATTTTGACGACGTGAAGAAGCTGATCGCGGTCCTGAACGATCTTGTGGCCAAGGGCAACACGGTGGTTGTGATCGAGCACAACCTGGACGTGATCAAGTCTGCAGACTACATAATCGACCTTGGGCCCGAGGGCGGAAACGCGGGCGGCGAGGTTATGGCCGAAGGGACTCCCCAAGAAGTGGCAGAGGTCTCGGAGAGCCACACCGGCCAGTTCCTGAAGGCGAGGCTTTTCGGGCGGGGTGAAGAGGTCCCTTCTCTTGGATGATTTGTCAGTCAAAGGGCGCGGGCAGGCGAGAGGAAATATTTGGCGGTGAAACGACGCGCCCGCTTTCGCATCGATCTTCGCACTTGGCGAATCTGGCCACAAATACAAGTCCATTCGAAGTGGAACCGGG
>CAYWZG010000047.1:0-17071 GCA_964462795.1 uncultured Methanotrichaceae archaeon
TGAACGCTTTCCCGACGGCATCATCTTTCACACTTTCTACCACCAGCCCCAATCTGCTCTGGCCCTGGAGGCGATCGCCCGCGCTTACGGTGAAGATCCGCGTCCCAGCCCTGCCGAAGCCGCTCGACGCGCACTTTCCGGTCGCTGCGCCCTGATCGTCCTGGACGGTGCCGAAGCTGCCGATGACCTGGATGCGGTTTTGGCCGTGGCCGGCGACTGCGGCGTTCTCATCACCAGTCGGCGTCACCAGGACGCCCCTGCCGAATGGAAGGACCTGCCACCCCTCCCGTTAGAGAAAGCCGTCCAGCTCCTGGAAGCGTGGGGCGGCGACTTTGCCACTGATGAAGCTACAACCAGCCGGATCTGCGAACTTTTGGGCAGGTTGCCTCTCGCAATATTCCTGGCGGGGCGGTACATGGCAGAGCGCCGCCAGCAGGCCTCCGATTACCTGGACTGGCTGGAAACCACGCCCTTGGACGCCCTCGACCTGGGTGAGAGGCAACACAAAAGCGTCCCACTGCTTATGGAACGCAGCCTGGAGCAGGTAGCCGAGCAGTCCCAGGCCGCTCTGGGCGTAGCTGGAATTTTGGCGCTGGAACCTTTCGATTCCCAGCTTGTCGCCATCGGACTGGACGTTGATCAGCAGCATGCAAACCACTTTTTGGGCGAGCTGGTCGATTATGGGATGCTGCTGCGTCCCGACGCCAGCTACCAGGTGACGCACTCTTTGCTGCACACCTACGCACGAGAACGGCTCGTTCCGGTCCATGAAGCCCTCTCTCGCCTGGCCGAACACTACACGGTTTTTGCCCGAGAAGAGAGCGAGCTTGGCCTCTCGGGTTACGCCCGCCTGGATTCCCACCGTGCCCATATCCTTTCACTGCAGTCTGCCTGCCTTGCTGCGGGCGAGTGGAGCGATGTTCGCCGCCTCACCTGGGCGATCAACGATTATCTGGACCTACAGGGGCACTGGACGGATCGAGGTGCAGCTGTGGAGATGGGATTGGAAGCCGCCCGAGCTGACGGTTCGCGTCGCGATGAAGGTGCGTTCCTGAACTTTTTGGGTTTGACAAAAGCCGCCCTTGGCGATCCTCGTCGAGCCATCGAGTTCTACGAACAACAACTTGACATCGCCAGAGAGATCGGCGACAGAAGGGGGGAAGGTGCCGACCTGTATAATATTAGCCTCTCTCTGGAAAAGCTCGGAAAACGTGTGCAGGCAATCAAGTGTGCAAAAACCGCGCTCCAGATCTATGAGCAGATCGAAAGTCCCTACGCAGAGCATGTGTGGATGCAGTTGGACGAATGGCAGGAGAAATAGATGATACGGTTAACTGCACGTACAAACCCGCGCCAAAATCGCCTTTCATGATACTGTTTTTGTCCAAGCCGCGTCGCAACTCTGCCCCTTTTTCTCCTGGGCGTCCTGGACCTGGCGTCGTACCTCCTTGGTGGAAATATCTCCTTCAGGCGCTACGTACGCCCTCTCGCAAAGGCTGATATCTGCCAGAAGCTCGATCTCGCCGTCCTCGTAAAAAATCGCGCCCCCGTTCTCGGCCATGAATACGCGGGAGGTCCAAATCAGAACGGCGGGAGCCCTCGTGAAACAGTGGACGTTTCCCGTGGCCAGGGTCACGGGAACTTTCTGCCTTCCCACGGCCTTCACAGAGAGCAGGTCCGGCGGAAAAGCAGGCACCCCAGTAAGAGCTCCAGGGCCGCCATCGGCGTTGTGCTGAGGGGGGGCGCTGTTTTCACCTCTAGCTCTGAAGAGCATATCCTGGGCCCCCTTTCGGCGCTTCATCGGATCTCGGCCGGAAACTTCGAAGGGAAAACTCGGGCCGTTGCCATATCCAGGAGACTGCTTCGTGGCCAGATCGGTCGCATCTAGTGAACTGTTGGCCCACATCCTCGCACTTCGTAAAGAAGGCAAAGGGCGGCGCCATCGACGGTGTGGATTACGCCCTGCTCTTGTCGGAAGGCGTGTCTCGCCAAGCTCGATCCCGGCGAGGTCTATGCCGAGCTTGGCGAGGGTGTGATTCTCCTTTTCTGGGCGCGGCCGGGGGACTTTTGCCACCGGCATCTGGTGGCCGAGTTGTTCGAAGAGATGCTCCGCGCACCCGTCCCAGAGCTAGAGCGCAAGGCGGCGCACGGCAGGCGAGACCAGGAGAACTACACTATTTAATATATAAAAAATATATAATTTTGTTTATGGAAGATTGTTAGCTGCATGTAGGGGACAGTCACTTAAAATATTATCAGATGATAAATGGACCACCTGTATGCGTCATAATTATATAGTTTGTTCAATGACTCCCAAATAAAAGGAAGGATCATTAACATGAAAGCGGCTGAGACGAACATAAGAGGCTTACTACAAGGCGGCAAGCAGTATAGTATCCCACTTTTTCAACGTCCTTACTCTTGGAATAAGGATAACTGGGCGATACTTTGGGAGGATATTCTAAGCATCTACAACGATGAAGTCAGCGATGATTCCAAAGGTACAACACACTTTCTTGGGCCCATAGTTACTGTAGCTAGGAGAGGAACGCCAGATGGTATTTCTCCCTATACTGTCATTGATGGACAACAGAGGCTTTCCACCCTTTCAGTGCTACTTTCATCACTGAGGGATTATATGAAGGAAACTAACGGAGAGGGGAAATTTGTAGACGAGCTACACAATCTCTACATCATCAATCAATATAAAGAGGGTCAAAAACAATTTAAAATCATACCTACCAAGACCGATCGGGAGATTTACCAAGAAATCATCCTCGAAAAAACAGCAAACATAGCACGTGGTCATCATATCTTACGTGACGCATATTTATTCTTTCGCGATCAATTAAATCAAGGAAATCCGGAAGATTCATCTTCCTTCGATCTGATTAAGTTACGAAATGTCATTCTTGAAAGACTAGACGTTGTCCATATTACCTTAGACATGAAGGACAATCCATACATTATCTTCGAGAGCCTTAACTACAAAGGTACACCACTCACACAAGCTGATTTGGTGCGGAATTATTTCTTCATGAACTTGCCTCAAGAGAGACTTGATGAAATCTATGCAGAATTATGGTACCCTGTTCAAAAACAATTCGAGGAAAGCGCTGGACATAAGTACCTAGACGAGCTGACTAATGCATTCTGGTACTATTTGCGTAAGGATGGATCACGAGCAACTTCAAAGCAAGTATACCAAGGCATCAAAGAACGTTTCGAGCATCCTGGACAGGTCATTGACGACGCATCACTCCGAGATCTGCTTCAGTTTGCTGAGTACTACAACCGTTTTCGTGATCCAAAGGTAGAACCAAATCCACACCTACAGCAATGGTTTGATCGTTTCCGACGACTTGGATTTACTACATCCTATCCGCTCTTACTCAATCTATACGACAAATACGATCAAGGACAACTATCTCTCACAGAATTTGAGGAAATGCTCCAAATAATAGAGTCGTATTTCGTTCGTCGTCTATTTGTTGGAAGTCCTACTAATGTCTTGAACAAGTTGTTTAACTCTCTTTATAACCAGATTGAAAATGACCTATCAACGAAATCTTTAGTAGATACCTTCAGTTCGTACTCAGGTAATCGGATTTGGCCCGACGACAACCAGTTCCAGAAAGGGATTATAGAAGCGCCTGTTTATACTCCTAATCAGGCTGGTCGAGTGAAACTCATCCTAAAAAGTCTCAACGGAGCTTTGACTAAAGAGCAGGTCGATCCTACCGAACTTACTATAGAGCACGTCATGCCCCAGACGCTCACCGATGAGTGGAAAGCCGTGCTAGGACCAGGGGCTGAAGAACAGAACGCAATGTGGGGTGACAATCTGGGTAATTTGACCTTAATCCATAAAGACACCAATTCTGGGATTTCCAATAAGACTTTCAGAGAAAAACTAGATATTTTGCGTGAAAGCAATGTTAGCTTGAACAGGTACTTCTGGGATATCGAACTATGGGACATCGAGGCAATCAAGCAGAGAGGTGCGCGTTTGGGTGAGCTCGCTATTAAAGTTTGGCCCCGATAAATGGGTTACAGTTACGAATCATAGATACGACTCTTAATGCACCTTCCAAAGACGTTAAATAAATTCGCCACGAAGGTCTCGCGCAAGTGATTAGTCATGTCATTTGAGATCGAGAACATTCACGCTCGCGAGATTTTAGACTCGCGAGGCAACCCTACAGTAGAGGTTGACGTATGGACATGCTGCGGCTTCGGAAGAGCTGCAGTCCCTTCAGGAGCATCAACTGGAACCCACGAGGCACTGGAACTAAGAGACGAAGACGATAGGTATGGCGGCAAGGGCGTTTTGAAGGCGGTCGAGAACGTAAACGAGATCATAGCGCCAAAGCTGATCGATTCGGAACTGCTCGCGATCGAACAGAGGGCCGTAGACAACTTCATGCTGGAGCTTGACGGGACACCCCTCAAGTCTAACCTGGGCGCAAACGCAATCTTGGGCGTATCCCTGGGCGTCGCCAAAGCCGCGGCCGCCGAGCTGGGCCTTTCGCTGTACCAGTACCTTGGCGGGGTTAACACGACGACGCTTCCGGTTCCCTCCTTGAACGTCCTGAACGGAGGCCAACACGCCGGAAACGACCTTGCAATACAGGAGTTCATGATCCTTCCAAAAGGCGCAAGCTGCTTTTCAGAAGGGCTCAGAATAGCGGCCGAAACCTACCACGCCCTCGGCAATATCCTCAAAGGAAAATATGGTGCAGGAGCGACCAACGTAGGCTACGAGGGAGGATATGCGCCGCCCCTGAACAACACGAGAGATGCCCTCGACGCCCTCATGTCCGCGATGGACGCGACCGGATACGAAAAAGAGATCTGTATCGGGATGGACGCTGCCGCCTCCAGCTTCTACAAGAATGGCAAGTACGCCATCGACGAAAAGAACCTCACCCCTGGAGAGTTGGTCGACCTTTATGCAGACCTGGTGGCAACCTATCCTATCATCGTCATCGAGGATCCCTTCGAAGAGGAAGCTTACGAGGACTTTGCAACCCTGACTGCACGGCTCAAGGACACAATCATCGTAGGCGACGACATCTACGTAACTAATGTAGAGAGGCTGGCGAAGGGGATCGAAATGAAGTCGACAAACGCGCTTCTCCTCAAGCTCAACCAGATCGGGTCTGTATCTGAGGCATTCGATGCTGCCAGGATGGCTTTCAGAAGCGGCTACAAGGTGATGGCAAGTCACAGATCTGCCGAGACAGAGGATTCCGCTCTTGCTGACGTGACCGTGGCCCTGGGCGCAGAGATGCTCAAGACCGGAGCGCCCGCAAGAAGCGAGCGGAACGCCAAATACAACCAGCTCCTCAGGATCGAAGAAGAGCTGGGATCTGCCTCAACCTACGCCAAGATTTGAAGGAAAAATCCCGAGCCCGTGCCAAATCTGGTCAAACCTTAACCTGAGCTTTGGCGACGTTGGGCAAACTTTCGCGCCTTGGGATCTAAAACTTGGGACTTGGCCTTTGGACCAATGATCCCAAGGCTCGAAAAGTCTATAATCGAACAAGGACCAAGGGCTTGGATATGGATTACACTTTCAAGAGAGGGTTTAAGCCCGATATAGACCGGATTAAGGCAGTGCTGGAGGAAGAGTTTCCCTCCGTGCGCGAAGAAGACGGTAAATTGGTGACCAGTTACGGTGCCTTGAAAAGCATAGCCGTCTGGATCGAGGGCAAGAAAATGACCGTCATCACCGAGCCAGATTCTGACGCAGGCGATGAACTTATTCTGGAAACCAACAAGCGATTCAGGAAGTTCCTGGAGAAGGCCACAGGATATAACGCCAAGCAGAGGATGAAAAAGGCAAAGCAAGAAGCTCAGAAAGGTTAGAAGGCCACATTTCACATATTGTCTTTGATTCTCGCCCAGAGTTCTCTACCTTTGCACTTGTTCCATGCGGTTTCGCAAAAAAAACCCTTGCGTTCTTCAACATGCCGATCCACCTTTGTTCCGCCCGAGTCTAAAGTGCCATAGAGCCATCAGTGGACGAGCCGCGCGACTCAAGTTTCGTATAAGCGATCTCGCACAATCTAAAGCTTTGAGATCATGACAAAGAGCACGCTAGAGAGGGCCAAGATCACCTTGGTCTGGACTTTCCATCGTCCCTTATGCGTCCTTGTGCTCTTCACACTTCTGTCCACGGCCCAGTTCGAATCGGTTCAGTTCGAATCGATTTCGTCAATCCAAAGGCGAGCAATATGGGTCGATCCGCTCAAATCCAGATGATATCAAAATCCAATTTGGCCTGTTTTTCACGTTTTAGCATGCGACAAGTTGATCGGAGATATCGATTTTCGCGTCATTCGAATTGCCTACAATCGACGATGGGTGCAGTCCTACCTAGATAGGTGTGTGCTTTATATATTATATAATCTATATTAAATAATCGATTTTGGAGGGTCTAATTTATATTCATGAAGATCTATCCCGCCTATTGCATGACTGAGTCGACGATTATACCAGATCAAGAGTCAGTTGCCGAGTTATATCTAAAGAGGATAACTGCTCTGGAAAACGAGACCAAGACCTTAAACGAAGAGGTCGAGACCCTCCGAATCGAGAAAGAGGATACCAGAGCCAAGCTCGTCGAGAGCTTAATATCTAGCAAGAAGTACATGCGGGAAGCGGAGAGGCTCAAGAAAGAGAACGCCTTGCTCCGCAGGATGCCGCTGTTCCTGGCAACCGTTATTGAGGTGGGGGATGATTACGTCCTCCTCAGACAACATGGAAACAACCAAGAATTCATAACCACCGCAGCACCGGATCTGATGGAAAAGCTGCAGACAAACACCAGAGTTGCCATAAACAACTCGCTCACCATAGTCAGAATCATGGACAAGTCCGTAGACTCGAGGGCTAAGGCCATGGAATTGATCCAGGATGTCAACGTGAATTATGATCAGGTTGGTGGGCTTGAAGAGCAGATACAAGAAGTCAGAGAGACCGTCGAGCTGCCATTAACCCATCCTGAAATCTTCGAGGAAATTGGAGTCGAGCCACCAAAGGGCGTCCTCCTCTACGGGCCGCCTGGCACTGGAAAGACCCTGATCGCCAAGGCAGTGGCTCAACAATCAGAGGCCACCTTCATCCACATGTCCGGAAGCGAGCTTGTCCACAAGTTCATCGGCGAAGGCGCGCAACTGGTGCGCGACATCTTCGAGATGGCTCGCGACAAGGCCCCTTCAATCGTCTTCATCGACGAGATAGATGCAGTTGGCGGCATCAGGACCCACGATGGAACTACTGGAAGCGCAGAAGTGAACAGGACCATGATGCAGCTTCTCGCCGAGCTTGATGGTTTCAGGATGAGAGGGGACATCAAGGTCGTCGCAGCTACGAATAGGATAGACATACTTGATCCTGCCCTGCTCAGGCCTGGAAGGTTCGACAGGATAATCGAGATTCCGATGCCTAGCATTGAAGCCAGGCACATGATCTTAACGATACACACGAAGAACATGAAGCTGAATCCTGATATCGACATTCAAGACATCGCCAAAGAGACAGAGGGCGCGAGCGGTGCCGATCTGAAGGCCATCACTGTAGAAGCAGGCATGATGGCGATAAGAAGAAGCGGCCATTCAGTGTCGGTTTCAGACTTCAAGAAGGCCACAGATAAGGTCATGGGCGAAGAGATCAGCTTCTCTGATGAGTCCATCAGAATGTTTTCTTAGACGGGAATAAACGAGGCAGCGACTATTTTGCGCTGCCCAAGAGCTTTTTTCTCCTGTTTTCTTCCGTTCGTCTTCTCTTTTTCGTGATTATGTCTTCATGGCGTAGTTTTCAGACAGGAACCTCAAAGGATTGTAGTCCCATTCACTTTCAAACACCAAATAGGGATCATCACCCAGGCCGTCTCCAAAGGGATCGAGTCCGGAGTAGCCACTCCAGAAGTTGCCCATGTATCTGATGTAGGGCACGTTGTTGTACTGATAGTTTATTCTATCAGTCGAGTTCCAGAAGTTAGTCGATTTCCAGGAATGTATGTTGTTTACGTTATCGATGAAGTTATTCAGATAGATCCTGTTGTCAAGAGAGTTGTCTATGTAGATTCCATAGTAGTTATTGCTTATGTCGTTTCCAATCAGAAAGTTATTGTTTGAGTTTTCTAGGGATATGCCGTCCAGGTTGTATCTTGCTCTGTTGCCGGTGACAATATTTCTTCCAGAGTAATACAGCTGGATTCCGAAGATGTAATTGTCCTTGGCTCTGTTGTTGCGAATAACGTTGTTGCTGGAACGAAGAAGCCAAATCCCTTCGTTCTCATTGAACCTGGCTGTGTTGTTCGTAACAGCATTACCGGTGCTCTCGCCCAGGATTATGCCAGCCCATTTGTTGGAACTCGCGTTGTTCCCTTTTATGGTTCCGTTTTTGCATTTGCTAAGGAGGATCCCTCCAAAGGTGTTGTTGCAAGCTGAATTATCTGAGATTGTGTAGCTTTCAGAATTGTAAAGGGCGATGCCCACATCGTTATCACAGAGGTTATTGTTCAGCACGAGGCAATTGAAAACCCCATCGAGGACGATCCCGTACTCGTTGTTGCTCACGTAGTTATCTCGAACGGAGCTTTTGTTTGAAAGGATCTTTATGCCTGCATCTTTCCACAGTCTGCCTGAATTTTTGACATCGAAACCCACGACTTGGACACCGTCTATAGATATAGTGATTGCACTGTTGCGCCCACCTGCATCTACAACCGGCCGCCCTTTGCCTGAATTCAATCCGATTAGAGACAGTTTCTTCGAGATGGCTATGTTCTCCTTATAAGTTCCACTCTTTACGATGATCCTGTCGCCAGGATCAGCTTTGTTCACAGTATCTTGGATGTTCTTATTGTCGTAATCAGGGGCCACTATGAAAGTGGATGCCTGGGCATATCCCAAAAGGAACAGAAAGATTAGAGCCAAAATTCCTACAGCATTTCTACAGATGGGGTCCTCGGGCATAGAAATACTATATCTCAATCCAAAATTAAAAGTTTTTCTACTGGGATTTTTTGCAGACTTATTATTGCAGCACCACAGGGAGAATTTTCGGTCGTGATGTTCCAAACCTTGATCCTGCACTTGCCGAGGATGGCGTGAGCTGGCAACCTTTTTATCTTGCCTTCCACCTCTATGCCGCCATATGACGAAACAAGTTCATGCAGCTCACATCCTTGTCAAGAACGAGAAAAAGGCCAGAAAGGTCCTGGATATGATCGACAAAGGCCAGAGCTTCGCCGAGATGACCAGGAAATATTCTGACTGCCCATCCCGAAAGAGCGGAGGCGATCTAGGATGGTTCGGCAAGGGCCAGATGGTCCCCGAGTTTGAGAAGGCCGCTTTCGAGGGCCAGAAAGGCAAGATTGTAGGGCCGATTAAGACAGAGTTTGGATACCACATCATAAAGATAATTGGCAAAAAATGATTGCATAGTCTGAAGACGTAAACATGCTCAATACTCAAAAAGTGCACGCCTTGCAATCAAAGGGGTGCATTACTTCCAGTTTATAGTCATGAACCTTAGACTTGATACTTAATGCAAGCGCCCTGGATATGTCATCTGCTACAAGGCCAGTGGCGTCTTGCGTTAACATGACATTGCCCATCGGATAAGTGTCAAACATAGCGTTCAGGACCATATAATTGGTTCTCGACTATATTCAAGAACCAATTATATGATACTAATCGGTTCTCGCCAGAATAGTGCTTAACGATACGAATAGGCCAAATCTCAAACTCTTACGAGTTAGAGATTTGGCTAAAAGGTGTTGTTAAGCACTATACATACCCAGCCAAACTCAAGTGTCACAAGTGCAAACTGCTGTTTTGACTTTCATGGGACGTTGGGTGGAAGCGTACCTCCTGTCATGGCAACAACGCCGTAGGCGGTCCACTGGAACGATGTCCCTTCGCTGTTTTCTTTCCACCAGATAGCGCCATCCTTTTTTTGGAGGTGAGATAAGTGACTGACAGGATCTCTCGAGCCCGTTTGCCACTCTTTGGGGTTTTGGCCTGCCGCATTCAACGCCATGATCACCCAGCTGTCGCTTGCGGAATTGGACCCAAGGGAGGAAAAACCGCCGTCATCGTTCTGCTCGGACTTGAAATATGCGAGGGCCTTCGTTATAGAATCTGCTGAGGGATCAACTCCGGCCGCCATAAGGGTGCAGACGACAAGGCCGGATGTATCTGGATCGACCCCGCCTTCTCCACCATGCCAGGCCCATCCACCAGAATCTGTCTGACAACTCTCCAGATATTCCGCCGCCTTTGCGACCTCTTCAGACTCTGCTTCCCCTGCGGCTGCCAGCGCCAAAACCACCCAGCTGTCGTCCCATATGTAGTTCTCCTTTCCGATTTCGCCGCGGGGATCAGAGTAGCTCTTCAGAACCTCGACGTAATCGGTTCCGGAAATGTCGTGAGGATCTCGCCCTGCCGCTGCCAAAGCCACAACGTATCGTCCTGTCTGGGCCTCAGGGTTATAGGAGGATTCCAGAGAATCCGAGTTTTCGAGGAGGTAATCAAGTGAGCTCATTTCAGTTACTGTGTGGCTTGCGACCTCTTCACCTGCCGAAGCAAAAGCAATGGTGGCAAAAGCTGTCGTGCTGAGTGAACTCTCCGCACCTGGTTTAGGACTGAACCCTCCGTCCTCGTTCTGGCAGGTGAGAAGATAGTCCACTGCAAACTCGACGTTTCCTGAAGTTTCGCTGAGGAGAACTTCAGTGATGGCCCCTCTCGTCTCTGCAGTCTCGGTGGTAAGGTCCGAAGTTGCCACGCTTTCGACGACATCTTCGCCGAGCCCATTTTCGACCTTTGCCACACTTGGCGTAGCCACCTCAAGGTTGCAGATCTCTTCACATGTCAGGTTGTTTGGGTAATCTTTGTACTCGAATCCCCAGTCAGGTGGCTGCCACCCGGGTGCCACAACCTCGCCTTCGAACTTCGGGACGTCGACTACAGCGTTGGCGTATACGACTGGAGTTGAAAATCCATCTATGGATCTTGCGTCTATCTCGGCTTGGTTCACGAACTTGCCGCTCCGGAGAGCTTCGGTCCTGTAGACTATGGAAACAGTCTCTTTGGATCCGATATCGATCAGGTTCCAGGTGATCGCGTTTCCTTCAATGGATGCAGGCTCGATCGAGGCGTTGAGGAAGTTCATGCCTTCGGGGAGGAAGTCGGTCACCCGCACTGCCTTTGTGCTATCGTCCAGGTTTTCAAGGTCGAGGGTATACGAGATCACGTTTGGCTCGTTTTGGTCCAGTTTCCCCTCTTTGGTTACGGAGATGGCCCCGTCCAGGCAGCATTCAAGCCAGTTGACCTCGATTGCCGAAAAGTTGCTGGCTTGGACCTCGCCGCCGTTATTCCCACCCGAGGCCACGATGCGGTTGACCAGTTCGTCGCCTTGGTAATCGGTCACGTTGAGCCAGAGGGTGATATCCAGACGGCTTCCGAGGCCCAGGTTGACAAAAGTCCACTCTGCGCTATCGTCGGAAAGCTCAGAGAGCCTTTCCGAGGCGTTTATGAACTCGGCGCCGGGCGGGAAGAAATCTTTGATGACCAAAGGGCCCAAAGCGCTATTGCCGTCGTTTTCTGCCAAGATGTTGTACCTGGCAAGGATGGCATCATCCTCGTAGAATATCTCGCCTGATTTGCTGATGGAGATGTGAGGCTCGTCGTACTCATAAAAGCCAGCGAAGACAACTCTCCTTTGGATCGAGTAATCTCCGAAATATTCGTCATCGATATCGATTTCATACATCATTTCATCTTCATCTGTACATTTCTTGTCGACCAGGTTACCGTTGGCATCTTTCAAGATGGCACAGTCGCCGTCGTTGTTCCAGATTGAGGCGTCCCGGCCCATGTACAGGTCTTTATGGGTATTTGTCCCCTTGAATGTGTGGACCTTTACTGATTCTTCAGGAGACAAGATGAAGTCGACCGGAAATGTATAATTGTGCCTGTCGTCGTCTGACAAGTTCCATCCGGTCATGTCTACTTTTTCATCTCCACGATTGCTTATCTCGACCCACTCATCGGCGAGGTTGATACTGCTGATGTAGATCGGGCCACCATCTGACGACCAGTTGCCGCTTTGCGCGATCGTTCTGAACTGGCCCCTTCCAGAGAACTTGGCTTCTGTTGCGACGTCTTCAAGGCCTCTTGCTATCGTCTCCTTTTCGAGGCTGTCAAGGCTTGAGAACTCTTCGCCAATGTAAGTGACACTGTTATCGCTCACGTTCTTCGACCAGATACCTTCTTTCCACTTGTTGGTGGAGTCAAAGAGCAGATCGCCTCCAAAGTCGAAGGTTGTCGGCTGGTAGACGAGGCTGATGTCTTTTGCGATATAGTTGGTCGCAGCTTCAATCACCTCGTCAGACTCGTAAAGTCCAGTTCCGTGCTCGTAAGACCTCTGTTTGTCTCCGACCCGTTTATCTGCCACAGCAAATCCAGATCCTGTGGCGGATTTCTTGTATTTTATGCTGGAGCTTTCGGCCTTTTGGCTGATTTTGAAGCTGCCAGTATAATCGTCACTGGACACGAAGTCTGGAAGGGCATGAGGATCAGATTTTTGGAGAAGTCCGATGTGGCCCATCCCTTCGAACTCGGATTCGACTGCGAGGCTTGAGCCTTTATCGTCCAGCAGGATCTGAGACTCGCGATCGATGTTGGTTGCATGTCTATAAGATTCGTGCATCGTGGTTGACTTGAGCCGGTTCTTAGCAGAAGCTTCCTCAGTCCACCTGGAAGAGTAGGTCACGGATCGGTTGTTGTAAAGGCCCAAGGTCGTGGTTCCGTACTCGGCCGAGACATCCTTTTCCATGGAGATGGACTTGTTTGCAGTCCTCATCCTCAAAACTTCGTCGCCTTCGTAAATGCCGCTCCCGTGCTCGCGAGTGGAAAGCTCAGTTCCGGGATCTGCTACCGCGACGTCTGCGCTCGCCGAGGCTTCGACCAAGCTTTTTGTGTTGTTGAGGGCGCTGACGTAAACATTGTTTTCGAGCAGGTACTCAGGAGGAGACGTCGAGTAATCGTTGGCAACGTTCACAAAGCCCTCGCCCTTCACGCCAAGTTCCATATCGAATTCGAAGTCTTGCATCTCGGGGACGATGACCTCGAGGGTGATCACCTCTTCAGAGCTAATATTGTCGAATTGCCACACAATTTCGCTGAAGCGCTCGTCCTTACCGTAACTGCGCGTTGGTGAGGGATCTGCAGAGACGAACTCTACATCTCTGCTGAAAACGTCCTTGACCTCCACATCAGTTATCGGAGAGTTATCGAGGTTGAAGACCGTTATCGTGTACTCGACCTTTTTTCCGCGCTCCACAGATTCTTTGTCGGCGGTCTTGGTCACAACAAGAGGGTCTCTCACGCCTATGAAGACCTCGTCGCAATCAGAAACGCCGATCAAAACTTTGGTATCGTTGAGGGCATTTACGTTAACACAATTTTGAAGGGTATAGCCTGAGGCCTTCGTCCCCGAAACATTAACTCCAAGGGTGATTTCTTCGCGTCCGCCAGATACTATCTCAGAGAAGTTCCACTTAAGCTCGTTTCCGCTTATCTCGTTCGGCCAAGGATCTGCAAATTGTAAGGTTGAGTCCATCTGGAGAACGTCTGTGATGTTGACTTTTGTCACAGGGAAGGTATCGTCGTTGCAGATCGTTATGTCATAGGTCAGGATATTACCGGGTTTTGCTGAACTCCTATCTGCACTCTTCGTCACGCTTAATAGGCCGCTTTCGCCAGTGACGGTGACGAAGTGGTAGCCTCCAGAAATAATGTAATAAGTACCCACACAACCAGTTTTTTTAGCTTTTACTTTGTACTCGCCAGCCGAATTCAGCGTTACTGAAGCATTGCCATTCACATCAGTGGTGTAAGTAGAGGTGGCAGCACCTTCAACAATAACTGTTGCACCTATGGCGGGTTTCCTGACCATGGCCCAATCGTCATTATACCACTCTTCTTCCACCATGATATTGAAGGCGTTACCTACTACAACATTATTGGGCGCGTTCAGGAAGAGCACCGGTACAGTCTTGATATCAGGAACACTGAACGCGAGCCACTCTCCCCCGCTAAGATCATAGTCGGCAGGTCCCTTGTCAGCCATGGCACCATTGGCATAAATTGATGGCCATGCATTAACTCCCGCAAGAGAAGTCACAGCGCACCATCCGCCGCCGTAATCCGTTAAGGAATAACTCACACCGGTCAGCTCTAGGGCGCCCATAGCGGTCGGGTTGTCGACCCAAAGACCGTCCTTCTGGAACTTGGCGGTAGGGACCTCGACCTCTCCACTGAACTCGAAATTGCCATTTTTAAGGACATGAATGGTCACATCTGTGAAAGCCGCATTCTGGCAAGTGATCTCTGTATATCCGCCGGGAATTATGTAGTAAGTCCCCACACAACCAGCCTTTTCAGCTTTAACCTTGTACTCGCCAGCAGAATTCAATGTTACTGAAGCATTGCCATTCACATCAGTGGTGTAAGTAGAGGTGGCAGCACCCTCAACGATGACGGTCGCACCTACGGAATTTCTCCTGCGCACAGTATAAGATTCATCATAATACTCTTCTTCCACCGTGATATTGAAGGCTTCATTTACTTTAATTCCGCCAGATGGCTCTTGTACTTCAAGGAAGAGCACCGGTACAGTCTTGATATCAGGAACACTGAACGCGAGCCACTCACCCCCACTAAGATCATAGTCAGCGGGTCCCTTGTCAGCCATGGCACCATTGGCATAAATTGATGGCCATGCATTAACTCCCGCAAGAGAAGTCACAGCGCACCATCCGCCGCCGTAATCCGTTAAGGAATAACTCACACCGGTCAGCTCTAGGGCGCCCATAGCGGTCGGGTTGTCGACCCAAAGACCGTCCTTCTGGAACTTGGCGGTAGGGACCTCGACCTCTCCACTGAACTCGGGATTGCCATTATTGAGAACGTGAATGGTCACGTCTACGGGCTCTCCGCTTTGGCAGTTTATGACCTGGTATCCGCAGTTCAAGTAAAAGGTAGCGATGTAATCTGGCTTTTCAGCTTTGACTCTGTACTCACCAGGCTCATTGAGGACGATCTCTGTGGTGTTGCCTTCCTCATCTGTTGTGTATTCGAAAGACGAAGTATCGGACTCAATTGTCACGATTGCACCCTTGAGGGGCGCCTCAATTGGATTTCCTTCGCCGTCCAGATCTTCAGAAGAAACCTTGATCGTGAATCCCATGCCGGTTACGGCTTCTGTGGGTGCGTCCATACGGAGCGGCAAAACGGTATCTGGAGCGCTCACAACGATGCATTCGTCGCCTGTCAGGTTATATTCGCTTATAGGATCGCTTTGCCTTGCTCCGTCAACGAAATAGATCGCAGCGCCAGAGCCTGCGAGATCTGAGACGATCGGGCTTCTAGTGCCTGCAGGATCATCGAGGGAATAGTCAGTGCCAGTTTCCTGGAGCGCCCCGAGAACTGTGGGGTTTGATATGTCAAAACCGTCTTTTGCAAAGCTCTCGGACACGACGGTGACTTCGCCACTGAAAAGCTCTGCGCCATCTCCCAAAACGTGGATTGTGACTGTTACGCCTTCGACTTCCTCGCCAGGCGCAGCAGCCTTGATCGGGATCCATTCGCCGAGCAGGGTGATGATCCCGTAAGCCGTCTCTTCCATGAGGAAACCTGCAGAACCTTGCGTTTCAGGCTTCCACCAGAAGACACCGCTTTCTTGCTGGCAGCTTAGAAGGTGGGTGATCGGAGTTTCTGTGCCTTTGCGCCACTCGGTCGGATCAACGCCGGCGGCGTTGAGGGCCATGATCGCCCAATTGTCGCTGATCGAGTTAGAGTTGGCGCTCATGCCTGAAGAGGGAAAGCCGCCGTCATTGTTCTGTTGGCTCTTGAGATAACTTATGGCGTCCTCTATCGGCTGCGAATCTATGGGCACTCCCGCACCCAAAAGGGCGCAGACGACAATTCCCGTGGTGTCAAGGTCTGGAGCTCCGCCGCCCCAGCCCCAGCCGCCATTCGGGTCTCGTTTGTCCATCAGATAAGCGATGAAGTCCTGGGCTTCGGATGATTCGGCTTCACCTGCGGCAACGAGCCCCAGGAGGATGTAAGCTTCCGAAAAGAGATTTTCTTCACCTCTAAAGCTCGCCTTCGTCTTGAGCCTGCTTACATAATCGGTCCCGGCGACGTCGGAAGGATCGCCTCCGGCGGCAACCAGTCCCATCACGTATTTTCCCAAGGCGCCACCCGAGACTGTGTCATCGGGCCCGTTCTCGGTCAAATAGGCCAGAGGCGTATTTCCGCTATTGACGGCGCGGTTCAGATCGCCTGTAAGAGCGAGCGCCATAGCGGCGTTGGCGGTTGCCTTGAGGTTGGTCGTCTCCAGGTCGGGCTTATTGTTGAAGCCGCCGTCAGGGTTTTGGCAGGAGAGTATGTAGTCCACGGCAGATCTGATTTGTGGATCGTTTCTTGAGAGGGGATACAGCTCTTCGGCTGCAAAGGGCGCTGCTGTCAAGACTAGCAGAAGCACGGCCAGGATTAAAGTTCGAAAGGTCATTTTCATCAGTCTCACCTAAGCTTCTAAAATCACTGCAGTCCCGGCAGACTCCACAGTCGGTGCACTTCTCTGCAAATGAACCTGAATCTGTTGGGTCCCTCCCGATTCTTGGAAGTTTGATCCAGGCGATATATTCACAGATAAATGCCCACATTTAGAAATATTATTCAATTCTATTTTGACAGACGTCCGTTTGATTGGCTCCAACTCATTCACCCAAATTAACTTGTAATAACTAAATCTAATTTAGGCAAAACCATTGATCTTAATTAAAGTTTTCCCGCACACGCTCTGCAAAAATGATCCAACTCTCTTTTGACTTTGTCAGATCGCCAAGGTAATCTGACAAAGTTAAGCTAGGGGTATGATCATACTTAGTGAAGATATGTTCTACATAGAATTTCTTGAGAAATAGGTGATATCATAGTCATGCACCCAACAATTGACTTTTTAAATTTTCACTAAGGATCGTCTCAAT
>CAYWZG010000048.1:0-17031 GCA_964462795.1 uncultured Methanotrichaceae archaeon
AGATCAAGTCTGGGTAAAATGTCCCTTCGAGGTGGCGAAGCAGGCTTAGGGCCCGTAGCGAAATAACTTGCGCATATACGTGTATACCCATTACACGAAACCGACATGAAGCGGATTCAGTATAATAATTACGAATCATTCATATAACAAGGTTATTTCTTCGCGGGCCCTTAGGGATAAATCCCATCGGATTCGACGTGTCCAGAAGTGGGCAAAGCTAGGGAGGTACTCTGCCATTCTTAGTAGCCCACAACGCTGCTGCATTTTGTTGCCCTCTAGTCTAACTGTTTAGTCTCGCTTAGCCGTTCGCAGAGCCACGGCCTTCAGGCCGTGGTAGTTGACGTGAGTCAATTGTTGCAACGTCTATCAACCATGAACGCGCCTGAATCCGCAAGTTTACACGCTTTCAACATACTGAATTTTTATGGACTATCTTTTTCGTTGAGCTACTTGACCCGATTTCGTGTTCGGGAAAAGATCAATCACCGCTTGACCGAGTCCCAATCAATCTTCCTGGGTGCGAGGTACCACCTGCCTTTGTGCTTTCCCATATGCTCTAGAGCCTCTGGGTAGCTGTCAAAGGTTAGGCTCTCGTCGTTCTCCAGGTTTAGGAGAATGAGTGCGCCGCTCCCTAACTCAGCCTTTTTCAGCGCCGCTTCAAGCTCATCTCGCAGGCGGCTTTTCTTACGCCCTCCGCCCAAAGACTCGAGCTCTTTGCGGATTTCATCTGTTGAAACGTCTTCAGTTTCCTCTTGATCCATCGAATCGTCTGTTTCTTGTTCGTCCAGTTGAAACCCCCCTCATATCTTTGTAAGCTCGCCCTCTTTGGCAGCCCAGCAGAGGTAATCAGTCGACGGAAACTCGTGAATGGTGGTGGCAACGATCTTTCCCTTGCCAAACGTTCCAATCACAAGGACGGACCGCTCCTCTGAATCGACCATCACCGTTTCAAACCCCTCTCCAGGTATCAGATATCCATCGCAATCAACAGTCTTGTCTCCTGCAAGACAGGAACAACAGTGATCCGAAGCCGAGACGAGTTCAGTATTCTTGTATTCGCCCACATACTCAAGCTTTAGTGGAAGCCATTCGTATTCGTGTTTCGTAACCAAAGGGCCAAAGACGGTGAGGACTCCTCCCTTCTTCAGAAATGATTCTATCTTGGATCTGCAAGCCTTGAGGATAGGAAGCGTGGTGGAATATTGGGGGTTGGCAAACCCCGTAGGTATTACCATCATCCTAAACTGGGGCAGAAAGGGGCTTCCTAGAATCACCGGTTTGACGAACTGGTATTCTCGCCCCACTTCTTGGAGGAGCTTTTCGAAGAGGAAGGTCCTCTCTCCTATGATCGCTATATCTGGCATGCAACCAAAGCTATTTCAGGTCCCGCCTAATAATTCTTTATGCTGGCCGTCGCCTTTGAGGGGGGATTTTGGTATATAGTGCTTAACGATACTTTTCAGACAAATATTAAATTCACAAGAGTTTGAGATTTGACCTAATCATATCGTTAAGCACTATTCTGTCGAGAACTAATTAGTTTCATCTAATTGGTTCTCGACTATATCTTTTCAGACGTCCTTCCAACAGATTTATTACTATATAAGACTATAATGCCTCACTTAAAGGTGACTTTATGGAACAGGAACTTATGAGAATTGGGGTGTCCCTTCCGGAATCGTTGTTAAACAGGTTCGACGAAATAATCGGACAGAGAGGTTACTCTTCCCGATCGGAAGGTATCCGGGACGCAATAAGGAACTACATAATACATTATGAATGGATGAGCGACGTCAAAGGCGACCGAGTGGGCGTAATCACCATGGTTTACTCACATCATCAGCGCGGCCTCGTGGATGCCCTAACTAACATACAGCACGATTTTGTAGACTTGGTTCAGTCGAGCCTTCACATTCACCTCGATCACGACAACTGCCTCGAGATAGTGACCCTTAGAGGAGAAGGGCAAGACGTTAGACGAGCTGCAGAGAAGATGATGGCTCTCAAGGGCGTAAAACACGTGAAACTGACCACCACATCCATCGGACCGGAACTCTAAAGGGCTCAAAGACGCAAAAGGCGCAAAGAAACCACAAGTTCCTTCAAAGCCCCTCAAAAACTCAATTGAGCGGCAAAGGATTAAGCGATAATAATAAAGAGACGAGTGATTAAGAGGCAAGAATCGTGCAGGCGTCAGAGATCGTGTCCGGGATTTACGTCCTCGAGCTGCAAGGACAAGTCAGGTTGGCAACGCGCCCCGAAGTTCCAGCTCCCATCTATGGTGAGCGGATCATCGAAGGCTATCGTCTATGGGACCCTCGCAGAAGCAAGCTTGCAGCTTTAGTGCTGAAAAGTTATCTTGGCGGCGGGCATCAGGTTCTCTTTGGTTGGCCCGATTCAAAGGTGTTATACTTGGGTGCTGCCACCGGAACCACAGTGAGTCACGTCAGCGACGTGGCGCGCGAAGGTGTAGTGTACGCAGTCGAGTTTTCGCCGCGATCTATGCGCGATCTCCTCAATCTTTGCGAGTCCAGAAAAAACATAATCCCCTTGCTGGAAGATGCCGCTCAACCAGAAATGTATGGCCCCTTTCTCGAACCTGTGGATGTGATATATCAGGACGTGGCCCAGAGGAACCAGGCAGATATCGCAAGCCGAAACGCGGTCCAGTACCTGAAACCAGGCGGGTCCCTGGTCCTCATGATCAAAGCAAGAAGCGTAGATGTGACGTTGCCACCCAAAGAGGTCTGTCGGTCTGAGCTTGGGAAGCTTGAGGGGGTCGAGCCATTACAAGTCATGGATCTGAGGCCCTATCACCAGGACCATTTTGCCGTGGTCTGCAAAAAACCCCATGATCTTTGTCCAGCTCTTTGAAAGGGCCTGCCGCCACAATTTGACGTGATCGGGCTTTCAGAACGCAAACCTCAAAAGCCCCCGATTGCTGCCTTCGCGGTTGAACTTGTTCTGAGTGGTTGAGAATTTCTCATCACGACCATTTGTGATTCTGAATTTTTTCCATCTCAAGATAGAAGCTCTTTGATCTCGTTTCCGATGATGTTAGGCAAGAGCCTAACGTAACCGATCAGGGGAATCCTAAACCGCGCAACTCCTATGACCCAGTCGTCGCGAACTGGCATCCTGTAATTTATTCCCCAAATAACGTAAGTTTCGTCATCAATCGTAATCATTGGGTAGCCGGTCTCGTGGTCGAGATAAGTTCCGTTTCCGACCTCGACGATGTTGCCATTTGCAAGCTGTTCTTTGAAGTATTCAGTCCTGACAACTCCTATGAGCTGGCCAGCGTTCTGATCGATCTCTTTGTTATTATCTCCCTTGGTGATGTATCCTGCAAAAGGTGCTAGTGGTCCACCATCCCACATCGGCTCACCCTCATCGACCCAATTGAGGGCACGATGTATCACTGGCGTTGCCTTGTCTGATGGATATGGTCGTCTCAGAAAGATGTGTGCTGCCTGATCGAAAAGGGTAAGCTTCTCTTTTCCATAAGGCCGATAGAGTATCACATCACCAGGATTGTTGAAGGTCTTGACATCTATCTTTTCGCCTTCGTTCCAGGTCACCACATCCGTCCTCGAAATTCCTTGGATTACCACGATGTCGCCAATCTTCATGTTGGGATCCATGCTGCCAGATTCCACCGCGACCATTGGCGTCCAGATCCCTAGCGCAAGCTGTGAGATGATAGATATGCCGCCCACGACCACTGCCACGAATATCAAGTCTCGCAGGAAACCTTGGACATGGCCCTCTTGTTTCAACCACTCTATCAGATTCATCAGGCAGCTTATCTGCATGTACCAAATATAACCGTTTTCGATACGAATTTAAAGAGGCACTTTTGATGTGAAGTAAGGAGGGCCTCATCTCCATCTCGATAAGAGTGGCCAAAGCGAGGTGAAGTGCTAAGGATGACATTCTTCAACGCCACCAAGAGGGCCAGCAGTGCAGGGCCTTTCCGAAAATACGCGCCGCTGATCCCAGAGCCGATATATACTAAAACCGGCCTATGTTAATCTCGATGAAGTCCTTGAGCTATCGAGTCTTGCTCAAAAAAGAGCCGGAAGGATGCTATAGTGCCATCGTGCCCACCCTTCCCGGATGCGCAACTTTCGGGGAGACGATAGACGAGGCGATCGAGATGGCAAAGGAGGCGATCGAGGCCTACGTCGAATCTCTCGTGGCCCGCGGTGAAGAGGTTCCCACCGAAGAAGAGACCCTGGAATACACCCTAACGATCCAGGCCAATGCCTAAGTTGCCCACTATCCCTCCCGAGAAATTGGCCAAGGCGTTGGAGCGTTCCGGCTTTGTGCTGGACAGGATCAAGGGAAGTCACCACGTCTATTATCATCCCCTGACCAAGAAAACCGTGATAATCCCATTCCATGGCAAGGATCTTCCAAAAGGCATCCTGAACGAGATCCTGAAACAGGCGGGCATAACCAGGGAAGAGCTGATGGATCTGTTATAGAGCCGCAAGACTTTTCGCCACCTTCCTGATCGATCTCGCGTTTCTATACACGAGCTTCAAGAAGCAAAAGCCACACCGGTGACTCCGAGCTCGCCGATGGGGATGCTATAACCAAGCGTGAGCCGGTTGAAGAAAAAAGGTAACTACTCAGATACCATGATCGACACCGGCAACCGTAATTCGCAAGACGTTTCTTCTGCCGTCGACTAAGTCTATTTTTTTAATTTGTGATCGGAAGATATCGTTTTTTGTTTTGGTACGGGTCTATGGTCAGATTACCCTGAACAACTAGAACCAGTACCATCCGACCGGTTAGGGGTACCTGAGTAGTTACGAAAAAAGATAAATGGCTTGAACGCTCTAAATTTGTAAGGTGGTATCTTCATGAAGATCAGCGCAAGAAACGTTCTTTCAGGCAAAGTCAAATCTTTGACTTTGGGCATGGTTTCCGCAGAGGTTGTGGTCGAACTTTCTGGTGGAGACGAAATCGTCTCCGTGATCACCAAGAAATCGTCAGAGGATTTGGGATTAAAAGAGGGAAAAGAGGTACAAGTAGTGATCAAAGCTAGCAACGTGATGATCGCATCGGAATGAGAAAATGAAGGCTACAATCGGCCCCGTCCCATCATCTCGACGCCCATTAAAAATCCGTTGGCCCTTTCGGGATGACAAAGAACTAATTTCTGTGTATAGTGCTTAACGATACCTTTTGGACAAATCTCTAACTCGTAAGAATTTGGGATTTGTCCTATTCTTATCGTTAGGCACTAATCTTTCAGGAACTGATTAGACTCGTCTAATCGATTCTCGACTATAATTGGGATAACTAAAATGACGCCGTTTTCTACGACCCCCAATCCAAGACCGCCTTTCTCTTCAACATTGACTACTACGGATGGATTAAGTCCCTTGCCTTAAGCCTTGCAGGGGACGCTCTTGAAGATGAGCATGGCATATACTCTCAGTCCACGGTGCGTGTTTGGACCTTATGGGGCGCGGGGTCTGCATACTAGGCGGCTCTGGGGCTGGTAAGACGACTCGCACATACGGCATTCTCAGAAGCCCACAGGCAAGGGCGGTTTCTGCCGCTCACAACCCTCGACACTGTCGAGATCCTGATCCGGGATCCAAATATGGAACTTCTAAGAGAGCTGGACCCTTCAGAGGCTCTCGAAGTGCTGGAGGAAAACGGCTACTTCACCCCTCACCTTCTCGTCAAGAACGATTCCAAACGGGCTTTGAGGAGCGGGTTTTTCGAGTTCCTCTTCAAGAGAACCAGGATATTCCAGGTCAACACAGTAAACGCGCCAGAAGAGAGCCAAAAGATCCTGAAACGAGCGATATCAGGCGAGATCTGAGCCGAAACTTCGGCGCTTAGATGAGATATGGCCCATTCAACAGGGCATCTATCTCAAAATATCGAAACATGCTGATTTTTACCGGTCAAACACCTCAGCGGAAGAATCGCCATCCTTGGCCTCAAATACTTGGAGCTGGTTTCTCATGAAAATGGTCTGGCCATAAGGCCGAAAGATATCGATTTTCATCTTTCGGGCATGAGCCTTCGGATCATGCGCGTTTCAAAACTATTTATGTGGCCCCGGATCACGAATCGAAGTTTTCACACACTATTTGAGGCCAAGGATGTTGATTATTTCGCCGAGGGGTTCGAGCTGCAAAGCTCGTGTTATCCGAAGTGGTGACTCTTCGCGGTTGTGTCTTGGACCAAATTTCTAATACGATTGATCAAGTCCCCATCTTCTTGCAACTGTTGCTTAAGCCAAATTACAAAAGGATAATCGTTAATAAGCTGCTCAGCACTGCCGTTCTCCCTCAAATGCGTCTCCCAAGCGTCTACGTCTCCATTGAACAATAAAATGAAAATGTGATAGCCGACAAAATCTGCAACAGCCATCTCTTCCTCTGCCGTCTTCTGTGCCATGACGTTCTGTGCATATTCATTGAGGATGATATCTGCCCCAGACTTAATATTCCCATGCTTTGCTGCTCTTTCCAATTCCAGAAGGGCAACATGATAAGCTTTGAGTTGTTCTTTATGTAATAACGCAAGCTGTGCAACCTTTTCTAAACTTTCAGGCAGCCGGTTTCTCGTTGGAATCTTTATTTGGGTAGTCTTCTGCTGGCGCCAGTCAGGTCTAGCAAGAGATAGCTTATCGCAAATGTAATTCTTTACGTCAATCCAGTAAACAACCCTTTGTCCTACATCGACAACAAACAATATCACCGGAAGGGGAATTTCTAGCCAGTAATTGATAGAAGAGACACGAACTTGTTGTACTACGTTCTGTGCCCTAGACTGGAGTTTTCTATGCCCCTTTATCTGAAACTTGACAATATTACCCGTTACAATTCTGTTCTTGCCTACGATCTCGATTTTCCCATCTATACCATAGTCCATTCTATCAATCCTGACTATCCAATCATAGGGAAGTTGGTCCTGCAAAATAACCAGTGAAGCCTGCTCTGTTGCATGTGAAGTGGTACGCACAGGAAATTGAGATGTGTCATCGCATTTCATATCTGATCTCCCAAACAGAATCTGGTTGCCAATGGATAGTAATTTCGGATAAATTTGAGAGGTCCTACATTCTGCACTTTAAATTCTAAATGTGATATTTTTAAAGCGATCGATGCATCGTTATTAAGCCAGTCATATGTTTTCCCATTCCATGCCATTTAGGGCCCGTAGAGAAACAACTTGCACATAATTGCGTACAGCCATTATACGAAATCGACATGAAGCAGATTCAGTATAATAATTACGAACCACCCATATGACAAGGTTATTTCTTCACGGACCCTTAGATTATCATTGGCATGATTCAAACAGTCAAGTCGGTTGTTTGACCTTCTCAATAGCAGCAGTCCACAGGCACTCGATTAAATATAAATATAATTTTGAATAAAAATGGGCAGATCCGCGCGGGCAGATCTACTCGATCTCGTAGGTCATGGAGACGCTGGCCGTCACTTCAACCTCACCAGGAACGATTGGAGTGCTCGACGCAGCCTCTGCAAAGGCCAATCGGGTGTTGACTGGAACTGGCGCAAAGCTGCTTTCAGATATGCTCATTATCTGTCCCAGTTTCACTCCTGCCGCGTCAGCGATCGTCTCGGCCTTGCTCATTGCATCGGCCACTGCTTTAGAGAGTGCCTCCTGCTGCGCAGGGGATGAGTCTTTCAGGCCGAAGTTGACGCCGTTTACTGTGTTGGTTCCAGCACCCACCGCTGCGTCCAGTACCTCGCCAATGTCGGTCTCATCACAAAGGTCCATTGTGAAAGTGACCTGGTTGCTCACTTCGAAGATCACATCTTCAGACCTTTTCCCGTCGATCCAGTCTCTCGTCGGATAGATGCTAAAGCCAGAGGTTTTGATGTCCTCTTCTTTTACACCAGCTCCTTTGAGCGCTGCGATCGTTCCGGTCATCAACTCTGCGTTATCTGCCACTGCCTTGGCCGCGCTTTCGTCTCGGGTCTGGACCCCGAGCACTACAGTGACGATATCAGGGTCGGAACTCGCCGTTCCCAAGCCAGATACCATCAGGGTTGACACATGATCTTCGTCGTCATCAGTACCAAGACAGGAACCTGCCGACACCATAAACGTCACCATTCCAAGTATTAGGGCTTCAAACCATTTCACGACAAATAACCCCCCGAAAGAAAGGGGCACGATAGTAAATAAATAGAACGGTCTTTGCAAAATAGGCTTTCATCGAGCCAGAATGAAGCATAAACCCACCCATTGTGCCAAAGTCGAGTGCAATAAAGGTCCACATGGGCCCTTAACGTCCCACCACATCTCACAAGTTCATTTTCGACCATTAACTTTTTACCCCAACCCTTTACATGAATTTCTTCATGAGGAGCATAGGAAAATCCATCAGAATGGAACGTATCTTTAACAGAAAGACCAACAAAACGGTTATCGTCCCCATGGATCATGGTCTTACAGTAGGTCCAATCGATGGGCTGATAGATCTTCAGGGGGCGGTGGATAAAGTGGCCGAGGGGGGGGCCAACGCAGTTCTCGGCCATATGGGCCTGCCGATGCATGGCCATCGGGGATACGGCCGTGATGTGGGCCTTATAATCCACCTTTCGGCCAGTTCATCATTGGCCCCAGATCCCAACCACAAGGTACTGGTAACAGAAGTTGAAGATGCCATGAGAATTGGAGCTGATGCTGTGAGCATTCATATCAACGTAGGTGCCGAAGACGAGCCCGAAATGCTCCAGGACCTGGGAAGGGTGGCCCGAACCTGTGACTATTGGGGAATGCCGCTTCTTGCCATGATGTATCCCAGGGGCAAAAAGGTGAAATCAGAACATAGTGTTGAGTACGTGAAACACGCCGCCAGGATTGGTGCCGAGCTTGGTGTAGACATCGTCAAGACCAACTACACGGGATCGCCTGAGACTTTCAAAGAAGTGGTTCAGGGCTGTAGCGTTCCGGTGGTCATAGCTGGCGGCCCTAAGATGGACACCGAACACGAAGTTCTCCAGATGGTTTCTGATTCCATAAACGTTGGTGGCTGCGGCCTTTCCATAGGCAGAAACATATTCCAGGCCGAAAACCCAACGCTATTTGTCAAAAAACTCTGCAAGGTCGTTCACGAAGACTATTCGGTAGAAGAAGCCGAAGTGTTGAAGCTCTAAATTCTGGCAAGAGTCAGTTATAGTCGAGAACCGATCAGGTGAGACTAATCGGTTCTCGACTATAAATGGCAGCGTATTGAATTTGCTGTAATTTGGAGTTAGCAGTATTCTTGATAACCGCGATTGCTATTGATATACGCAAAGTCCAGAACTCAAATTACAGCAAATTCGGCACACTGCCTAAAAGCTGCCTTACATGTCAGGCATAATTTAGTTAAGTAACTAGATCAGTCATCTGAATTATACGTCAGAACGTGACCTACATGCTCATGAAGGCTGCCAAAAAGAGGCGTTTGGATCGAATCTGAAGGAGATCTATCATGAAAACATCACTTCTATCTCTATTTGTCATCGCGTTGATCACTATCTTCGCACCAGCCCACGCTCAAGAAATTATGGACATCTACTCTGACCTTCAGTCCTGCGACGTAACAATCGAAGGCGATGCAAAAGGTTGCCTTCTTGGGATCGATTTATCGTTTGAGGGACGTCAAGTCCAGAGCAAGACCTTCGCCCTAGATGGCCCAGGTACTTGGATCACCATGTGGAACGTTCCCAAAACCGAAGAAGGTCCTTATGCGGTCTGCGCCAGGCTTGAGAAGGGTGAAGATACCATCTCGCAAAGGTGTTTTGACTTTTACTACGGCGGGAGGTCCGACATCAGGTTTGACGTGAGGGACTTTCACGCAGACCAGAAAGGCATGAACCTCTTGATATACTCGGGCGATCTCGCCGTTGTTGACATCTATTATATGCTGATACAGGACGGAAAGACCCTTTACGTCTCAAAGGACGACGCAGTCCCCATATCCGGAAGCGTAAGGACGCCTGCCGAGGTCAATCGAGAGTGGAAACAGCTCCTGGAAAACAATCAGGATTACACTGGCAGGATCAAAATCGTCGAAAAGAGAGACGGCCAGACGAGGGCTTTCATGAACTCGTTCGTTGCCAAGGACAATGCCGAGATCACCGACACCTACGAAGATGAAACCGGTGCGAGCGCAACGGTGATGGGCGAGTCGAGGGTTCCCTTTAGAGGTTCTCTCAGGTTCGAGCTTTATCAGGACGGAGAGTTCATAACATCTATCGAGGAGACTGCGCCTGTACTTCTCACCAATGATGACGAGACCGTCGAGATATCCTGGGAAGAGACGCTGGACCCAGGAATATACCAGCTCAAAATATATCTTCTTGGAAACGACGGCGACGTAATTGATCTGGCCGAAAGCATCATCGAAGCCGAGCCAAGGCCCGAAGTCGTTGTTGTCGAAACGCCAGAAGAGGACGAAAGTTCGCGATCTACCACAGTCATAGGGGCTGTAATACTGATCGCCGTTGTCATTGTCGTGTACTTCGTCTTCAGAAACAGGAATGGTTAAACCAGGATGGAAAAAGCCATTCTGGTGAACCAATGAGACCCTTTCATAACCTTTAGGAGGTGTGCCCCTTGTTCGAGCTTTCCGTGGCGACGAAACATATCAGGACCAGGAGGAGGCAGACCCTTCTTGCCGTGGGTGCTGTGGGGCTTGCAGTTGCCATAACCATCCTCACAAGGTCTGTAACAAACGGCAATATAGAAACTTTCTTTGGCATGTTCTTCGACCTTGCCCCCCACATCTTGGTGACGCCAAAAGAGGGCGAAGATTACATTTACCTTTACAAAACGCTTATAGAGAACATATGGGCCATTTCAGGCGTGATCGCAGTCTCGCCCTCCTTAAGCACCACCGCCATTCTCTCTTACGAAGATAATGTAGAAGATATATCCCTGGACGGTGTCATCCCTTCAGAACTGGACAAAGTTACAAAGATTGGCGAAAAGTACATGATCGCTGGAAACCTGAACGACATCCAGAATGGCAGAAGGATCGTCCTGGGATCTCGGGTGGCCAACGATCTCGACGTGAAACTGGGCGAAGACGTGGAGATGAGTTTTCCCGATGCTAAGACCCTAAACCTCGTAGTGGTGGGGATATTCAACACGGGAATAGAAGAGTGGGACGAATCTGCCTTCGTCTCTTTGGATACGGCAAGGGAATTTCTCGGCGAAGGCGACGTGATAACCTATGTCAACATACATTTAGAAGATCCTTATGAATCAGATGAGGTGGCAGCTCAGATATCGGCTTTGGGATATGAAGCAGAAAGCTGGCGGACCCTTTTTCCTGAGTTTGAAGAAACTGTGGAAATCGAGACTCTGTCCAATAACCTGATCATGATCCTGATTATAATCATCGCCGCCTTTGGGATTGCCAACGTCATGAATATGATGGTCCTGGAAAAGACCAAAGAGATAGGGATGTTGATGGCCATGGGAACAAGTCCGGCCCACATCAGAGCGATATTTCTCATCGAGAGTGGTATCCTCGGGCTAATGGGCGGCATCTTCGGAAGCGCCCTTGGCTATTCGGTCTCGGCTTACCTTCACAGTCTCGAGATCGCCATCGACGTTGCAACGGCGCCTCAGCCTTTCATCCTCAAATTCCTGGTCGATCCTAGTGACCTCATATTGTTCTCGCTCCTGGCCTTGGCTTTGAGCATGATCGCAGGGGTATATCCTGCACATAAGGCATCGCAACTGGATCCAGTAGTCGCTCTGAGGGGTTAGAGATGTTCGAATGGACCGTAGCCAAAAGACACATATTCGGAAACCCGAGAATGGTCCTTTTCACGGTGCTTTCTGTGGCTTTGGCGGTGGCTGTAATCATAGTCCTTATCGGCCTTACCGATGGGTTCAGGGAAAATCTTATCGATAACTCCGTCGAGAACAATCCCCATCTCACAATCGACCCGAAAGAGGATGAGGATTACATTCGCTTATACAGGACCCTTTCGAATATAGTCTTCCAGTATCCCGAGGTCGAGGCGGCCTCGCCCAGGCTTGTGGGGACGGCCGCCGCCAAATACAAAGACAACGTCGAAGGCGTCCTATTCATCGGGGCAGACCCCACCCAAGAAGACAAGCTTTTGAGGGTTCAAGATGACGTCATCTGGGGCGACTATTACGATCTTCGGTTCAAAAAATATGCGGCAGTGGTTGGATCTGATCTTGCAGAGGATTTGGAGCTAAAGCGTGGCGACGATTTTCGGCTCGTTCGTCAGGGCGTCTTGATACAGGTAAAAGCGATCGGGATAATCGAGACTGGGACTGGCCTGGATCAGAGTTTGGTCTATCTTCCTCTTGAGACCGCCCAGGATATTTTGGGTGAAGGTGATGTCGTATCCGAAGTTGGGGTTCGGCTCACTAATATTTATGCGGCTCCAGAAATCGCCGCCGACCTAAACATGAAGACCAGTTACAAGGCAGAAAGCTGGCAAGACCTGAACAGCGACATCTTAGAGCAGCTGGACACCCAAGCAGTTTACTCATATATATTCTATCTTTTGATTTTCATCATATCTGGGTTTGGGATCGCCAACACCATGATAATGATAATAAGCCGCAGGACAAAAGAGATTGGGATAATGATGGCAATGGGCTCAAGCCAGGGCTCGATCATGAAGATATTTATATTCGAGAGCGCGATACTTGGACCGCCTTCTGCCCTCCTTGGCGGAGGTCTCGCGTGCATAGCGTCAAAGCTCATAGGGTCGATCCAGGTTCCAGAGGAGATTTACGGCACTTCCAGCATGTCAGTGATCTTGAACCTTGAAACTTTCATCTACGTTTCCATCTTCGCCCTTGCGGTAAACTTCCTGGCTGGGATCTATCCTGCTTACAGGGCTTCTAATCTCGATCCGGTCGAGGCGATATCCACCGAATAAACGACGGAAAAATTTTCGTGGTCTTACATGACGATTAAAACATATGGTTTTGGGAAAAAGAGGGGCGCCATTCACCGATATACGCCATCTGATGAGATTAGCCAACGTGATATCCAAGATCGATTCATGCGGAGGTGATTGGCAAGTGAAAAACATCATCGAGATTGAAAAGCTGAGAAAGGTCTACGGAGACGGGGTCGAGCTCGTAGCCTTAGACGATGTAGACCTCACGATCAAGGAAGGAGAAGTCCTCTCGATAGTTGGGCCAAGTGGCAGTGGAAAGTCCACCCTGCTCAACATGATAGGGCTTCTCGACACACCTTCCAATGGTGAAATTTGGCTAAAAGGTACGAACATCACCAATATCAGCCCAAAAGAAAGGGCCAGGCTCAGGAACAAGGAGCTGGGTTTCATCTTCCAGTATCACCACCTCCTCCCAGAGTTCAGTGCTGTCGAGAACGTGATGATGCCACTTCTCATCGCCGGAATGAAAAGAGGCAAGGCTAAAGAGCGGGCAGTCGGCCTTCTAGAACAGGTAGGATTGGGAGATCGGCTGAACAACAGGCCCACTCAGCTCAGCGGCGGCCAGAACCAAAGGGTAGCGGTGGCAAGGGCTCTTGCAAACCATCCTTCGATAGTGATAGGAGATGAACCCACCGGCAACCTTGATACGAAAAGTTCGGACATGATCTACGATCTGTTGAGAACGCTCAACAGGGAGATGAATCAGACTTTCATCCTCGTCACTCACGACATGAACATGGCAGAAAAGACCGATCGGATCTTGAGGCTGGTGGACGGGAAAATCGCTTGCGAGATGCGAAGAGATGGTGATAAGTTCGTCGAAAGAGACCTACGCCAACTAGAAGTGGGCCATCGACGATCTTGAATTGGTTGGCAGCGACAACAGTCAAAAAGTGCACCCTGCAGCAAGCAGAAGTGGGATATGATGCCAGGCTCTACACTTGGGACGACTGGTTGGCACATCGTGAATAGCTCTTTTGGCTTCGGCAACACAAGACACAATCAAGGACCATTTCCTTTACAGCACACGAGGGAAATGACGGCCCCTGCAAAAACCACGACTAATCCAACCGCCATCGCCCCCCGATCCAGTTGCAAAGCGAGGAAGATTGAGGTGATTATCCCAAAAACTGGCAGAATAGGCGTTCTGCCCAGGTTAATGGGAACCTTGAAGGGCCTCGTGATCTGGGGTTCTTTGTACCTCAAGGTGATCAGCGCTGCGTTGATCACGGCAAAGGTCAAGAAGAGGACGAAGTTGGTGGCGCTGGCAACGAACGCGATGTCGCTTAACAACGTGAATATGATCGACATCGCCATGATGACCAATATCGCAGCCCAGGGCGTTCTAGTGGCCGGGTGGACCTTAGAGAAAATGCTGGGAAGGCCGAAAGATTCGGCCATGCCGTAAGTCATCCTGGACGCTGCAAGGAGCATTAAAAGGACGGTGTTGGCGGTGGCAAAAAGTGCAATGACCGATATCACAACGAAGGCATCATTTCCCAAAGACTCGAATGCAACCTCTGCAAAAGGCGCGTTGGAGGTAGAAAGTCGCTCCCACCCGACCACGCTGACGGAGCTTAGGGCGACCAGGATGTAAAGGACGATCGTTCCAGCTAATGCCAGTATCAAGCTCTTGGGCACTGTGCGTTCTGGATTTTTTGTCTCTTCAGAGAGCTTTACAATCTCTTCAAACCCCATGTAGGCGAAGAATATCAAGGCGGCTGCCTCAAATACGCCACTGAAACCATGTGGCATCTCGAAGTAATCGACGCTTCCAAGGTGTGGCAGCCCAATGAAAATCACCATGATGAGGCCGCCAGCTTCGATCAGCGTGAAGATGATGGCAAACCAGGCGGAGAGCTTTACGCCCCGGAACAAAACAAGAGACAGTGCCAGTATCAAAAGGACGGCCGAAAGCTTGACAGGAACCTCTGTGAGAGCGTAAAAGTAGCCTCCAAACCCAAGAGCAACGGTGGCAGCTCCTATGATTCCGCTGAATATGACGAGCCACCCGATCACGAAGGCGAGCTTCTGGTTAAAGGCGCGAGATGTGTACTCGTACTCAGCGCTGGCCCTTGGAAACATGGATGAGAGTTCTGCATAGCTCAGGCCCGTGAACGCTGCAATCAAAGCCGCCATCGCAAAAGAGAGCCAGAGAGCATTTCCAGCTTTTCCTGCAGCCACTCCTATGAGGGCGTATATCCCGGCCCCAAGAATAATCCCAACGCCCGAGAGGGTAACTTCGAAGAGCCCAAGTTCTCGCTTCAGTTCCGCCTTCTGAGTCATCTGATTTTGCCTGGTTGCTTGCTCTATATATGCACGTTGCCCTCAATAAATATAAAAATATAGTTTATATAAAAGTTCTATCAGTCGAAGGTTGTTTATCCAAAGAAAGTGATCTTGCAATTCAAGATGACGGCCGATAAGATATTCGATCATCCCACAACGTCAAGAGAGCTCGTCCAGTTCTATCTCATCGATTACCAGACCCGACTTGGCAAGATTATCGACATAACTATCATCTTCATGAACCTCTTGGTCTGCGCCATCTTCGTCATAGACACATATTCGGCATCTTCGGAGATTGGAACCTTTCTTTGGAGGATTGAGATCCTGGCAGTCGTCTTTTTCATAATTGAGTATCTAGTGAGGCTCTACGGCGCGCCTGACCGGATGAGACAGATTGTGGACGTGTACAGCATAATCGACCTGATCGCTATACTGCCCACCATCTTCCAGTTCGTCTTGCCTCTATTTGGGCTCAGCCTCGACATAAAGTTTGTCAAGACCATCAGGGTCTTCAAGGTGTTCAGGATATTCCGGTTTCTCAGGTTTTTGACTGATCCACACTTCTTTTTTGGAAGCGTAACTCTGGAACTTCTCAAAGTGGCAAGGTTGGTGATGACGATGTTGATAATTCTCTTCGTCTTCTCGGGACTTTTCTATAGCGTGGAAAGTTCCATCAACAATCAGGTCCAAAACTTCGGCGATGCTTTTTACTTCATCGTTGTCGCTTTGACGACGGTGGGATTTGGCGACATAATTCCCGCATCTGGAGCAGGTAGATGGGTCACCGTCCTTGCTATCCTAACTGGAATCATTCTGATACCCTGGCAGGCCAGCCAGATCGTGAAAGAGTGGATACTGATATCCAAGAAGATTCGCGTCACATGTCCTCAATGTGGTTTGGACGAACACGATATCGATGCATCTTACTGTAAACGGTGTGGCCACTACCTCTATTACGAAAATCACTCGGAACAGGAACTTGAGCCAGAACAGGTGGACGATGGAGAGAATAGACAAGCGAACTACAACGGCGATCGCTCCGTCTAGTTCTTTCTGCTCAGTCACACTATTCAGCCAGAATGAGCGGATCCTGTAGACGGGAACGCTCTTTGGCAGGGTGAGGCCACATAGGGTCGCGTCTATCGGCGTTGTGATCACGGCCCTGGGTTTCCCTTACTCCAGGATCTCGTGCCGGTAGACGAGGCGCGGTGCCCGAGCGTTCCTTCGTTTCCGGCCAAGATCCGATGAAGCGCCGAAAGGAGGACCTCGAAGATGCTCTTCAGAGCTTCGAAGAAAAGGCGCGCCCACCTCTGCACGACGCTGATATTGGCCCTGGGGCTCTATCGGGGTGCCTGCCTTTCTGCCGAGCCCCGAAAAGATCTGGAGGTCGTAAAGATGGTCCCCGCTAGTCCTTTTGGTTCCATCCCTGGATAGACGAGGCCTGCCAGGTTTTCGGCGCCCTCTTTGCCTGGCTCAGGTCTGAGGGACGGAAGATCGAGGAGATCGACGAGGTGGTCGCTTCAATTTTAAAGTGGATACCCCGCTAGCTTGCTGTGCGGTTAGGATGGTCAAATAACCGACTTAACAGTTTGAATCGGGCCACGAATAATCTAAGTGGCGTGGAATAGGGAAAACATATGACGGGCTTAAGAATGATGCTATTTGTGGCGACGCCAGTTTGACTGGTTTTAGACCGTTCAGGAAGAATTGTGGAGGGGGGCTAAACACATACCGTTTTCAGATGGCTAAACTTTTTAACAGATCGTGTCAGTCATAGCTCTCG
>CAYWZG010000049.1:0-16896 GCA_964462795.1 uncultured Methanotrichaceae archaeon
GTATAAAAAAGTTGAGTCATAATATTATGATTGCACCAACTGCGTAAGTCCTAAAATTTATAGTTGAGAACCAATTAGACTCACCGAATCGGTTCTCGACTATCCTTCAGCAGGGCATTCCAACGAACTGGCCGAAATCACTAAAGGAGAGGGAACGTAAAAGATCACGATACTTTTGGGGGTGACACGATATATGAGGTTTGAGCTGATCTTACTGGCCTTGTTGACATTCATTTGCCTGAGCTGTGCGGAAACGGTTGAGATGGCAGGAGCAGCAGAGATGACAGATACATCAGAAACAGCTGAGATGGCGGGGCCAGCAGAGATGACAACGATGATAGAAGCAACTGAGATGAGAGGGGTGGCTAAGACTGTAGAGACTATCGCCTTGTCTGCGATCGAAGATGTGTACCTGAACTTCGTGGAGGGTAAAATCTACAACACAGACATATTGAGGTGCGAGATGGACCCCCTCAACAAGACCTGGCCTGTAACGCCCCTGATCAAGTTCGACCTATCAGGCATCGACGTCACCGACGATGCCATTGGGATACTGGTCCTGAAGGCAGATTCCGTCCAGACGGGTGCAGGTGAAGGTCCTGGAACCATCGCGCTATTTCCGACCGAGTCCAACTGGACTGATAAATCGGACTTTGCCACATTGAGCTTTGCCCTTGCGCCATTGATCGATGCTCTTGATACTGGCGATCTAGATTATGCCAAGACTTCCGTCCGTTTCGATAACGACGACGATATCTTCGCCTTTGAGGTGTCCAAGCACCTGAAAAACAAAACTTCAGAGGACATATCCTTCATCTTGGTCGCAGTCAACGACGATCTGAACTACAGAGCTGATTTTCTCTCAACCGAGTCGGGTTATGGGCCGCACCTCCTCATAACTGCATATCCTATATCGAATATCCGATAAAAATGAGCGGAGATAGATCAGAGTGTACAGCAAGGCGGTAGTGCTTCTCTTCGATGGCGCAAAGTACGATGTATTCAAAAATTTGCTGAACCATGGCGACCTTCCCAACATAGAGCGCCACTTGGTATCCCATGGATCTTTTCTCAAGGGCTATTCCAGCCTTTCTACCACCACTGGCCCAGCTCACATACCTTTCGTCTATGGGATATATCCTGGAACTGCAAACGTCCCTGGAATAAGATGGTTTGAGAAGGGTGCTACAAAAAAGGGCGTGATCACAAGCTCTGGCCTGAGGTCCTACGTTGGCCCCAGCAGCTTTTCCATGTCTTCAGACATCAAGAAAAGCTACATGCCTATATACGGTCATTTTTCCAAGTCTGCAAACGTTTTCAGCGCCCTTGACAGAGGCTGCTCCAAGGTGGATAGTAACCGGCTCCAAAAGTCTCTGTATTACATGTTTGCCCACTGCACAGACCGATGGGGGATCGTAGACGATGTTGCAGCACGATCCGTCAAAAAGTATCTCTCACAAGGTTACGATTTCGTATTCGCCGTATTTCCAGCCATCGATGAGATCACTCACCTTTACTATCCCGAATACGGAACGGTCTTAAAGCAGTACAAAATGCTCGATGACGTTGTCGGTGAACTTTTCGGTGAAGGGTATCTAGACGAGACCTTGGTATTCATAGTGAGCGACCATGGCCTCTCGAAGACTCACACCCACATCCCACTGGTAGAGATCGCAAAAGAAGTGGGACATTCGCCCATATATTATCCCAAAATATTGAGACGAAACTACAACATCGCTATTATGGAGAGTGGAAACTCGATGGCCTTCGTATACTTTTTAGATCCGGTGAGAAAAAGGCCCGCATTTTATGATGAGTTTTCCGCAATCGAAAAGAACCAACGGTTCATTGACAAAATCCTCTCTCAAGAAGGCATCGACTTCGTGGCATACAGGGTTGCGGCGAAAGGTTGCAGGTTTGCCTTACGCGTGGAAAATCGATTCGGAAAGGCTACACTCGAATACGGTGAGGGTAATGAAGGTGGCGAAGTGAGACTGAAAATCGAAGGTGCCAATCCTCTGGAATTTTGCAACGAGGGCGCCAAAATCAGCCAGAGAAGGTCACTGGATCTGACCAAAGGCACCAACTACCCAGATTCGATCGTCCAGCTAAGACAACTCTTCAGCTCTGATCGCACCGGCGACGTTGTGGTCTTTGCAAAGGAGGGGTTTGACCTGAGAAAGAAACACGAGTGGCCCGAACACAAAAGTTCCCACGGATCTCTTCTAAGGTCGCATATGGAAGTTCCCATCTGCACCAACGCGCCCCTTAAGTCCAAGATCTGCAGAACCGTGGACGTATTCCCCACGATACTCTACCTGCTGGATAGAAAAGTCCCAACGAACATTGATGGAACTGTCATATGTTGAACGCCCCCACACCGAGAAAATAACCTCTGTCAAGCGTTGATCTCAAACAGATCTCTTAAATTATAGCGAATCAACCGCATCCGAAACGCTCATGAGCCAAGGGATCACACGCAAAGGAGGAAAATCGACATGATGCGATGCCATTTTCATGCGAAACCGCCTTCTGGCACCACTAAGGGCCCGCGAAGAAATAACCTTGTCATATGAATGATTCATAATTATTATACTGAATCCGCTTCATGTCGGTTTTGTGTAATGGGTGTACACGTATATGCGCAAGTTATTTCGCTACGGGCCCTAAGTCCACCCCACCGAAAACGTGGAATGTGGAGGTGTGCGATCCCACCCACGACGTCTAAAATGATGCCTCATTCTTTGTTTTCTGCGGCTGTTGCAATTTCGGGTTCCAGGGAGACCTCGGCGACGGTCACGTCGTAAATCTCGCCTTTTATGAAGTTCTCCACCATCTGCTTGGCCACGTAGTCAGGATACTGGATTGGGGGATGCTTCATGGTATAGGCCGAAATCTCGGTCAGAGGCCCTGCGATCTTCCTTTCAAGGCCGAGCTTGCAAATCCTGATGGCATCGATGGTGCAACCTGCGCTGTTGGGAGAATCCTCCACAGAAAGTCTAAGCTCCAGGTTGATGGGAACGTCCCCGAATATTCGTCCTTCCATCCTCAAAAAGCAGATCTTATTGTCCTTTTGCCATGGCACGTAATCTGATGGGCCTATGTGGATGTTGTCGGCCTCAAGGGGCCTTTCAAGAGCAGACTGGACCGCCTCGGTCTTGGAGATCCTCTTGGTCTTGAGACGATTCTGGCTGAGCATGTTCAGAAAATCGGTATTTCCGCCGGTGTTGAGCTGATATGTCCGATCGATTTCGACCCCGCGATCGTTAAAGAGCTTTGCCAAGGTCCTGTGAACGATGGTGGCACCTATCTGGGACTTGACGTCATCTCCCACTATCGGAAGACCTGCATCCTCGAACTTGACAGCCCACTCGGGATCTGAAGCTATGAACACCGGCATGCAGTTAACGTAACCCACGCCTGCGTCGATAGCGGCTTGAGCGTAGAACTTGGCGGCATCTTCAGAACCCACGGGCATGTAATTTATGAAAACTTCAGCACCGCACTCTTCTAGCACCTTTACGACATCGCATGGCTCTTCTTCCGAGACCACGAAGGTTTTGTTATCGTCGTAGTTTGACATATGGTTGGCAACGCCGTCCAGAACAGGTCCTTTCTTTACTTCGACCCCCATGTAATGAATTTCGGGCTGGAATACGGTAGTGCAGTTTGGCGGAGCAAAGATGGCCTCGCTAACGTCCCGTCCCACCTTTCGTGCGTCGATATCGAAGGCGGCTACAACCTCAACGTCTCCTGGACTATAACCGCCAATATCATAATGCATCAAGCCGATGCAGTTTTCAACATCTTGATTTTTATAATATTCAATTCCCTGGATGAGAGAGCTCGCGCAGTTGCCAAGGCCAGCAATTGCCAATTTCACTTTTTTCAACTTCATCACATCCCACATTTGCTCTGAGTAGTAAAATTTGACGGTGTACCGAGTATGCGCGTTTATCGAGTTTGTGCAACATTCCCATTATTTTGGTCTCAATTGGCGAATGGGCAAAAAGGACCTCCTATGCAATTTTCAGCTTATAGGCCCAAATTCCAACATCCTGGCACTATTGACTCAAAACACCATCCACCAGCTTTACAGAGCACGGATTTGTTTCGTGCTCCGACCGTCTCGCCACACAGGTTGGCGTTTGAGGCCAGCATCCCGCCCTCGAGTTGGGTGCTACGAAGGAATTCTTTGCACTTAAAGTCATTGTTCAACTCAATCTGGCAGGAGTTGCTTCAACCGGGTTGTCCGACAAGGAACCGATGTGATCACCCTCGTCTATAAAGAAGTCGTCCAACCTTTCTAGCACAATCTTCAAAATTGATATGCGTAGGTGAAGTATCCAATGACTATTGATTTATTTCGATGAATTATTGAATTTAAAAAAAGGATGCAAAGATCCAAATCCGAGCAGATATCATTCGCTTTTGACTAGCTGCTCCACTATGATTCCACCAATAACCGAAAAGATCAAAATAGAGATGCATAGCGTCGCCGTGAAGGTCCAACCGAAGTAGTAGATCATCATGGGAAGGAGCGGTATCTTGATGGCGCGGGCACAGAGAAAGGCGGCAGCTAAAGAGTCTTTCATCCCCTTCTCCTTGAGATCTTCCAAAAGAGGATACCACATGTAGATCGGACCTGCAGACAGAACGCCACCTATCATGGCAACTGCCCAACCCTTCGGCCCGGCTCTGGTGCCAAGCATCTTCTTTACCGTTCCCGGCTGAAGGTACAGGTTCAACAAAGACATTACGACGAAGACCAAGACTAAGATCGGCGCTACCTTGAAGAAAAGTTCAGTGAACTTGTAAAGGACGTTTTGGAAAAGAACGAAGTCATACAGTGCGAGCAATATGTAAAGGGCCACGACAACTGCAAGGAATTTCACACTCCCTGACGTTGGGCGCATTTAGACCAGCTCCACGACCAAGGAGACTATAATGGCAATTGCGATCGCAGAGAGAAAACACACCCCGTTTCTCACCAAGGCGAACCTTCGGCCAAGTATCAACCCTTCTGCAGGAATGTGTATCAAGCCCACGCTCGCCCAGGCCACGATGAAGGCGACCACAGCAAGGAGGCTTACGCCCTCTTCTATTAGCTCACCACCGATTATGTAGCTGGTTATTGGGTTTCCTGCGGCAATGCTTCCAAGAGCAGCTCCGATTAGCGGGTCCAGCACCTCATTTCCGGTGAAGACCTTCCCATAAAAAGAGGTCGGAACCAAGACCAACACCATTGATACCAAGAGCAAGACGCCAAAGAGGATGGGCATCGTCTGGGCAAAGGATTTTCCAGTTCTCTTGAGAGAACTTCGGATTTTTTTGTGATCCATATTAATCAAACTGAAAAATTTCATATCACTAATTCTAAAGCGCGTTTAGATCCGTTGTGCTTGATGTTACCAACTCTCAACTATCCCGCGTACATAACCCCAAATTCGCCGTAAGATCTCGTTTCCAGAATACAAAGAATCATTCTTGACCGGGCCGCACCCTCGGATAAGACCCAAGCACCTTGGTCATTACCGCCCTCTTCTCTATCTGGGAAAAGGCTTCTGCCACTTTCTGGTCTGTGACGTGCCCTTCAAGGTCAATGAAAAAGTAGTAGTCTCCAAGACCTTTCCGGCTTGGCCTCGACTCGATCTTGGTGAGATTTATCCTCCTTAGAGCAAACTCGCCCAGAATTTCCCAAAGAGCTCCTGGCTCTGCCCGCTCGAGATATATCGCAAGAGAAGTCTTGTCATCACCAGTAGGTGGCTGAATATCTCGCCCCGCAATCACGAACCTGGTGACATTCTTGTCCGAGTCCTGGATGTCACGATCGATCAGCTCAAGACCGTACCGATCCGCAGCCTCAGCATCGGCAATGGCGACCATCTCAGGAAACTCCTGGGCGAGCCTGACGGCATGAGTGGTGGAACCGGTGGTCCTGATCTCAGCCTTGGGATAATGCTCCTTGATATATCTCCTGCATTGGGCCAAAGCTTGAGGGTGAGACAAGACCACTTTAACTTTGTCTTGCGCCCCCCTGCCAATGAGACAGTGCCTCACCCTCAAGTTCAGCTCGCCCGTGATCTTAACATCGAGGTTGAGGAGGGAGTCTAAAGTCAGGCCTACCGACCCTTCAAGGCTGTTTTCGAGGGGAACTACCCCTGTGTCCACGTCGCCTTTTTCTACCGCCATGAGGACCTCTTCGAAATCGCCAAAATAGCGTATGCTCGCCTCTGGGTAGCGCGTCCTTGCAGCCACTTCAGAAAATGTGCCTTCTGGCCCCAAAACCCCGACGATCTGGCTCATTTTATCTCTTGCAAGAGTTCCCTTGCTCGTTCTGCGTTGATCTTCTTTTCAGAGGCCATCTTGTTGGCAATGATCTCGATCTGATCGCCGGTCGCGCCAGCCTCGGCTGCCACGTTCTTGGCGTGAAGAGACATATGTCCCCTTTGGATTCCCTCGGTGGCAAGGGCTCTTAGCGCAGCAAAGTTCTGAGAGAGACCCACCACAGCCAAGATTCGGCCAAGGTCGCTGGCGGATTTTACGCCGAGAATCTTCATGTTGGCTCGGGCCACCGGATGGACCCTGGTCGCCCCGCCCACAGTGCCCACAGCAACCGGAATCTCGATGGTCCCCACCAAGTCTCCGTTTGCATTCTTTTCATACTGCGAAAGTGACCGATATTTGCCGTTCCTTGCGGCATAGGAATGAGCACCAGATTCGATGGCTCTTGTATCGTTCCCAGAAGCCATGGTCACGGCAGTTACTCCGTTCATTATGCCTTTGTTGTGAGTCGCGGCCCTGTAAGGATCTGCCTCGGCAAGAGCGCTGGTAAGAACGATGGCATCCACCACTTCGGGGCCGCCTATATCTTCAGCCTTGAATACGGCCCTTGCTCTGGCCACTCTCTTGTCGGCGAGATTTGAGATGATCCGAAGATACACTTTTCCTCCCGTGATCTGCTCGATCAAGGGGGCCACCGCTTCAGCCATGGTGTTTATGGCATTCGCGCCCATGGCGTCTCTGCAGTCTACGAGAAGATGGACCACCACCATCGGACCTTTCCTGGTTTCGACCAACTCTGCCTCGATCCCCACGACGCCACCGCCGAACTTGACCAACATGGGATCTTGCTCGTTGGCTAGATCCGTGATCTCCTGAGCATGTTCAAGGATAGTCATCCTGGTGCCGTTGGGGTCAGCAAGTCCAGTGACTTGGATCAAAGCCCTCATCACAGGCTCGGTGCAGGATGTTGCAAAACCGCCACTTCCGCGGGCCATCCTGGCTCCGTTGCTGGCAGCCGCGATCACTGACGGCTCCTCAGTAGCCATCGGTATCAGAACATCTTTTCCGTCTATGACGAAGTTGGTGGCCACTCCAAGGGGGACTTGGTAGAGCCCGATCACGTTTTCCACCATCTTGTCGGCCTGGTTTAGGCCAAGCCCCATCTTGCCGATGGCAGCCACTTCTTCTTCGTTCAGATCGGCGTTTTCTGCCACTGCTTTGAGTCGATCTTCTGGTGAGATCTTGTACATCCCTGAAATTCTAGAAGTTTTCATTTCGTGCATCCTCCGCTCGGCCCAATGGAGAAGAAGCTTAAGTTTGGCAGAGGGGAAAAACTTTATGCCAACCCGCCAATCTTTTCCGTATGTCTCGATCGTCGGCGTTCAGGATTGAAAAAGCGATTCCCGAGATCGAAAAGGAGGTGGGACGGCTCAGCCCGGCCCAGAAGATTCTCCTTGGAACTGACGGCTCTGTAACCTGCCTTCTTGAGGTCATCACCGGAAGTCCGGTAGAGATTGAGACGCTAGCCCAGAAAATCGTCTCTGCAGACGGATCTGTGGCTTGCAAGCTCGATATCGAGGAAGGTGACGATGTCAATTACAGAGAGGTCAAGCTCAAAAACTCGGTCACCAAAGAAACTTTGATACATGCCATCTCTTACACGCCCATAAAAAGGCTCGAGCCCAGGTTCAAAGAAGACCTGACGTGTGCAGACATCCCTATAGGGCTCATATTGAAAAAGCACCGCATCGAATCCCGGCGCGACATAACCTCCGCTCAAGTTTTGAAAGAGTCAGGGACCTTACACGAGATGTTCAACGTCTTTTCCAAAGAGCCGATGCTCTCAAGAAACTACAAGATAATTAGGGGAGGTCATCCTCTGATGGCCATCACCGAGACCTTTCCTTACAACAACTTTCAGGATCGGCATCGTGTGATAGTGGAAACCCCTTCCAGGATACACATGACTCTGACAGATCTATCTGGCAAGTGTGGTCGAGTTGACGGCGGCGTTGGGTTGACCTTGGACGGGCCCAACATCATGATAGAGGCCGAAAGAAGCGAAGACCTTGAGGTTAAGGGCGAGAACGCCGACCGGGCAGAGCTTGCAGCGAGAATGGTGATGGATCAGTTCAATCTTTGCGGGGCCAGGATCGCAATCAGGAGTTGTTACAAGCTTCATGTGGGCCTTGGTGGCGGAACCCAGCTGGCGGTGGCCGTGGGAAAAGCCCTCTGCGAACTTTATGATATGCCTGCCACGGTTCGCGATATCGCGATCGCCGTTTCCCGTGGTGGTACCAGCGGGGTCGGGGTTGCGGCCTTCGAAAAAGGAGGTTTTATCGTGGATGGTGGCCACACCTTTGGGCCTGGCAAAGACAAGATCGACTTTCGGCCGTCTTCGGCCTCAAGTGGCGTTGCGCCACCGCCAGTTATAATGCAACACCCATTCCCGGAATCTTGGAAGGTGATCTTGGCAACGCCAAACATCGACAAGGGTGCTTACGGCAAGAGGGAGCTGGACATATTTGGGAAATATTGTCCCATCCCCGTAAACGAGGTTCACGAACTTTGTCACCAGATCATGGCGAGGATGATGCCCTCAATCATGGAAGAGGATTTAGACAGCTTTGGAAAGGCTGTGAACAGGGTTCAAGAGCTGGGCTTTAAGAATGTGGAAGTCAAGCTTCAGCACCCTCTGATACGCGATCTCATGACCGGGCTGAAAGATGCGGGCGCAGCAGGCGCAGGTCTTAGCTCCTTTGGCCCAGCGGTCTACGCCATTGCCGACACCCAAACAAGAGATATCGAATCTATGGCACATGAAATCATGAAAGATGTCGGCGGCGAGGTCCTGATCACCAAGGCCAGAAACAGTGGGGCAAAGGTCAGGATGGCATGATGCGACGATCTTGACGGTCGCATATATTTATTAAAATTGAATGAAATTAACTGAAGTTCAGTCATGAAGAGAGATGATTCCAAATGAGCGAGATTCAAAGACTTCTGGAACGGTTAAGCAACGCCCACGGTATATCCGGGCGTGAAGGCTCTGTGCGAGATATCGTCTGCGAGGAAATAGAACCTTACGTGGACGAAGTTAGGGTCGACAACCTGGGCAACCTGATCGCTACCAAGAAAGGCAAAAAGCCCTCGGTAATGATCGCAGCCCACATGGACGAGATAGGACTTATGACCAAATACGTTGACGAGAAAGGTTTCATAAGGTTCATCGCCGTTGGTGGTTGGTTTGATCAGACCCTTCTAAACCAAAGAGTAATCCTTCACACAGATTCTGGGTCTGTGGTGGGCGTGATCGGCTCAAAGCCACCTCACGTGATGAAAGACGAAGATAGAAAAAAGCCGATCAAGATCGACGACATGTTCGTGGACGTCGGCTGCAAAGACAAAGACGAAGCAGAGGCCCTTGGAATCAAACCCGGAACGCCCATGAGCATAGATCGGACCTTTGCCAAAATGACAGGGGACAGAGTCACTGGAAAGGCCTTCGACAACAGGGCTGGCCTAGTGATGATGATCGAGGCGATAAAGAGGGCGAAGACCGAATCTGAGATCTATGCAGTGGGCACGGTCCAAGAAGAGGTGGGCCTGAAGGGAGCGAGAATCAGCGCCTTTGGCCTCAACCCCGATGCGGCGATCGCCACTGACGTCACCATTCCAGGAGATCATCCCGGAATCGAAAAGAAAGATGCGCCTGTAGAAATGGGCAAAGGGCCCGTTGTCATCATCGCCGATGCTTCAGGAAGAGGGCTTATCGCCACCACCAAAGTGGTGGACTGGCTGACAGAGACTGCAAAAGAGCACGAGCTCGAGATTCAGTTGGAAGTATCCGGAGGCGGCACCACCGACGCCACGGCTATTTATCTCACAAGAGAGGGAATTCACACAGGTGCTGTCAGCGTTGCCACAAGGTACATCCATTCGCCTGTTGAAGTCTTAAGCCTCAACGATATCGAGATCGGAGCAGAGTTGATCGCAAAAGCTCTAGAGTCTGCATCCAAGTACTTCGAAGTTTGATGGAAAAATAGGGCAATAGAATAACGAGAAGAGTTCTATGGCCCCCTCTTATTTTTTTGAGTTTGTGGTTTGGAAATTTTCCTTAGATCTTCAGGTATTGATCTCGAATAGCAAGTCTGTGTCGTTCTCTCCAAAAGCGACCATCCCGACCTTGTCCATTTTCTGATACGAGTCCGTCAACATCGAGAACACGGCGCTTTTTGCGGCTTCTCTCCTCCTTGTCGCGCCCATAATAGACCGCTCGCATACACCACGAAAAGAACCACTTCCGAGACCTTCCGGTGAGGACCTTTGCTAGAGGAGGGCACACGAGTCATTCGGACCAGGCTTTTCAATCCCAAGTGGATCGAGGGTATGAAGCGGCACGGGTACAAAGGCGCAAGGCGACATTTCCAAGCGAGTGGGCCGGGGGTTTACGACTGGGAGGCGACGACCGAGGTGGTGGACGGCGCTGGGGGCGATATCCAGGGCGGAAGCATCGATGCTGTGACCGCAAAGGAGGTCAGCGCCTGGCGGGAGAAGATGGGGAAGGTGGTGGAGAAATAATCTCAGGAAAATGAGGCGCTCGGCTCTCGATCGACGAGATTGGTCAGGGGGCGCGAGCGCCGCTTCTCACCACTCGCACCCGCCTTTTCGGCGACTTTAACTCAGGGTTGAAGCTGGCACCTTGAGCAGGTAATGGGCCACTGCGATCATCAGCGCCACGAAGCTGAGGATGAGGAAGAACCCGGACGCCTTGAGACGCCAGTGTTTTTTGGAGACGATCTCATCGTACTTCTTCTTGGAGTCGCTGCTGGAGTTGATGTTGATCCCGTAGCTTTTGGGAAAGAGGGTCAGAACCGCAAAGACCAGGCTGAGGAGCCAGAGGGCGATGGGCGCAAGGTAAAGGACGGCAACGGACTCGCTCATCTGGGGTTTCAGGTCGGAGAAGGTTATGGCGTGGAAGTATATGCCTTCCAGCAGGCTGTTTACGGCGATGAGCTGCTTGGCCACGCTCTCCAAGTTGGAGATGGACTCGCCCACCAGCTTCTGGGCGTTCTCCCGCCAGAAGGGGTTTGGTTCCATTGAGACGACTGGAGGCACCTCTTCCTCGCTCATGATCGCAGCTTCCATTCAAACCACTTCTCGCAGAGGGGACACTTCAGGTCGATGGACCTGAGACTGCTGGGCTTTGGCTTCCAACGATCGAAGAAATCGCGCACCACTATCGTCTCTCCGTCCTCGCTCACTTCTTCAACATCGATTCTGAATTTGTAGCCACAGTGAGAGCATTTTGCCAGCTCAAGCGTCATGTTTCCTCCTAACATCTTCGAGCACCTTTTCGAAGGCCTCTTCGCCCATCTTCTCCCTAAGCCTGGAAATCAAAGATTCGGCTAGATCTCTTCGAGGGTCGTTCAGTTCTTTGAAGATCGATAGAGCAAGCAGATACTTCTCAAGAGCAGAAGTATAATCTTCGTCCTTCTCTTCGTGCACTCGTCCCAATTGACCAAGCGTTTCTGCGATGCCTTTTTTATCGCCCAGCTCTTCTTTGATATTCAGGCTCTGCTGGTAGAGTTCGACCGCTTCTTTGTAGTTGCCCTGGTCCTGGTGAACCATTCCCAGCTGGTGCAATGTTGTTGCGATGCCTTTTTTATCGCCCAGCTCTTCATTGATATTCAGGCTCTGCTGGTAAAGTTCGACCGCTTCTTTGTAGTTGCCCTGGTCCTGGTGAACTATTCCCAGCTGGTGCAAGGCGACGGCGACATTTCCTCTCTGGCCTTCCTGCTCGAAGATCTCTTTCACTTCGGTATGCAGCTTTAGAGCCGTCTTCCAGTCGCCCAGACCATGATATACGGTTGCAAGGTTACCCAAAGCCACGGCTTTTGTCGTGCTCGAAGTGGTCTTGGCAGACTGATCCAACAGGTTCATGGCCAATTCGATATGGCCCCACCTGACGAGATAATCATAAGCATCTTCCACGATATCGGCTGCCGTTTCCCAATCTTCGGCCTGGTAATAGTAGCTCCTGGCCTTGAGAAGGTCCCACAAGTTTCCCGTCGTTTCGACCAGGTTATCGTAATGCTCCGCTGCTCGTATCAGTAGCTCCTTTCGGTCCAGCCCCTCTTTTTCCGCTTCTTCCCGGGCGAAATCCTTCACCAGGGTGTGTATCGTGTAAAGTTCCTGGCTAAATTCGTCCTGCTTTGCCAAAAGTCCCCAGTCCAGAAGCTTCTTCAGCTCGTCGCCGATGGTGGGGCTCGGCTGGCTCTTGGTGCCAACGATCCAGGATAAAGCCTCAGCGGGAACCGCCTCCTCGTAAACGGAAGCGCAGAGCAGCAGTCGTTTGGCATCATTGTCTAATTTTGAGTAAGACTTGTCCAGGAGCGTGAACTCTACCAGCTCTTGCTGGAGGTCCTCCAGATCCAGCAAAAGACTGTCCACCGATTCTGCGGCCGCGTGCATCGCAAACTGGCCTATGGTCCAAGGGTGGCCTCCTATGGCCTGGTATATCTCCAGCTTTTTCTTCGTGTCCAGGTCGGCAAGCTCACGGTGGTTGTTCATCAGCCAGACCGTCTGGGGGAAGGGAAGCTCTGGCAGGGATAGGTGTTCTACGCTTTCCGTCAATCTTCCTTCCAGGGGGTCGAAGTTTCGGCGGGTGGTGAAGATTATCTTGGTGTTCGAGTGGGTACCATTGAGGAGCTGCTGGACAAACTTCCCAAGGGCGGGATCTTTGATCCTTTTCCAGGAATCATCCAGGCAGTCCTCGAAGTTGTCGAAGATTATGAGGTAGCGGCGCTGGTTCAGTATACTTACTAAAATCTGGGTCTTGACCTTGAGCGGCACTTGCTCGTGAATCACCCGATTCAACTTGCCCACGTCGTCCATCAGCAGAAAACCGTTCAGCTCGTCCAGGATATCTTCGGGAATTGTGGTCTTTTTGCACTTGGTCCCAAAAACACCCTCGAAATGCCGGTTCATCCTCAGCGCCAGCCTCGTTGCCAATACGGTTTTGCCGATGCCGCCAAAGCCGTAGATTATAGCCGCCCTCTTCACATCGGACTGGAAAGCCTTCTGCAATATTCGAAGCTCTTTTCGCCTGCCCACAAAGCCCTTCTTCATCACCTGTAGCTCGCCCAGCATCACTGGCTTTGTTAAGATCTCGGAAGATTCGGGCTTGATCTCGCCCACGCTGAGACAATCAGGATCGGAAAGGTAGAGGAGCGGGGTTGCAAAGTCCACGCCGTTGCTATTCTCCGCGTTCTTCATCGCCGTCCTCGCCTCGGTTAGCGCAAAGTCGACCGATTTTCCGCTTGTTAAGGGACGGTAGAAGGCCGAGGCGAAATTGGTGGCCGAAAGGTCGGCGATTGAGTACTGCATCGCCACCACGGCAGGTATTCCCTCTTTGGCGAGGATGCTGGCCAAATCCGCGTAAGCTTCCTTGTTGGAGACCTTGCCAGACTGGCAGGCGCTGAGCACCACCAGCCGAACGCCTCTCCCTGCGAGGAGGTCTGCAACGACCCGGTTGTCCACCTCTCTTGCGGTACCGTCCTCTTTTTCGAAGACGAGGTAACCCTTGCCGTCGTGGTAAGCGCCGTGGCCGGTGAAATGGACGATGTGGTAATCCTCGTCATTCAGATAACCTTGAATCGTGTCGTAAGTGGCGTCTTCCGAGAAGTCCACCACCATCTTGTTCTCCCTCTGGAGCCGATCCACCGCTTCCAAAATGACCTCCTGCTCTAGCTCCGTGTTCAGAGGCACGATATTTGGATCATTGGGGCTGGAGACCACCACCAGCATGCGCAGTGTCGTCTCCAGAGGACTTAACTTCCTCTTCCGAACCTCTATCGGCAGCCTGGATATCAGAAGGTCTCGTTTGGTGACGAGGAAATCCTCGCTATCGTGGAGAAACTCCCAGGGGAGTGCAGCGATCTTTGCCGCATCGGCGTGGCATCTAAGAGAGATCCTGAGCCCTGCGCCCTCGTCTCGTGCCACCTCAAAACGTTCCCTGAAATACTCGCCGAGTTCCCCAGAGAATACCTTGTTGTAAAGCTCCTGGCCAAACTCCACGTGAAAGGTCTCTTCTGACCCTGGGCTGATGGCGCTCTCCTCCAGTCGGCGCAGACCCTCTATGAGCTTCAGTTCATCGGTGCGAAGTTCAAAAGTCTGTGATGCCACAACCTCGCCGTCTTTCAGGGCCGAAGCAAGATATTGGTTGTCTCCCTCCTTGGATAGTTGAAGCTCGAATTCGTTGTAATCCAAAACGCTCACCCGCTGGGATAGACACGTCTCTCTGCAATTCAATAAGAATATTTCGTAAGAATTTAGATCAAGACGCCATTTTCGAACATGGCTCGACGATAGGCCCCCTAGCACTTCAGCCCGAAGATGGCCAACTTCGCTGCAGGATTGATGATGCCTTCCCGCCCCAAGCTCTCTTGGCATAGTGCGCCCTGGCCGAAGGCCGCGTCACTTCGGCGATGTGCGGCCAGTTTTTCCGGCGAGGTATACTTCGGTTGAGGGGAGATCAAACCTCTCCACCTGATGACCGGCGGGAAATCAAACGGGGCGGATTCTTGCGCCACAGATCACCTATGATCCTTATGAACGTGATCCTGAGTTTTGGTGGGATGGACCTTTTGAGGTCGATCTTCGGTCCACCGCTCCAGATGCTGGGCCTACCTGGAGACTGCGCCGCCCCGCTTGTCATGCAGTTTGTCCATTTCTCGGCCGGATACGCATCTGTCGCTGCCTTGCTTGCTTCTGACGCCGTCACCGAAAAACAGGCCCTGATCACCCTTCTCATCGGAAGCATGGCTGTGATAACTTCGATAGCTTATCCATGTACGTCGCTCTTTTTGGCAGGTTCTGGACGAGTATTGCCGCCGTTGGAGATCTATTCAGCATGATAGCCAAGATCGTGACGATATTCTTAGTCATACTTTTATTTTGAGAATTGTGCCAGTTTCCGACGTTTGTTTTGTAAAACTTTTTTGATTTTAATTAGACTTGGTATTACTTTAATCAAAAAGATTATACTTAATAAGGAGATTGACATTTATAGTAGGAATAATCACATCTAATTACTACAAAAATCCTACTAATTCGCGATAGATACGATTAAAAAGTTACTACCATTGAACCTTAGGAGTGTGGATAACATGAAGAGAATTGTATTTCCCATGCTGGTTTTGGCGATATGCCTTTCTTTGGCAATTGGACTGGTTGCGGCAGAGGATTTTGCAGTTCCAGGCGATCTCGACGGAAACAAGGTGGTTTCTCTCGATGAGCTGAAAGCTGCCAAAGAGGACCAAAACGACGGTAAGATCTCCTCGGATCGATTGGAGGAGATCTGGCACATACACGAAAATTATCCGAGATCCATCACGGACACGGCAGGAAATGATGTGACCGTCTGGAAACCTCTGGAAAAAATCGTGATCTTCAACAGCGAGACCGTAGAAGTGATGCGCTCACTGAGAGCCGAAGACAAGATAATAGGCGTTGGCAAGCACACCAAGGAAGACGACGTCTTCTTTGGCGAGCTGAGCGATCTTCCCTCGATCGGATCGGTCTGGACACCAGACTTAGAAGCGGTGCTCGACCTTCATCCTGACGCGGTCTTCGTCTATGGAACATTCATGAACACCAGCGTCGATGAGATCCAGGAAACCCTGGCGTCTGCAGATCCGAACCTGATTGTGGTCCGCCTGGACTGCTTCGTTCCGAAAAGCTACATAGATGAGGTCGAGATGCTGGGCGAGATCCTGGAGCGGGAAGCAGAGGCTGAAGAGTACATAGAGTTTTATGAAAGCGCCCTTGGCCCGATCGAGGATGCTGTAGAATCGCTCTTAGACGAAGAGAAGCCAAAGGTGTACCTTGAACGCTGGACTGATTACAGGACTGCCACACAAGGTGCAGCGTGGCATGACAAGCTGATTATGGCAGGAGGCAACAACGTATTTGGAGATCTCGCGTTGTCATGTATCGATGTGGACCCTGAAAGCATTATCGAGAAAGATCCCAAAATCGTGATCAAGCTCTGCGGTGCCGGAAGCCTGAACTTTGGAGGCTATGCCGAAGACGATGTTTTGGAGATGAAGGATCTTCAAGAGTCTGTCATGAATCGGCCGGGCTGGGATGCGGTCGATGCCGTGAAGAACGATCAGGTCTACGTCCTTTCAAACGACATCCTGGGGGGTGCCCAGCACTTCATAGGGATCGCTTATCTCGCCAAGCTGTTACATCCTGATCTCTTCTCCGATCTGGACCTCGTGGCCTTCCACGAAGAATACCTCTCACCAGGTTCCAGGGTATGGAGCTCCAAGGAGTATTTCTGTATCCAGAAATACCTGCTTGATCAATTTGATTGAAAGGAAGGTTTCATGGGCATGAAGCCCACAACTCGACTTTGAGTTGGCGGCTTTCTGCCCCAGTTTTTTTCTGATAGACATGCATGCTACCTTAGGGCCTGCAAAGAATTAACATGAGCAATCCTGGGTATTTCTTGGAATGATGGCATAATTCCATTCACCATGAAACTCACTCATAATAATGTTAATCTTTTCCATCATCTCGTCAGATATCTTAATTCCTTTGGGA
>CAYWZG010000050.1:0-16446 GCA_964462795.1 uncultured Methanotrichaceae archaeon
AAAGGCGACATCTGGGTAGAGATGGGCGGCCCCAAGGCAGACGGGTTCGAGCTTTCTATTGCAGTGGGAATGGACGAGATCGAGGACGGCAAGGTCACCATCAAGGGACCTGACCTGGGCGATATCGAGGAAGGTACCACCATCCCCTTCGGCATGATCTTCAAGGTTGCCGGCGAGCTCATCGAGACAGATCTTGAAGCCATCATCGAGAGGAGAAACCACGGTCTGATCTCTTACGTCCACGGTCTTATGCATTTGAACCAGAGAGATTCCGTCTGGATGAGGGCTGGACTAGACCTCAAGAAGGCAGGCGTAACCTCCTTTGATCAGATCTTCAAGAACGTCATGGTCCTTTACAAGGCCGAGATGCCATTCATCGAGAAAATAGAAGCAGTCGTACTGACCTCACCCGAGGCAGTGATCGGGGGACTGGACGAAGCTCACGCCAAGTACACAACCAGGGACGAGCGTGCCAAGGGCCTTCACGATGAGGATGTCGACGTATTCTACGGATGCACTCTCTGTCAGGCTTTTGCACCCACCAGTGCTTGCTGTGTCACTCCTGAGAGACCGTCTCTGTGCGGTGCTATCACTTGGTTTGACGGCAGGGCCGCCGCCAAGGTAGACCCCGAAGGACCCCAGTTCCCCATACCCAAAGAAGGTCTGATCGACGAGATCAAGGGCGAGTACGAGTCCATCAACAAGATGGCCGAAGAAAAGTCCGGCGGCGAGTACAACAGGATGGCTCTGTACACATTCTTCGATGCACCCCACACCTCTTGTGGATGTTTCGAGACCATCGGCTTCTACCTGCCTGAGGTTGACGGAATAGGCATCGTAGACCGTGACTTCAGAGACCCCACACCCAACGGCCTTCCCTTCTCAACCATGGCAGGCCAGGCTGGCGGCGGCAAACAGACAGTCGGTTTCCTGGGCATGGGAATTCTGTACTACTTCTCTGCCAAGTTCCTACAGGCCGACGGCGGCTGGAGAAGGATCGTTTGGATGCCAAGCCATCTCAAGGAAAGAGTAAAGGAAGGTATCGACGAGGACATGTTCGACAAGATCGCCACCGAGAAAGAGGCGCCGGACGTGAACTCTCTTAAGAAGTTCCTGCTCAACGTAGATCACCCCGTTGTCGAAGGTGTTGTGAGGCCTGTCGACGACAAGGCAGTCACCGAGGGCTGGACTATAGAAGACCCCTCCGAATTCGAGGACGATGTAATCGCCTTCATCGAAGAATCTGGCGGCGACATTGACGTCGATGCGATAAAGGAGAAACTCCTGATGAGCGAAGGTCAGTTCATGCAGGTTATCGGGTACCTGCAGGACGAAGGCATTCTGGAGTAAAAACTTATATTAGCTCACTTGATATTATGGGTGTAGGAGGTTATAAGAATGGCCAAAAAACTGAGCCTTAAGTTGAAGAAGAAGGAACCTGCAGCAGCACCGGCAGCAGCAGGAGCAGCACCCGCATTCGCAATGCCCGCAGCAGGCGGTTCTGCTGGATCCATCAAATTGGTGCTGAAGGACGCAAAGGTCAATATCGAAAAGGTGACGCTCGCAAAGTGAGCATCCTCACCTTTTTCCTTTAGTATATTTTAGAGTAGTAGAGGGAGATATTATGGCTAAGAAACTGAGCCTTAAGTTGAAGAAGAAGGAACCTGCAGCAGCAGGAGCAGCACCTGCAGCACCCATGTTCGCCGCACCTTCCGGTGGCGCTGGGGGCATTGTCTTAGAGCTAAGAGGTGCTGACATCAATATCAAAGAGGTCGTCATAAAGCCCGCAGGAGCGCAGAAGGCGGCCAAGAAGAAGGGCAAGAAGAAGTGATGTAGGTTGAACTTATCCTCTAGGAAAATTATGCCAAGTATTCCTGCAAAGGGACTACTTAGAGTGATCTCAGTTGAGATCACTGGCGTGATTTTCCACACTATGAGGATGTAAACCTGCTTAGTCTGGGTGGGCGATCCTTCGATCTGCCTTCCAGATGTATTCTCCTGTTGCCGCCCGAGTAGGAACTGACATTTGAGGAGGGAGACACGAAATGTATTTGAAGGGCGCAAAATTCCTTGCCGTTGAAACTAATGTCGAGTTGGACGTCGACATTAGCAGGGGCGTTGTAGGACCTGTTTTCGCCCGTTCCGTCTTAAAAGAAGACCTAATCCATGTAATCCGATCACTTCCTCATCACGGGCCTGCTCTTATCGGTGGCAGTTAATCAAGGATTATTTGGCCTATGGGGAGATCAATATGGGAGAGAAGAAGAACATAAATTTGTCCGACTTAAATAAATCATTAGCGGATATGAACGTTAAGTCCCTCGAAGGGGTTACCATCGAGGGCGATATAGAGCTGGAGATTGAAACTGGAGCTGGTGGCGGCGTTGGCCCTCTTTTTGCTTATTACTTTGGCGGAGAGGTCGCAAAAATCGCAGTTCAGCTCGTCAACATGGCAAAGGCATTCGGCTATCCCGTCGAGAGTCTGCTTCAGCCTGTTGCCATGGCACAGGCAATTTCACCTGCACCAGCAGACCTGACAAAGGCTGCGCCAGCAATCCCTGCGTTCAAGATACCTAACACACTGAAGGCTGCCAAGTTCGAGGTAGGAACCGACAAGTCCTGGAAGACTCCGATCCAAGAGGTTCAGCTCGGAGCGACCAAGGCAGAGGGTGGTTCAAGAGGTCACGTCATAAAGATCGGCGGCGAGAAAGCGTTGCCCTTCTTCTACGACGCAGCAATGCCAAACAGACCCGTTGTCACAATTGACGTTTTCGACATGCCGATCGGCATGGCAAAGGCTGTCAAGATGCACTACGGAGACGTCATGGAAGATCCTGCCGAGTGGGCTAAGAAGGCCGTCAAAGAGTTCGGCGCCGACCTGGTAACTACTCACCTGATCAGCACCGATCCTCTGCTCAAAGACACCTCCGCCAAGGAAGCTGTCAAGGTTGTGGAAGATGTCCTCCAAGCCGTTGACGTTCCCATCTGCATCGGTGGCAGCGGCAACCCAGAAAAGGACGCAGAAGTGCTGACCAAGGCCTGTGAAGTGGCCCAGGGCGAGCGCGCCCTCATCGCCAGTGCCAGCTTGAACTTGGACTGGGAAGCCATCGGCAAGTCCTGTGTCGAGAACAATAACGTTTGTCTAGCCTGGACTCAGCTTGAGATCAACGCCCAAAAGGAGCTTGACAGAAAGTTGATGAAGGTTGCAGGAGTTCCAAGAGACTCCATCGTGATGGACCCAACCACCGCAGCACTCGCCTACGGTCTGGACTTCGCTTACTCCAATATGGAGAGGACCAGACTGGGCGGCCTTAAAGGCGACAAAGAGCTGAGCTTCCCGATGTCCTCTGGTACCACCAACGCATGGGGTGCCAGAGAGGCTTGGATGGTGAGATCACCAAACAAAGATGACTCTGACTGGGGTGACAGGATGCTCAGAGGCCCCTTGTGGGAGATCATAACTGGATTCTCGCTGGCCGTCGCTGGTGTCGATTTGTTCATGATGATGAACCCCATCGCTGTGACCTACTTGCAGGAGATAACCCAGTCTCTGATGGGCCTCGTCAAGGCTGAGACACCGGACACCACCAACTGGATAGGAATGGGGGTCTGATATCAATGAAAGAAAACAGCCCGCTCAATCTTTACAAGTTCCTGCCTCAGACCAACTGCGGCGAATGTGGTGAACCGACTTGCATGGCTTTTGCCGCAGGCCTGATCGCCAGAGAGAGGACCATCGACGAGTGCAAGCCGCTCTTCGACCCGAAAAAGCAGAAGAAGTACGCCAAGAAGCTGGCCAACCTCAAAGAGACCATCGCTCCCGAGGTTGCTCTGATCTACGCTGGAACCGGCGACCTGCAGGTCAAGATCGGTGGCGAAGATGTCATGTACCGCCACCAGATGACCTTCTTCAACGGGCCACCATTTGCTTATGATGTGACTGACGACATGGAAGAGGCCGCTCTCGTAGAAAGGGTCAAGGCCATCGCCGAGTGGAGAAAGTTTTACATCGGCAGCTGGGAAAGCGTGGAGATGATCGCAGTCAGGGGCGTCACCGGCGATGCTGACAAGTTCGCAAAGTGCGTCAAAAAGGTCCAAGAGACTACCAAAAAGCCCTTGATTCTCTGCTCTTTCGACCCCAAGGTCCTGAAGGCGGGCCTTGAAGTGGCCGCTGAAAATAGGCCCATAATCTATGCCGCCAACAAGGACAACTGGAAAGAAGTAGCTCAGCTGGCTTATGACTACAAGGTCCCCGTCACAGTGAGCGTGCCTTTCGACCTGGATGGTCTTAAGAGCATGGCCCAGACCTTCCGAGAGATGGGAATCGAGGACATTATAGTCGATCCAGGGTTTGCGCCAAATGGCAAGAAGCTGCAGGAGACACTCCATAACTTCATAAAGCTCAGGAGAGCTGCCACCGAAGATAGCCAGAAGGACTTCAACTTCCCGGTCATGGCTCTGCCAATCGTTGCTTGGGCCACCACTGATGACCCTGTGAGGGCTTCCTACTGGGAGAGCCTCCTTACCTCGACCTTCGTATGTCGTGGTGCGGACATAATGGTCAAGCACTGCATCGAGCCACACGGCGTCATGGTGGACATGCACCAGAGGTTCAACATCTACACAGATCCTCGAACTCCAGTGCAGGTCAAGCCCGGCGCTCACAAAGTTGGAAAGCCGACCGACGATTCACCGGTATTCATTACCACCAACTTCGCCCTGACCTACTACACAGTAGAGTCCGACCTGGCGTCCAACAGCATCGACGCTTACCTGGTCGCAGTCAATACCGAAGGAATCGGCGTACAGGCTTCTGTGGCCGGCGGCCAGATCACCCCTGGTAAGATCAAAGAGATCCTGGACGAGGAAGGCATCATCCCTGAGAAGAGAGGCAACAATGCCATCATCCTTCCGGGAATGTGCGCCAAGTTCACCGGCGAGATCGATGAGCTGTACGGATACAAGGCTGTGACAATGGCCGGTCCAGAAGACTCTGGTCGTATCCCCGGTTGGATGGAAACCAACTGGCCACCAAAGTCTGAGTAAATTCGAATATTGTGCCCCAAAAAGGGCACAAATTCTATTATTTTTAGTCTAGTTCTTCGGGCTCGCCAGGAGCCAAAAGCAGCTCTTTGAAAAGGAGTATCTCGATCACCTGGGCCACATAATGCCTCTGTTGATATCTTTGGATATCCTCGTTCATCTTAAGCTCGCTTTCTATCTGGACCCTGATAAGAGCAAGCCTCAGATCGCGCATCTTTTCTTTGCTCAGCTCTAACGAACATATATCTTTCAAGAGTCTTGGAAGACTCAAAGGATCTTTCAGCACTTTTGCCATGAGCAATATGTACCGCTCTGGCTCATCAGGTTTTGCTTCACCAGTCAGAGTTGACAAATCTGATATTGAATATTTTTCACCATCTATAGTGACATAATCCATCATACCTCACCTCAAAAATCGAAGTTAACTATACCTATCAAAGATCGATTCGCAAATTTTCAAGTCTTTGGCAGTGTTTACGTTTAAGGCCAGTTCGATCCGGTCCAAGACCAGATGGTGGTCTTCCTGTTCAAACCTTATGCACATCCCATCCAGGACGTTCACGCCAGCCGGGGCTATGAAACGTCCTTCATAGTTGAAGAGTGCATCCGGTTTGGTTCCGATCTTGCCGTGAATCTCGAGTGGAACGTGGACAGAAAGTGCCGGTTCTGGAACATTGTCGTAAACGTCTAAGATCTCGTCCACGATATCGCCATTGAGTAACGGAAGGTCCGACATTACGATCATCACGGGGTTTTGGATATTTGCCTTTTCTACGGCGAATATCATGTCTGGGACGTAACCTTCGCCAGGAGTATCGATAATCTCTACATTTCTATCGGCAACCCATTTCCTGGTTTTTGGCACGTTTGGGGTAACCGCGACGAATATTCTGTCGATTGATGACTCTTCCAACGCTTTTAAGACGTAATCTATGAGCGGCCGTCCCAAAAGCTCAACCATGGGCTTTTCACCCATATCGAGCCTGGTACCAAGCCCACCTGCCATCACCACGGCATCCATGAAATGACGCTCCAAAGAGACGCAATCGTGACCAGAGATACTGCCCTTGAAATCTCGTTGGTGGCCCCAAAACCGTCACCTGTGGAACCGCCAAAGTTTCTCTTAGATACGATGACCATGTAGCCTGCCGATATCTGGGCAAGGGCCAAGGTTGCAAGCCCCAATGCCCCCATCGCAATCCCGCATATGGGTGCTGCTATGACGAGCCCCACCAGAAAGTCGGATTTTGTGGTGTTCTTGATGGCGATCTGGCCAAATCCCTCGTGAAGCGGGCTTGAGAATGCAGCAAAGGCGATCATGGACTGTTTGGCTGAGACCTCTGCTGTTATCAGCGCTAAAGGCAAAAGGGCCAGGGGTATGACGGAAAGCGAGGCAAAGACTGCTAAAATTGCGATCACGACAAAGACCATCCCGCCGGTGCCTATGTAGACATCTTTCATGGCGCTGATCTTCTTTTCAACAGTAGTGTGGGCAGTGACTCCGTCACCAAAATCTGCCAGACCGTCGGCGTGATTGACCCCGGTGAGCTTGTATATCAGGGCTATGACGAGAACCGCCACCAATTCAGGTGGTACAACTTGGGTCAAAGCCAAAGCCAAAACGGCGTATATGAGACCGAGCACTGCGCCCACCAGAGGAAATAGGTAGATGTGTTTCATCAGAGCGTCGATCCCTTCCATGGTTATGCCCACCGGTATGGTGGTGAGAAACCCAAATCCCGATCTGAAAGCTAACGCGAGATCTTTCAGCCCAACACCGCCCTGGTGTACATGTTCGCAGAAACTCCGCCAATCAGCCCGGCTATCACGTCGTCCATGAAAGGCCCAAGCACGCCCAGAATTCCTGGTTTTGCCTTGTCATATCTCACGTAGTCGAAGGATCCTTTGTATCCTCCCACGTACTTGGCGATCGCCATGCCTATCACCTCATCCGCGATGAGATAGGTCAGGTCTTTTTCGTAGTCGGAGCTGGGCATGTTGGGCAGGTTTGCCTTCTCTCCTTCCTTTTCCAAAAGAACTCCTGCATATATGAGGAGACAAAGGTTGGGGTCAGAGAAGGCCAAGTCCAGCTCTCGCCTGAAGACGATGTCTGCTTTCGTTCGAGTCTCGACGCCTGGATGTGGCACGTAAAGCTCCAAAGCGGCGTTCACAATGTCGTCGAGGGATATGCCCTCGGCCTGAAGTACTTCTCGAATATCCCTACCAGAGGCCATGTATATCGTTAGGTAAGATTATCTGACTGGATAAAAGTGTATCTTAAAGCACAAACGGGTCGGTGCGAAGTTATTTAAAGTTTCATCTTCAGATTACCAGGCTGGGATTTTCATGAAGACTCTAGTCAGGATATTTGTCGATCACGAACATTTAGGTCGCGTGATTAACACACTAACCGAGGTCGGAATAACCGGGTTTTACCTCTATGAGTACAAAGGCATGTCGCCTTCTACATGGAAGGACTTCAGATTAAGGGAAGACCCTGAGATGACAATCGAAGCCATCAGGCATCACGCTGAGTCTGGGGTGATGGTGAACACTGTGGTTGAAGACTGTGACCCCCTTGTCAAAGCCCTGGAACAAGCTTTAAAAGGGATAAGGTATACGGTAATGGGCCACAAGGTTTCGATTATGAGGGTCAGAGGAGATTAAACATCCATGCCAGGTCTTAAAGAAGGCGTTGAGTCGGTTCTCGGCGCAGTAAGGAATGCTTTGAGGATGGAAGGCGGTGATGTCGAACTGGTCGATGTCAGCGACGAGGGCATCGTCAAGGTGAGGCTTATGGGGAGCTGTGCTGGTTGCCCTTTCTCCCAGATGACTCTTAAGAATTTCATAGAACGAGAGCTGAAAAACAACGTCGCGGGCGTAAAGGAAGTTGTGGCGGTATAGATATCTTCTAAGGTCATATCTCCGTCGCATTGATCTAATGCGGCGAGATGTGTTCTTTTATATTACCAAAAAGTTCAATCGATGATTAAATGAGTGAGGAGTAACCTGTGTTTCCAAGCAAGAAAGTTCAAACTTTGATCGGGTCCAAGATCAAAGTAGAGATGAAGGGATCAGAACATCAAGTTTTGGAGGGAATCCTCAACAGCGTGGACGATTACCTGAACCTCCATCTCCTCGAAACCGTAGAGGTTGTAGATGGTGAAAGAGCGCGATCGCTAGGTTCAGTGATACTTCGCGGCAATAACATAATCCTCTTAAGCCCTGTTGAGTGAGCGTCCGGGTGTCTAGATGTACGAAGAGGCACTGGAGCACATAAAGTCCTGTGAGGAGGGCGTTCTGCAGAGCGATCTGTGGAAGGTCCTCGATATCGATTCTCGTAAATGTTCCCGCATCGTCTTGACGTTGCTGAAAAAGAACCTCATAATCAGGGAGCCAGAATCGGCCAACGGTGTCAGGACTTATCGGTTGCTCTATGCGGATGTGGCCTGTGAGAAGAATAAGTTCAAATGTCTCTTAGCGGGCGATACCTTTGAACCTTGCGCAGGTTGCATAAAAGAATGTGTCCCAGAGCACTGTCCCGAGCTTAGCGGATGGATATTTTCCATAGTTCTTTCTGCGTGCTCAGAAGATGATGAGGTGCCGATCAATGCCCCTTGAAACAATGCGTTGATTTCTTTGAGCATGAGCTACGTCATAGAAGAGTATACAGACTTGCGGCAGAACTAGTGCCAGGGGCACTTTCCCCGCAAAGCTCAATCGGACTTCACGAAGCAGAACAGATCCTTAACAAAAATTTGGTCAAACCAGATCAGGCGCTTACCTTGATCTGATTCTCTCCAAAACCTCTCTTGATCAGGATGTCCTTTATACGTCCTGTGTGATTGCCTTGTAACTCGATGACACCGTAACCTTTCACGGTGCCGCCGCAAGCAAGAGCCGACTTCAGGTATGTAGCCAAGTCGCTGAGATCGATCTCATGAGGGTCTATTCCCTGAATCACTGTAACCTCTTTGCCATATCTCCGTCTGTTGATCTTCACCGTGATCCTTTGCTGCTCTTTGGCTACTTCCTCGCATATGCAAAGGTCCAAGGGAAGGCCACATACCGGGCACATCTCAGAACTCATCTTGTGATTGTTACCTCCACAGAATGTATGGGCTTGTAGGCAGGTATGCTATTAAAATTTGATGGTAAAAACATCGAAATCGGCCCTTCATCCTCGAACCTCTTTGAGCCTTCTCAAGATCAATTCTGAAAGGAACAAGACCAATGCTGCAAAAAGGAGAATCCCACGCCTGCTCACCCTTTTTTGAACGGTGATCTCGCTTTTCTTTCTCGCCTCTTCGATCAGAGTTCCTCTGACCTCCGACTCGGTGAACACTTTTCCGCCCTTGGCCATTATCATCTTGGAAAATTCGGAATTAAGTCCCACGTATCTGAACTCCAACGGATAGTTGACAGCAATTTTATAATCTCCAATGTGGTAGATCCCGTCTTTATCTGGGATGATCGTTGCCTTGTATCGGTCTTCGCCCACCTTTTCCATCTGGGCGGATCCAATCTGTGGTGGGTTCTGGCTGGTTATCGTTATATCCAGAGGAGTTTCGACCCAACCATCTTCGGCGTCGATCCTTCCAAGCCTGGGCCTGGGATCGCCCACCGCCCAGTTGGCAGTTCTCGATACGAGAAGTGAGTTGGAAGCTGCGTAGATTTCAGGCGACCACGCATCACCGTTATCTGTCGTAAGGCTGACCACCCTCCCAAGGCCAAACCTCCAGACGGTGAGGATGGGTTTTCCATCCGGCATCGAGACCAATCGTTGTGATCCTGGCTTTGGCGTAACGTCGTTAAAGCCGGTCAGGTTTGCATTCAGGCCCAATTCAGAGGTGATATAGTGATTAGGGTCCAAGATTCGAAGGCCGTATCCTTCCTCTGGAAGGGTCTCCTCTTCTCTGGGAACCTCTTCTTCTGGACGTTCCCCGGCCCGTATGGTAACAGAGTTTGGATACACTGCGAGGTGATAATTTGCACCGGTCTTTTGGGCAAGCTCCCTGAAACCGCCGGGAGCGTCTTCGAAGGATTTGACCTCAACGAGGTGAGTGGACGTTTCCATGTTCTTGATGATTTCCGTCGATCTTTCGAAGACCTCAGGGTACTCTTTGACCCGGCCGTCAGATATGACGATCATCTCACCATCGCCCCCCGCAGCGTTCAACATATCCCAAGCTATCTGGAGGCCCGTATCGAGTTGTGTCTCGACCTGTACGCCGGGCTGAGGCTGAAGGCGAGATATTCTGTCTTCTATCATGGCCTGTTTTCCTGCGATGGGTATCGGCGGGAAAACCACGAAAGCTTCGGTCCCAAAGACCGCAAGGCCCACCTGATCGTCCCGAAACTCTGGCGACTTGAGGATCTCAAGTGCTAGGGATTTCTCGTACTCAAGGAAAGTCGCTCCGCCCACCAACATCTCTCTTCTCGTGCTACCGGAGATGTCCATGACGATCACGGTGGTCTTTCCGCCCATGAATTGGCTTGGAATCGAGATCACAGGAAGGATCTCTTCGATGCTGGTGTTGCGATATTCCCCAAAATCGTACGAGTCGGGACCGCCCACCACAACGAGGCCGCCACCTTCGCGGACGTAATTTTTCAGTCTTTGCATCTTTGCATCATATTTCTGGTTGTCCAAGACGACTACCTTGTACAGTTCCAGGTCAGACCTGATATCTGAAGATGTAGTGAGCTTGTAGTGATCCAAAAGAATTGTTGCCAGAGGCGATGCGTCATCTTTGGTTACCAGAAGCACATTGGGTTTGGGGACGACGTAAACTGCCTTGAGATACTCGTTGTTCTCCCTTTGAAAATCACCCTGCGACGATATGGTGGCCTTGAGGACGTGAGATCCCGTGGACTTGAAGTTATGAGACATCTTGATCGAGGTGGACCTGCCCTCTCGAGATATTCGATCTTCATAGATCTTCTCGTTATCCGCGTAGACAGAAAGCGTTCCTTCAAATTCTTCTCCAGACCATCTCACGATGGCGGTCAGGGGATAGTCGCCACCCAAGACCGCGGTATTTGTCCCTGAAATCTCGACACTGGCGTCTTTTTGGACTGGTTCTGCTTCGATTGCAAAGACCGTCGAATTGGCAGAAGTGACAAGGCCCAGCGCTTCTTCCAGATCTTGGCCTCGATTGTTATATCCGTCCGTCACCAAAACGAGAGTTCCGCCTTGCTGAGCATACTGGAGTATCTTGTCGCCAAGTGGCGTTGACATTCCAGTGAAGGATCTAAACTGGGATCCTGCCAACTGGTCGTGAACCCTTTCGGCCAGGTTTTGATCGAAGATCTCCATGGAGGCTGTCTCGTCTGAAACCACGGTAATGAGTGGTTTTTTCGCTTGGGTAGTTTGGGTGGTCACGACGTAGGGGTTAGCAAGAGCCACGGCGAGAAGGCCAAATATGACGATCCTGCTCAAGATCATCATCTTTCTCTGGCTCTTCTTAAGAGCAAAGAGTCCTGCAATGATGATAATCGGGATCGCCCAAAGGAGCCAGGGTTCAGAGAAGAATACGTTTTCCATCAAGCTTCCCGCCTCCTCCATATAATAGCCATTTCAAGGCCGATCAACGCAGCCGCAAGGAGGATCAGCCAGGGAGATAGCTCCTTTTCCACCAGTTTTTGGGAGGCGTCTCTTGTGGTAAAGCCTCCTTGGGTCATGCTCTCTTTCCCGTTCAGTTCAGATTCCTTAGCATTGTACATGTTGGCGACCAGAGTTTGGCCCTGGAACCTGTATGCGCCCACTCTGTCCAGAAGCAGGGTATCTGTGGATATCCTCCCACCTGGCGCATCCACGTTGGCGACCTCGCCTAGCCTCAGGATTTCACCGGTCCTGCGATTCGATTCGGAGGCGTCTGGCACTTCTGTAAGCCAGTTTACCACTTTGTACCAGAATACAGGGTACTCGGGTCTTTGGTAAAAGTCGGTTTCTGTCAGGCCCATGTAGAGCACAGTCCCACTTCCAAGCCGCCAGTAGGACATCACGGGAACTCCGTTCGCCTCGACCATGGTGACTGAATCGGCTCTTGAAATTGCGTTTAGATAGCCAAAGACTCCGATCTCGTCGAAATGAATATCTTTGGCAAATCCGGAGTTTCGGACCCAAAGGGGGGATGATTCGTTCACCTCGCCTGTTACCCTCACTGGGAGGTAGTCGGGGCTGAGAGTTGCATTCTTGCTCATGTATACGACCCTTCCGCCTCCATAGATGTACCGGTTCAGCTCGCCGTCGTCAAGATCGTTTGCGATCACCACGAGATCGAAGTTTCTGTAGTCGCCCGACTTGAACGCAGATACCTGGGGCAAAGACTTGAGTGCGGCAAGAGCTGGTCCTTCGTCTCCCAGGTACAGAACCTTTCTGGGTCTCTCTTTTGGGACGTATATGTAAGCGATGTTGTCTGCGGAAATTGCGTCGTCCACCTTGAGAGATATGGTGTTAACCCCGGAAAAGGCATCGAAGGAAAAGTAGCTGTCTCCACCTGAATCGATAGTCCTCGCTATGGTGGACGTGCCGCCTGGACCTTTGATCTCTATCGGGACGACTCTGGTCCTGCCAAAATTTCGTATCAGGCAGCTGTAGTTAAAAGAGCCGCTCGATTCCACGATCCAGCCGTTGACGATCCCAACGTTCTCGCCACTTCCCCCAGTGTCCATGAAAGCGATCTCGACGTCGCCATCTTCGATCAGATTTCTTGTAACCTCGGGATTGTCACCAGTCCAGCTTATGAAGTCCGATATAACCAGAATCTTGCCGCCTTCTGCGCCCATGAGTCCCTTGGCCATGTTCATCCCTGCAGAAAGGTCTGTGGAAACTGCTCTGGGTTGAATTGAGGCGAGGACGCCTTCGGCCTGTGGCCTGTTTCCTTCTCTCAATGCAACGATCGGGACGTTTTCTGCGAGGATTATGCTTATGCGATCGTAGCCTGATACGTATTGAGAAGCGGTGCTCCTAGCATCGCCAAAGCTTGCTTCCATGCTGGCCGAAAGGTCCATCACTATTACGAGGTGATCGCTCTGGGTGCCTTTGGCAACGACAAAGGGGCCTGCAGCTGATATCGCCAAAAGGGCGATCACCAGAAGCTGTATCCAGAATAGTCGATCTGTGACAAGCCTGTTGATCGATGCCGTCGGCTTTGCCTCTTCCTCGACGATGAAGGTCGTGGAGGAAAATGGCAGGTCCCGAGGCTTGGGCCGGATCATGTAGAGTATTATCAGAGGTACTATGCTCAGCAATCCTAAGAGGGCCAAGGGGTTTGTGAAGAGCATCAGACTCAGACTACGCCAACTTGTCAGAAAAGGTTTGCGCAACTTGGCCTAGCCAGCGCTATTACAACTCGACCTGGCCAACACTATTAATATGGTTGGCAGATCTAAATGTGGCTTGATCCTTCTCAGTCGAGGTGTCTAATTAATGGTCAGCGTCATGGAAGTTTATCAGCTTCTGCCCAAGACTAACTGCAAAAAGTGTGGTTACCCCTCCTGCATGGCTTTCGCAGTCGCCTTGCTGGGCAGAGAGGTGAAGATCGAAGATTGCACGCCGCTTGTAGAGGAGAGCAAATATGAAAAGAAGCTTGAAAATCTACGCGAGTTTCTTGCGCCTTTGCTGAGCGCCGACGCCACTGAGACCGGGATGATAATTCATCCTGAAAAGTGCTATGGTTGCGGAAACTGCGTCGTGGCTTGTCCCGTCAACGTGGCTAACGATCCCAAAGGGACTGCTATGGGCAAGGGTCCCACAGGCGGAAAGGCCATCTTGATCGTGGAAGATGGTGTGGTCAAATGTGTAAATGTCGATGAATGCAGGCGGTTTGGGCCCGAGAAAGTTTTGTGTAGCGCTTGTATTGCGACCTGCCCCAGCAAGGCTATCGAGTTCATTTAGGTGGTTTTCATGTCAATCTGTACTGGGTGTTCTCTGCTCTGTGACGATATCGAAGTGGAGTTTGAAGGTGAAGGGATAGGCACAACGAAGAACCTTTGCCGGAAGGGGCAAGGCCATTACGAATCTCTAGGTGTCGAGAGGTTGGCGCCTTCGGTCGACGGCGCAGAAGTGAGCCTTGATGATGCCATATCCAAGGCCGCCAAGGTACTGAGCGAGGCCGAAAAACCCCTGTTATTTGGATGGGGCAACTCCACTCTTGAAGCACAAATCGTTGGAATCGAGCTTGCAAAGAAGCTGGGCGCGGTCATCGATGACACTTCGTCTTTCTGTCAAGGGTATCTGATGGAAAAAATCTTGAATGGGGTGTATCCCACCTGCTTGTTGGATGATGTCAGGAACCTTGCAGACGTCTTGATTTACTGGGGTTCAGATCCTTCGAGCAGTCATCCTCGCCACATGTCCCGGTTCTCGTATTTCCCGCGAGGAGATAAGAAGAGGCAGAGAGGTTACGAGGAGGACCGAACCGCAATAGCTGTGGACGTCAGGGTCTCTCCCACTGTCGAGATTGTAAAGAACGGTTTTTTCAAGGTTCTGCCTGGCAAAGATCCTGAGTTCATCGATGCGCTTGTGACAGCTTTGAGCGGCAAGATCCCGAAAGTCGAGGATAAGAAGAAGATGTTGGGTCTTGGAACCACGCTCAAGAAGGCTGAGTACGGTGTGATATTCCCAGGACTTGGGCTGATTTATTCGCTAAAAGACGAGATCGACCGGCTCGATCCGCTCATAGCCAAGCTGAACGAGGTTTCTGAGTACAAGGTGATTCCGATGGTGGGCCATTACAACATGCGAGGTTTCAACCAGACCTTGCTTGACGAGACCGGCCACATAAACCGGGTATCTTTCAAGGATGGCGTGGAACATGGTCCACAGTTTGCCATAACCGAGTTCTTGGAGGAATGTGACGCCGTGATGGTCATAGGATCGGATCCTGCATCAGCTCTTCCTGCCACAATTGCAAAGAAGCTGGCCAAGGTTCCAACGATTGCCATAGATCCTCATCACAACATGACGACTGAATTGGCCAAGGTGACCATACCCTCGGCAATCTCTGGATTGGAGACTGGCGGGAGCGCTCTTAGGATGGATGGCTTAAAGGTCGAGTTTGAGCCGGTGGTGGAGTCGAAGTATCTATCGGACGCTGAGATTCTCACCAGGATAAAGGAGGCGGTCTAGATGGCAAGGTCCAAAGAGGTAACGATCGTCACCCATAGAGACATCTTCCAAGAGCAAGCGAAGGCCAAAAACCGATACACTCAGGAGTACCAAGACCTGAGCACCCTGATCATTCTGGATCGAAGCGACATGAAGCTGATTGGGGTTGAAGACGGCGATACGGTTCTCGTGGAGAACGAGTGGGGCAGCGTTGTCGTGAAGGCCAAGCTCTCTGAAGAAGAGGACTCTTATTCTGGCATTGCTTTCATGCCTAACAGCCCTTGGTCTAACCAGATCGTATCTGGCGATACCGGAGGCAGCGGGATTCCCGATTTCAAGAAAGTGGTTGCCAAGGTCTCTTCTGCCGAGGGGGATATAATATCTCTTAAGGGTTTGGCGGAGCAGATGAAGGTTTGAAGAGCGTGACTTCATGAACCTGATATCTATAACCGACCTTACGAGAGAAGAGATCTTGGAGGTCCTGGATCGCGCCGATCAGCTCAAGGCCAGCCGGGGTTTCGAGGCTGCGTGTGCTCTTGCCGGAAAGAGTCTTGCCACCATATTCGAAAAGCCTTCGACTCGGACTCGGGTCTCGTTAGAAGTTGCGATGACCGATCTTGGCGGGCATGCCATATATCTTGGAGCTAAGGATATGCAGCTTGGAAGGGGCGAGACGGTCGCAGATACCGCCCGCATCCTTTCCAGGTTCGTTCACGGGATTGCGGCCCGCGTCTTTGAGCACGCGACCGTGGAGGAATTGGGCCAGAACGCCACGGTCCCCGTGGTTAACGCGCTTTCGAATCTAGAACATCCGTGTCAGATCCTGGCCGATCTGATGACGATGAGGGAGCGGTTTGGCCATCTCGATTACTTGCGGGTCGCGTGGGTTGGTGACGGGAACAACGTCTGCAATTCGACGATTCTTGCGGCAACGCTTCTTGATATGGACATGGTCGTGGCCTGTCCTCCAGGTTACGAGCCTGACGGAAAAATATTAGAACGGGCGACGCTACTTGGAGGAAAGCCGTTGGTAGTTCATGATCCAAAGGTTGCTGTCCAGAGCGCTGACGTCGTGGAGACCGATACTTGGATATCTATGGGCGATGAAGCAGAGGCGGCTGATCGAGAGAGGGTTTTTTATCCCTATCAGGTCAACACTGAGCTGATGAGTCTAGCCAAGGATGATGCTATCGTGATGCATTGTCTTCCAGCTCACAGGGGCCAGGAGATCACCGACGAGGTGATGGACGGTCCTCAGTCTGCGATACTGGATCAGGGCGAAAACCGGC
>CAYWZG010000051.1:0-16219 GCA_964462795.1 uncultured Methanotrichaceae archaeon
GCTCGGTAGTTACCGATTTAGCGATTGAATCTGAAATGTGACAAAGTCAAGGTAGATCCCTGCATCTTCAAGCACAATAATCACTATATTATCCTTCATTGTGATAGTATTACAATCAAATGTAATGCGACTGACCGAGAGGGGGGTATTACAAAATATTTATGGAATTGTCCAACATTGAAAGATACGTTAGAACCATCAAATGATACGCTAATTATAAATCAAAATGATCCAGGAGTAAAACTACGTAACACTATACATTTAACAGTAACAGATGATGTTCAATTAAAATCGTTTGAGCATACTATTTCATTATACATATTGCCAAACATATTTAGAAATACTAAAAATTACATCAAAGATAATTTTAAAATACCCCTCGTAATTTTGCTCATAATACTGATTATTAGATTATTTGATATTAGTTTGAGATGCGAGCCTGGCCCGCACGATATCAAAGGAAAACATGTGCTAATAATACGCCGCAAAGTTTATAATATTACTAAGATTAAGAATGGGTTGAATGATGTGATCAATACTACAAACCCTCTTAGAAAAGAGGTTGCCAAATATGTCATAATACAAACATTAAAAATATGTTGGAGGGTTTTATTGGAGATGTTATTGGGGATTTTAATCGTCATAATTATAGACGTCTTTATTTGGTAATTATTTAATATTCAACTATACATTTTAAATACATCTAAAAATCATAAAACCTGATTAGTTTACACATAATGTCCAACATAATTCCGCACCCCTCATTCCGTTCAATCCAATATGTAGATTGTATTATGCGAGACACGGAAATAGTTTATAAACTGGGCGTGACCGAGGGAAAACTTGGAACGTAGAGTACGTCACGGGGGCGTTCGGATTCTAATCCTTTGGGCACACCTCTCGTTTGAGACGATTCTGTGAGAAAAAGCGAGAGGGGTGTGCTGGAAAGATGCTTTTGAGGGCGGCTTTACGTTTCCGTCTTCTCCTTTGCCGCCTTTGCAGCCTCTTCTTTTGCCACCACTCCGAACAGCTCTTCCAACTTTGCTTTGATTTCCTTTATTGCCTCGACACCAGGACCCCCAACATCCAAAGGCGACTTTCCTGTAAGGTCCGCATCCATCAAGGTCCGATCGAATGGTATCGTCCCGAGGATTGGAACGCCCATCTCGGCCAGCTTCTCCTCGATTATGGTGGGCTTTTCTGGCGCCTTGCTGATCACGGCCATCACCCGTTCAACCCCGAGGTCGTCGGCCAGCTTCTTGATCCTCTCGAGAGTCTCTACAGAACGAAGACCAGGTTCTACCACCGCGATCATGACGTCTACCCCTCTCGTGGTGCCCCGGCCCAAGTGCTCGATTCCGGCCTCCATGTCCATGATAACCAGGTCATTTTTCCGAAGGATAACGTGCCTTAAGAGCGCCCGCAAGAACGCGGTCTCAGGACACATGCAGCCGCTTCCGCCGGTATCGACCGTCCCCATCACCGCAAGCTTCACTCCATCAGGGCCGACGCAGCCACATTTTTCCATCACGTCGTCTACTTTCGGGTTGAGCTTGAACATCCCAAACTCGGCGCTGGCCCGCTCCTGAACCATCTCCTTGTACGCGGTGATGGGCCTTGGGTTTTCAGGAACGCCTAAAGCCGAGGCCAGGTTCATGTCAGGGTCAGCGTCTATCGCTATCACGTTGTAACCGTCACGTGCAAAAAGGCGGGCCAAGGTGCCAGCCAAAGTGGTCTTGCCCACGCCACCCTTTCCTGAGATCGCTATCTTAATGGTAATACCTCCGAACCGAACTGTCTAGATATATATTGGGTAACGACGGTTTATATTGATTCTGATTCGAAAGGACGAGAAAAGAGAAGGAACATCGACTTGAAAAGACGAGGATGGGACGAAGAAAATTAGGATGAGGGGTATGAAGAAGAAGATGGGAAGAACGATAGTGTCAACGGTGGCGCCCAAATGACCCGATCCAGGCTTGGTCCTCTGGCATGCGACGTTCTCGGTAAGAGATATCTGAGACGAAACGAGCTTGGAAGAGTCGTCGAAACGCCAGAAGAGATGTTTGCCCGAGTGGCAAAACACGTATCTTTAGCAGAGATCCGTTTTGGCAAAGACCGCGCCAAGATGACCTCGGCCTTTGGAACGATCATGAAAGAAGGACTCTTTTTCCCAAACTCACCAACCCTCATGAACGCGGGCCTAAAGGATGGCCAGCTTTCCGCCTGTTTCGTCGTCCCGGTGGACGACTCGATCGCGGGGATATCCGACGCGCTCAAGGAGATGGCAATAATCCACCAGAGCGGGGGTGGCACCGGCTTTTCCTTCTCGAAGCTTCGGCCCCGGGGAGACCCTGTCAGGTCCACGGGCGGCGTTGCGAGCGGCCCTGTATCCTTTATGGAGATCTTCAATAAAGCAACCGAGGTGGTAAAACAGGGCGGCAGAAGGAGAGGCGCCAACATGGCAGTCCTGAAAGCAGATCACCCCGACATCGAAGAGTTCGTCCACGCAAAAGAGGTGGCAGGAAGGCTTGAGAACTTCAACATCTCAGTTGGCGCAACCGACCAGTTCATGCATAAAGCCACGCTTGGTCAAGATCTTGAGCTCGTCAACCCCAGAACTGGCGACGTTTCGGATTCGCTCGACGCGCGCCACCTTCTAAGAGAGATCGCCACGACCGCCTGGAAGCGGGGCGATCCTGGAATGCTCTTTCTGGACACTATCAATCGGTCTCACCCAGTTCCAGGCGTCATCGAAGCCACCAACCCCTGCGGAGAACAACCGCTTCTTTCCCACGAGTCTTGCAACCTGGGATCCATAAACCTCTCCCGTTTTGTCGCCAAAGGCGAGATCGAATGGGACCAGCTCGGCGACATTGTCTCTCTTGCAGTCAGGTTTCTTGACGACGTTATCGAGATGAACTCGTTTCCCTTTTCGGCCATTGAAGACGCCACCCTCAAGACCCGAAAAATCGGGCTCGGAGTGATGGGGTTTGCAGAGATGCTGATCGAGATGGAGATCTCTTACAATTCAACAGACGCGCTCGACATCGCAGAAAAGGTGATGAGCTTCATATCGAGCGAGGCGAGGGAAGAGTCAAGAAAGTTGGGGGTGGCGCGAGGATCTTTTCCGCTCATGGAAACGAGCAGTCTTGAGCACAGATACGATGCCATGCGAAACGCCACCGTAACCACCATATCGCCCACGGGAACCATAAGCATCCTCGCCGGAACGAGCCCGGGCATAGAACCGCTATTTGCAGTATCGTTTTCTAGAGACCTTCTGGGCGAAAAGGCCGTGGTGGTCACGAGCCCGCACTTTGAGAAGATGGCCAAAAAATGGGGCGTATACAGCCCAAAGCTGATGAAAACGGTTGCAGAGAAAGGAACTCTTCAGGACGTGAAAGTTCCAACGGGTCTAAAGGAGATATTCGTCACGGCGATGGAAGTCTCGCCAAAACAGCACGTTCGGATGCAGGCAGCTTTCCAGAAATATACAGACAACGCCGTCTCTAAGACCGTGAACCTATCCAACGAAGCAAAGGTGAAAGACGTCGTGGAAACCTTCGAGCTTGCCCACAAGCTTGGATGCAAAGGAACCACAGTCTACAGATACGGCTGCAGGGACCAGGTGCTCTATCTGGGTGAGACTGCCGGCCGATGCGAACGTTGTTGAAGCGCCCTATTCAGAAATCTGCTGAAAGATTTAGAGGAGACGCGATAAGTTTGCGCGCACCGATGCGCTTTCGTCTCCAGAAAAGTTGATATATGAGTGTCCCCCCTCAAAGTCGTGGCGTTGTGGGCGTGTAGCCTAGCCAGGATAAGGCGGCAGCCTCCTAAGCTGTAGATCGGGGGTTCGAATCCCCTCACGCCCGCCATCAATTTTCCACCTGATTTTCCACAAAAATGGCATCGCAACATATCGATTTTCATCTTTCAGACATGAGCCTTTTGATCATGGATGTCGGTTATGCGCCCATGTTTTCAAGGCACGATCTTGGTAATGTCTAACTCCAGGATGTCTTCTGCCCCCACCTTTTTTAGCTCGGGTATGAGGAGGTTTACCTGCGACCTGTCGACTACGCTTTGGACTGCGTAATAGCCAGAGTTGTAGAGCTTGGATATGGTGGGCCGCTTCATGCTCGGCAGGAGCGATACCAGATCTTCGATCCTCTCTTCTGGAATGTTCAGGGCGATCATGACCTTGCCTCTTGCTCTGGTCACCGCGAATAGCAACGTTTCCACAGCCTGGATATCCTCTCGCTTCTCGGGGTCGTTCCAGCTTTCTTTGTTGGCGATGAGTTCAGAAGTGGACTCCAAAATCACGTCGATGATCTTAAGCCCGTTCTTTCTCAAGGTAGATCCAGTCTCGGTCAGATCGACCACGGCATCCACGAGTTCAGGAACCTTGGCCTCGGTAGCTCCATAAGAGTACTGGATCTCTACAGGTACTCCAAGATCGTCGAAGAACTTCTTTGTCAGGTTGGGGTACTCTGTAGAAACCCTGCTATTAGGAGGGACGTCCTTTGCGGATTTCGCGTTCTGGCTTTCAGGAACTGCCACGATCACCTTGACCTTGCCGGGTCCCTGTTTTCCGTAGTCCAGCTCGGCAACGGTGACGACGTCAGACTCCGATTCTTTGATCCAATCGGTTCCGGATATACCAAGATCGAAGTACCCTTTGGCAACGTAAGTTGGGATCTCCTGGGGCCTTAAGATCTTCACTTTCCCTACTCTAGGATCGTTGATTCTGGCGTTGTACTCGCGTTCAGTCCTCTTGATTTCAAGACCTGCCTGTTTGAAGAGCTGGAGTGTCTGTTGCTCCAAGCTTCCTTTGGGAATTGCAATATCTATCATCGGAAAGTACACCACACGCCTCTGGAGAGATCGAGAGCTCTTATATTTTTGCCCCTCATCCAGGAAAGAAGTCTAGACGAGATTTTTATATCTTCGGGTCGATCTCCAATTGATGAACCTCAAAGACGCGCTCCGGGGTAGAAGGTCGATCAGAAAATACAAAGAACGGCCAATCGAGCAAGACGTGGTCGAGTCTATCCTGGAGATGGCCGAGACTGCGCCCTCGGCAGGAAACCTCAGGGCGAGAGAATACTTCGTCGTGACCCGCCCTGAAATCAAGACGATGTTGTCTGTGGCCGCCTACGGCCGAGAACATGTGGCAAAAGCTTCCGTCCTGATAGTGGTCTGCGCGGACCCGATGAAGTCTGAAAGACGGTACGGCGATCGAGGCCACCTCTACTGCATCCAGGATGCGGCCTCTGCTGCCACCTGTATTCTCCTGTCAGCTCACGGCATGGGACTTGGAAGCTGCTGGACAGGGGCTTTCGATGACGGGGCCGTAAAAGACGTTTTGGCCATCCCCGAACGATTGATCCCAACTGCCATAATTTCCTTGGGCTGGCCCGACGAAAAGCCCACCCCACCACCAGGTCAAGACATGGCGGAGGCGGTCCACTGGGTGAAATAGGCAAACTCGACGATCTGAAAAGGCAAGATGGCAACAGCAAACCAGATGATCAGATTATCGATTCCGCCTTGAGAGAGATCGTGGATGCGGTCCTATCCGGAGACGTCTCGAATCAATCAGAGCTGGAAAGATGGAAACGGAAGGTTAGCAAGAGGCTTTGCCTATCGAGCCTTCCCAAGAACGCAGACATACTGGCCCAGGCGGAATATGATGAGCGGGATCGTCTCAAGCTCCTCGTAAGAAAGCCTACTCGCACCCTTTCAGGGGTTGCAGTAGTTGCAGCCATGACATCGCCTGCGCCCTGTCCTCATGGGGTCTGTGTTCCTTGTCCTGGCGGTGTCGGGCTAAAAGAGATGCCTGCAACCCCCCAAAGCTACACTGGAAAGGAACCTGCAGCTCTCAGGGCGGGCCAGCACAACTACGATCCTTACGATCAGGTCTTTGCAAGGCTCACCCAGCTCGACCAGATAGGCCACCCCCTCGACAAGGTTGACCTTATCATCATGGGCGGGACAATAACCTCAAGGCCACTTGGGTATCAGCACTGGTTCGTGAAGCGGTGTCTTGAGGCCATGAACGATTATCCTGTCTGGGTCAAATCTTTCAAGAGACGAAAGAGCTTCTTGGAAGTTGCAAAAGAGAACGAGCAATCCCTGGTGAGAAACGTGGGCACCACCTTTGAGACGAGGCCTGACTGGTGTACGCCCACTCAGATGACAAATATCCTCTATCTTGGCGGAACCAAGGTCGAACTCGGCGTCCAGAGCACGAACGACTTTGTCCTTAAAAAAATGAGACGAGGCCACACAGTCGAAGACTCCGTACGCGCAAACCGCGATCTTCGGGAGGCAGGGCTGAAAGTGGGCTTTCACATGATGCCAGGTTTGCCCGGGTCAAACTTCGAGTGCGACCTTGAAAGCTTCAGAACGCTCTTTGACGACGAGGATTTCAGGCCGGACTACCTCAAGATCTATCCTACCCTGGTGGTGGCAGGGACCGAGCTTCACGAGCTTTACCAAAAGGGCGAGTACACGCCACTTGAGGTAGACGAGGCCGCAGAGCTCATATCCCAGATCAAAGAACTTGTCCCACCATATACCAGGATCCAAAGGGTTCAAAGAGACATCCCGGCTCACCAGATCGTCGCAGGGGTGAAAAAGAGCAACATTCGCCAGATGGCGCAGGAAAGGTTGGAGGGCAGAGGGAAAAGGTGCCGATGCATCCGGTGTCGTGAAGCAGGACTTCGAGGCATTTCCGAAATAAAGGTCTCCTTCACCGATATCAGGTATCGAGCCTGCGGTGGCGAAGAACGGTTCTTGTCCTACGAGGGAAAGGACGGAACCCTGGCGGGTTTTCTGAGGCTGAGGCTGAGCAAAGCAGCAAGGGTGAGAGAGCTTCACATCTATGGACCCATGATGCCCTTGGGGAAAAAAGGCGGTTGGCAGCACAGAGGGTTTGGTGCAAAGCTTCTGGCAAAAGCTGAAGAGATGGCACTAGATGCAGGTTATTCTGAATTGGCAGTCACCAGCGGGATCGGGGCAAGACCCTATTATCGACGTCATGGATACCAGCTCGAAGGGCCGTACATGTCAAAGAACCTGGACTAAAAAAGGACGGGTAGGTTATAGTCAAGAACCGATTAGATAACACTAATCGGTTCTCACCAGAATAGTGCTTAACGATACGAATAGGCCAAATCTCAAACTCTTGCGAGTTAGAGATTTGGCTCAAAGGTATCGTTAAGCACTATATATAGATTTTATCTCCTCAGATTTTTTCAGATAATATTCAAACAGCTCGCTGCCCCATTTCCTGGCCGAATCCCCGATACAATTGAGGTCAGTTCCGACATCGTACCCATCGTCTGCCCTGAAAAGCCCTAACGAGAATATTCTATCGGTGAGTGTAAAGGCCACTGTAACGTCTGTATCGATCTGATATAGCCTGAAAGTCTCAAGCTTGAGTAGTTCGTTTAGCAAGCCTGAATAGTTCTCAGTCACAATATTGAGAACGTCTTTGGTCAGGATCAGATCGATCTTGGCACCGTTTGTCAGGGCGGTGGCAATGGCTTCAGGATATCCTGGCACTATAATGGGAGATACACCTTGTATCATCTTTGCTTTACTGAGTTCTGATATGAAATACTCTTGAGTTTTGAGAACCTCAGCGGGATTTCCTTCGATGATCTCAGATTGAGCAAGCATCCCCATTCTCGATATCAATTCAGGGGGGATTCCTGTTATGTCGTGATTTTTCCAAAAATTTCGGTACTGTTCCAGGATCTGAACGAAATTGATCATGTCGTCCAGTAGATATGCCTGCATCTTGCCCAAGTTAGTAAGGTCATATCCATATTTGGTTTTGGTAATGATCTCCGAATCACTCATGTCTTTTATGGCATGTAAGATCGTGGTGTTTCGGGTCCCAGTCTCCTTTGACAAGTCTGATGAGCTTTTTGCCCGTTCCAAGAGGCTTAGCATGACCTGAGTTCGAATCTTGGATCTGGTAAAGGACTTGAGCTGTTCTTCTGCAATTGCATATCTTTCATTTGGCGACATAACGTCATCTTCCTTGCGATTCCTCTTCCTTGTGAGAATCCAAAGAATTATTCAGACAAGTCTCAGAGCTACTTGCTTTCAAAGACTGGAGTGGATTCACCATATGGTAAGGACCTGTCTAAGCTAAGTTTACACTATTAATAGTTAGTCGTACTTAAAAACATAGATTTGAGGGGTTTGTGTTATTTACAAATCTTAAAATTAAATATTGGGGGGGCTATTAGCGGCAAGAGACGTATATGTGCCTGGTCAAGCTACGGTGAACCCTCTCCTCGTGAACCTCGACCACATCGAACCCAGATTCTTTTATTACGTCTCCTATGGACCTATCGTCCACAAAGACCATGTAACTTCCTGGAATTAACACTCTGTAGAGCTCTTCAAGACTACGGACGAGAAGCTCGTCCCTAGATTCTGCCTCTATGCGGGCAGATCTGCCATAGGGCGCGTCTGATACCGCACCTTCGATGGAGCAAGACCGCAAAGGGATGCGTCTTGCATCGCCAGCTATCAGATCACAAGGTAGACCTGGAAGGTTGGCCTTCGCACCTCTAACGATATACTCTTGCGCGTCCACGCCCACACCTCTAATCCCCATCAGGCCCGCTTCCACCAGGAATCCACCAGTTCCTGAGAACGGGTCTAAAAGTCTCTCGCCCCCCTTTAACCTCGCCATGTTAACCAAAGCGCGAGCCATCCTGGGCCCCATCGCCCCTGGATGGAAAAAGGGCTTGAGATGAGGGCGGCGCATCTCAAAAGTTCCTCTGTCGACCCTGGCAATCTCCAGGCCCAATATGGCCTTTTCTTCTGTAGTGAGGACCCGAATCTCGATTTCTGGGTCTTTGAGGTCTGCTTGATACCCCCTCTTCCACAAGATGGAGCCCACCTTTCGTTCCACAAGATCGTTGGGTAGAGTTGCGAGCCCCAGCCTTTTCGCTCTCACCTTGTACCGCAGCTTTGGAATATCCAATTCAGCCGCAGCATCCATAATCGCCACCAGGTCGGCATCAACCATTGACTGAACCTGGAGGATGCGATGGGTCATGGCGAGGCGAGCGCCGATATCGAGATCCAGGTCGCTGGCCTCGACTATCAGGCACCGATCTAGAGAAGAGATCACCCTGTACTCAGAAGAGTAGATCTCCAAAAGGGCGAGAGCCTCGCTCTTGGGAATGGTGGGGTGCTCGCCTGAAAGCTCGAAGGCGTATAGGCTTTTCATCTCAGATCATCGCGTTAGATAGCGATTGACTGCCTTATAGTCGAACTCATCCTCGTCCAAGAGGTTTTCGGCGAAGTTGAAGAGCGCCCGCCTCACATCGTCAGATAGCAGAGGATACCAAGTGGGGCTGGCCACTACCATCATCCTAAAAGCAAAGAATGGAGCGATAACCTGGAGCAGTTGCTCATCACCGGTCTTGTCAAGATAGTTTTCGAAAAATTGTTCGAACAACGCTTCGAGTCCGCCTTCCAACTTCAGGCTCTTCTGGACTGAGTAGAAGATGTAGTTGGTGGTCATGGCGGTTATGTCGTCGGCAGCTTCACCCCATTCTCCACGACTTCGATCCAGAACCGAAAAGTCTGCACCGTCTCTGAACATCACGTTCCAGGGATGAAAATCGCCATGTGTCTGGCAGAGCCTATGGGCCTGTTCCCTGAGCTTCCAGCGCCATTCAACACATTTCTTCTCGATCTCGCAAAGCTCGTTTGGCTCTAAGAAGGTGGGATGAGATGGATAGTCGTCCAAGATTCCCATGATACATTCGCCATGGCCAACGGTGTCCCTTATCTTCCTTTGATAGAGGGCAGCTGAATCTTTCTTGACCGAATGGATATCTGCAAGGTAAGACGAAAGGGCCAGAGCCCTCTCGATATCGAGATCGGTTGCGCCACCCTCTTTGATCCGTTCTAAGTCGAAGAAGTACTCCTTTCCCTCGATCGTTTCCATGAGAAGGAAGAACTCTGCGGCAGAACCGCAGGACTTGAGATCGCCCTCTTTGGTGAAGTACCCCATATCAATGGACCTTGCATGTTTGGGGAGTGCATCAAAAGTCGAATGTTGCCAGAGAAGAACCTGGGCCCGATCTGAGAAGTGATCGTGGCCAAAGCCTTCCTGGACCCTCATGGTAGAAAGAACCGCGGACTTCTTTTCGCCTTCTTGCTCGTACTCGACCATGACCGGGCTTCCATAGCCAAAACCCTTCACGTCTTCGGAGGTCGGAATGGTCTCGCCAAGGGTGCTCATGGCAAGAAGCCGGACCTTTTGGCCCGCCATCTCGCAAAGATAAGATTCTACAGATTCGCTTCTTAAGTCCATCAGTTACACCTCTTAGCCGCCTTTAAGTCCCGATCTGCCAGCTATGGAGATACTCATACTGCTCAGGCGTTAGAGTCTCAGTCTCTATTCCCATCGCTTCTAGCTTGAGCCTTGCCACCCTCTGGTCGATCTCGGCAGGAACGGAATAGACTTTCTTCTCCAAACTTGGCCCATTTTCGGCGATGTACCTTACAGAAAGGGCCTGGTTTGCAAAGCTCATGTCCATGACTTCGGGTGGATGGCCGTAAGCTGAAGCCAAGTTGATCAGGCGGCCTTCTGCAAGAAGGTAGAGTCTTCGACCGTCTTTCATCCTGTACTCGACGACGTCTTTTTGGACCTCGGTCGTCTTCACCGAGAGATCTTCCAGGGCCTTGATATCGATCTCCACGTTGAAGTGACCGCTGTTACAGATGATTGCCTGGTCGTTCATAAGATCCATGTGCTCTTTTCTTATGACTGAGATATCTCCTGTGACCGTGACGAACAAGTCGCCCAAGGGCGCTGCCTGGATCATCGGCATTACTCTAAAGCCGTCCATTGCAGCCTCAAGAGCTTTTCTAGGTTCGACTTCGACCACTATGACATTTGCGCCCATTCCTCTGGCCCTGTTTGCCAAACCTCTGCCGCACCAGCCGTATCCTCCTACCACCACGTTCTTTCCTGCAAAGAGGAAGTTGGTGGCGTTCATTATGCCATGAAGCGTGCTCTGACCGGTTCCGTACCTGTTGTCAAACATCATCTTGGTCTCGGCATCGTTCACCGCCATCACAGGATAGAGAAGTTCGCCCTGGTCGGCCAATGCCTTGAGCCTTATGACGCCGGTGGTGGTCTCTTCACATCCACCGAGCATCTCATCTGCCAGGTCTCTTTTATCTTTGTGAATTGTGGCGATGGTATCTGCGCCATCGTCCAGGGTGACGTTGGGTTTGATGTCAAGAGCTTTCTCGATGCATTCGTAATACTCAGCATCGTTCTCTCCGTAGAAAGCGTAAACGTGCATCCCTCTGTTGGCCAAAGCTGCGGCCACGTCGTCTTGAGTGCTGAGCGGGTTAGAGCCGGTGACCGAGATTTCTGCGCCGCCCGCTACAAGAGTCGTAAGGAGGTTTGCGGTCTCAACTGTGACGTGGAGACAGGCCACTACCCGGACGCCCTCTAACGGCTTTTCGTTTTCGTACTCGTCCTTGATCTTCTGGAGAACCGGCATGTGGCGCCGAGCCCATTCAATTCTCTTCTCGCCTTCTTCTGCCAACCCTGGATCTTTGATCACGTTTTTTTGCAAATATATCACCTTGAATATCAGATCGCGCTGGCGATCAAAATTCGTTAGGAGTACGTGAACTACCCCGCCCTAAAGGGCGGGACTTCCTGATTCATCACCAGAACTTGCATCACAGAGATGCGATGTAGAGGTTCTGGCTCGGCAGGCTCTAAGGGCAGTCCCATCCCCGAGATTAGTATGTTTCTTGAAGCGTTGTAATCTCTATCGCAGACGAATCCACAGAAAGGACATTCATGAGTTCTGTCGGATAGATCCTTTTTCACAACGCTTCCACAGCAAGAACACTTCTGAGATGTACCTCTTGGGTCAACCTTGATCAGCTTCTTACCAGCACTCTCAGCCTTGTAGGAAAGCATGAACAAAAACTTGGACCAAGATGCATCATGGATGTTTCGATGTAATCCTTTGCAATTGCCTTTTTCTTTCAATCCCTTTACATCAAGATCTTCCACACAGATCGTGTCATAACTATCCACGTATAATCGAGACAGTTTATGCAAAAAGTCGTTTCTCTGGTTGTTGATTTTTTCATATGCCTTGTCCAACTTAGCAACAATCTTTCTTCTATTGTTAGAACCTTTCTTTGCTCTTGACAACTTTTTTTGGATCTTTTTCAGTTTATCAGATGACTTTTCCGCGAACCTTGGGTTCTCTATCACATAACTTGCGCTGTCCACTGCAAAAGCTTTTAGACCTAAATCGATTCCAACAGATTTTGCATCCGAGATCTGTTGTTCTGGTTCCTGTTCGACCTGAACTATCGCATACCACTTGTTGCCGGACTTCTTGATGATCTTTCCATCGATCAGCCTGTGTAGTTTGATCTTGACATCACCAATCTTGGAAAGTTTCAGAATTGAGTGATCTTGATCTATCTTGAACCCTGACTGGTTATAGTTCAGAGTCTTATACCAACCTCTGCCCTTGAATCTGAATTTACCAACCTTTCGACCGTTCTCTTTTAGGGCGTAAAGCCCCTTGATGTTGGACCAAAGGGTATAATTCACCATCTGCAGAACCTTAGAATATACGTTCCTCAGATCAGGATTCTCCAGTTTTAAAGAAGGTATCATATTCTGAGTATCGTATGTCTTGAGTTGGACGCCATTCTCCTTGGATTTTGAGATCTCTTCAAGGAGGCGGTTGTAAAGCCACCTACAAGTATCCAGAGCTTCGTCTAACTTACGCTCTGCAACCTTTTCGGGATAGATGCGGTACTTGTAGCTGATAATCACTTCGTTCATCTCCATTTGGGATTTTACGTAGCTCATTAGAACGTCGAGGCTAACTTGTATTTCATAGGTGTTACCAAAATTGGTGTATTCCATTGTTGACTTAAGTCATTATCGATGGCCAGAAACGAAAGGGAGGGCTCCGCTTTCATCCTGTTAGCGACTTATCGTCGCTAACTCCCGTTAACTCAAAAGAGTTAACGAGACCGGCCTAAAGACCGGGGACTTCCCGCTTTAGCCCTCTTTTACTCCCGCAAGTTAAAATCGACGTACCGGCACATCTATTGCTCGTCTTTTCTTAACTCCAATACATGAGCATCGAGGTGACCTTGCTTGGAACTGGAGTTGGCATACCCCATTCGGGGCGATCACAGGCAGGATTAGTCGTGAAGGCAAAAGATCCACTGCTTTTCGATTGTGGGGCTGGCACACTTCTCAGGTTGGCAGAGGCAGGGTTTAGCCCTCTTGATATCGACGTTGCCTTTTTGAGCCATCTTCATCTAGATCACGTCTCCGACCTTTTGGCCCTTTCCAAAGCCCGCTGGCTTTTGGGGGTGTGCGAGATGGAGATCTTTGGGCCAAGTGGGACTGAAGACTGGTTCAGGAATTGTCAGGGGCTTTACTCTTATTTGAAAGATCTCGATATCGAGTTTCACGAGGTCGAGCCTGACGAAGAGTTCAACATTTCGGGCGTCAGAATCGCGACGGCAAAGGCGGTTCATAGCATTCCAGCTCTCGCTTACAGGGTCGAGTACTGCAAAAAGGCCGTGGTCTATTCAGGAGACACAGAACCAGTATCTTCTGTGGCGAACCTGGCGATGGGCGCGGACCTTTTGATCCACGAGTGCTCTTTTCCAGAGCCTTTTGAGGTGACAAATCACACGACTCCTCGTCGGTTGGGCGAAGTTCTTGAAGACGTGGACCGAGTAGTTTTGACTCATCTATACCCCGAGACTATCGGGCACGAAGAAGAGATGATAAGAGACGTGAAGGGAGGTCTTGGATCCGACGCAAATGTAAAAATCGGACGCGATCTACAGAAGATCAAGGTGTCAACTACCCGCCACTAAAGTGACGGGCATGTAATGTGCCCTGGTTGACCAGATCTTCGATCTTGCCAAATGGGGGCGAAAAGATCAAAGGGCACACCCCGCAACGTTCCTGCCGGCAATATGTCGATTGATCCTCGCCCAAAACCACTGCATCCCATCCGGCCAAGTGTATCGTCACTTGCCGGAATTATCAACCTTCAGGAAAAAAGAAGCAGGAAAACGAGGAAGGGGGATATTCCCCTTCTGATTCTTCTGCTTTACCGCAACGACTTGGATACAATCATCAGATATTATGTAGTCGCAGCTTCGTGCGCCTCGGCTTCTTCCATTCCTCCAAGGGACATGGTGATGATGTCGCCAGACTCAAGCATGTAGCTGTTCACACTGAGCTCGGACATGACTCCATTGATCTCGAATATCCACCAGGTGCCATCTTCTCCGTAGTTGGTGGCAACGTCATCAATTCCGATCACCAACATTCCCCACTCCTTTTCTTCGGTAGTGACTTCAGCGACGTCGTTGAGAAGGTCAAGAGCGGTGGAGCCGTCTTCCATCACGGTGTGAATGGCCTTGTCGATCATTTCGTCGCCCTCGTAATCGATCTCCAGAACCATGGTGATGGCATCCTCTTTCGCTCCAGCAAGGGACATAGTGATAGAATCGCCATCTTCCAGGACATAACCGTCAACGCTGACGTCAGACTGCACACCGTTGACCTCGAACATCCACCAGGTGCCTTCTTCATCCCAGTTGGTCATCCATCCGTCAATGCCGACAACAGAGGATCCCCACTCTTTCTCCTCGGTTGTCAGATCGCTGGCATCATTGAGAAAGTCGAGAGCCGTGGATTCTGCTTCCATCACATGATGAATCGCCTTGTCGACCATTTCGTCGCCATCGTAGTCAAGCTCCAAAACCACGGTAATGGCTCCCTCTTCGGCCCCGGCAAGGGACATTGCAACCATGTCGCTTTGCTCTAGGACGTATTTGTCAACGCTGACGTCAGATTGTTCGCCGTTGACCTCAAACATCCACCAGGTGCTTTCTTCTTCCCAGTCTGCCATCACGTCGTCAATTCCGACCACCAAAGCGCCCCAATCCATCATCTCCACTTCTACGTCGGTGGTCGCTTCGAGCAGGTCGTGAGCCGAAGATCCTTCAGCAATCTCATGATCGACAGTTTTGTCGATCGTTCCGTCGCCATCATAGTCGACCACCAAGATCGCGCTGATGTCCTCTGCTGCTGCGCTGAACGCCAGCAAAAGCATGCAGACGTTCACTAATATGATGCGTTTCAGATTCAAGTTCTTCACCATCTGAGAGTAATTATATCAACTTCATGTTACTTAAAATTTTCCTAAAGGCAGCTACAATAATTAGTTTTATTTTTTTATACAATCCCCCATAGAGGTTACAAGAGAGCTACACTAAATGATGGCATATTTAAGATAAAAATAAATAATATAAATAATTTTTTGCGGTTAGTATCTAAAATAATTCATATGTTCGATCGTATTTCTTGTGAGGTTCACTTCTGGCCACTTCATGGTCGAAAAATAGAGTGTGGGATCTCGCGCTCGCCAGCTGCGACGGAATGAAAATTTGAGAACACGAAAGCTGTGAGATGCAGCCTTGTGAAAAGTCCCCACCCAGCCGAGGTGAAAAGTTCCAGCACATCGATACCGTGAGGGATGATAAGCCTTCGGCAATGCGCCGAAAGCTTATCGATTTGTTGGGTTCTCATGCACTTTTGGCGTTTACCGCATCCGGTACGGTTTCTGTTTGTTTGACAATCCGGTGAGGTACATCGGCATGTTATGTCATGTTAGCCCCATGTTAAATGAGTTTTGGTTGAATAAAGACAAATTAATTTGATTAAATGTCGGTCCGATAAAACCAGATTTTTAGGTGCGGTGATGAAAAATAATGGATAAGGACATTCTCCGACCACTTGTAGGGGAGGGTGACGTATCCACAAAGGAAGTCGGATCTGGACTTATGTGGGCCCCCATCCTGTTAAAGTGAAAGCCCCTGCACACCGAAGATTGCATTCCTGGAGGAGAGCAAATCAGTTTTTAATGATGCTCCAGGGCTTTTTCGTTTTTTGGCCTATTGGATTGTTGCTGTTCAAGATGCCTGTGCCCGGTTCAGGACGAACGCAGCAGGATCCCCCCTACTTTAGTGGGTGAAGGAATGCGTTCGAATTTGTGTAAACTAACATAGAGTTTACCTCCACGAATGGAATTGTGCGTACCCAAGATTGTGGAGTCAATCCCGGGATCCGACTTCCTCTCGATCG
>CAYWZG010000052.1:0-6260 GCA_964462795.1 uncultured Methanotrichaceae archaeon
ATAATTTGATACATACCTCATGTTTACGGTCACTTCAACAATATATGTAAGAAGCGGAGGGGTATTTTGCGCTCAATATCTAAAAATCACTCGATTTTTAGATAGTGCCGGCCTGCTGATAACTGCCGTTATTCAGATCGTTGTGGTCTGGCGTTCTGGAAGCATGACGCTTCTTGCCGATACGGTTCACAACTTTGGCGATGCAGCCACAGCAATCCCCCTTTGGATCGCCTTTTCACTTGCCAAAAAGCCACCCAACAATCGGTTTACCTACGGTTATGGCCGAATGGAAGATTTGGCAGGACTTGCCATAATCTTCACCATACTCTTGAGCGGCCTTTTCATAGGGTGCGAATCTATCGAACGAATCTTCCATCCAAGAGAAGTGGAGATGCTATGGGCGGTTGTGAGTGCCGCGCTGATCGGATTCGTGGGAAACGAGATCGTGGCGCTCTTTCGGATTCGGGTTGGTAAATAGATCAAGAGCGCGGCATTGGTAGCCGACGGTTACCACGCTCGGGTGGATGGCCTTACGAGCTTGGCAGTATTGGCTGGGGCGATTGGAGTCTGGATTGGCCATCCCCAGATCGACGCTCTCGTCGGCATTTTCATAACTGTCGCCATTCTTGCTATCGTCTGGCAGTCAGGAAAGGCCGTTTTCTCCGGGTTGGTTGACGGAACTGAACCAGACGCGTTGGACACCAAATCAGAATGGTTACGGACCAAACAGAAGGAGTTTTGGAGGTCACACAGATATGGATTAGGTGGCTGGGTCACAGGCTTCATGCTGAGATCAACATATCTGTGGATTCCAATCTCACAGTGAAAGATGGACACGATATTGCCAATGAAGTGCAACATCGGCTCCTTCACAACCTCAGTTACCTTTCAAACGCCGCCATTCACGTTGACCCTCAAGAGGCTTCTGGAGAATAGTTTCACAAAATCGCAAATCATCGGTGAAACTTGTCCTCTTCTCTAAATAACTTGTGAATTATATCCAATTGACGTGACATGAGTATTTTTGATCACTACACATATCAATGGAACTGTTCAAATCCACAACTCAAGGAGAAATTGATATAAGATCGTTCGAGATGCTATGATTGTAACGGCGAAGAACAATGATGAAAATTTGGCCTGTTAATGTCCAAGAAGTAGGTGTGAGCGGGTAGGGGAGTGGGGGTTAGTTAAAAATGAGTGTACCCGCTCATGTCCACACCTCTATTCTATGGTATAAATACTTTTCCGACAAATATTTTTGACAATTTTTACATATTTCGTTGAATTGAGACTTGGCTCGCAATCTTTGCGGCGAAGGCTCCGGCCACGAAACCCGCGTCGATGTTGACCACAGTCATGACTGAACAAGATTGAAGCATGGAAAGAAGGGCGGCCTCGCCTGCGCCACCTGCGCCATAGCCAGTTGATACCGGCAATCCTATCACTGGAACGTCCACGAGACCTGCTACTACCGTGGGCAAAGTCCCTTCCCTACCCGCCGCAACCACCAAGGCGTCTGCAGTCATCATACGTTCCAGCGAGGGAAATAGCCTATGAATCCCGGCTACGCCCACGTCATATTCGATCAAGACCTCGCAGCCCATCGCCTCGGCGGTGACTTTTGCCTCTTCAGCCACGGGAATGTCAGCGGTTCCGGCGGTCAGTATTCCCACCCTGCCGCCTTCGGATTGGATATCGCCGCCTTCACCGCAGTCCTGCCTGGTGAACACAACAGCTCTGGCCTTCTCTTCCCATTTCATACTTGCATCTTTAGGGAAGGGTGCCTTGCGCAGTGCTTCCAGTTGTTCGTCTGATACGCGAGTGATGATGACCTTTCTTGACTCTTCCAGGAAGGCAAGGGCTATTTCCACCAAGTCCTTGGCTCTCTTGCCCTCGGCCAGGATCGCCTCTGGAATTCCGATCCTGTCTGCTCTGCGATGATCTATCTTGGCAAGATCTGCTATCTTCCTATAATTTACGAGTTTGATCTGGTGGACTGCTTCATCTAATGTGATACGACCACTCAAGACGCTTTCAAGTATATCTTTGAGGTTGGAAGTCACCACGTCAACAATTAGCGGGCAGGCATAAAGGGTTTATCCTGATGTCACCGTGCTAAAAGACAATGAGGGCTAATCTCGATCTTCACATTCACTCCAAATATTCCAAAGCCACTTCGAACAGGATGGACCTATCCACAATTGCAAGAGAAGCTGCAAAGAAAGGAATAAGGGTCGTTGCCACCGGAGACTGTCTTCATCCCAGATGGATCGCTGATGTCAAAGGGCTTCGAGAAGATAAGGGATTGTTCTCTTTGGAAGAAACTTTCTTTGTCCTGACGACCGAAGTTGAAGATTCCAGAAGGGCTCACCATCTCATGCTCGTCCCCGAGATCTCAAAGGTCCAGGAGCTAAGGGAGACGTTTTCACCTCATTCCAAAGATATCGACTCGAACGGCCGACCTTCCTTGCACATGACCGCGGCCGAGATTGCAGATGCAGCGATCGAGGCTAATTGTCTCATAGGCCCCGCCCATGCCTTTACGCCTTGGACTGGGATGTATGCCCATTATTCTTCTATTCAGGATTGTTACGGCGATCTTGCAGATCAGATTTCCTTCGTGGAATTGGGCTTGAGCGCCGACTCCGATTACGCCGACAAGATATCTGAGATTGAGGACAAAACTTTCTTGACGAACTCAGATGCCCACTCGCCATGGTCTAACAAGCTGGGCCGAGAGTTCAACCAGATGGAAATAAAAGAGCCTTCATTTGAAGAGCTGGAAAGTGCCATCCGACGGAAAGGAGGACGAAAATCCACTCTCAACGTGGGGTTTTACCCAGAAGAGGGAAAATACAACCGGACGGCTTGTACTCGGTGTTACAAACATTATACCGCAGACGAGATGGATGCGCGAAGGGGACGATGTGAATGTGGGGGCAGGATTAAGCTTGGTGTGAGAGATCGAGTAGACATTCTAGCAGACCGCACCCAACCAGAACATCCAGATTACAGGCCGCCTTACCTCCATTTAATCCCTCTCGCCGAGATAATAGCCATGGCCATTGGCCACAAGAGCCCTTACACGGCAGGAGTCCAGAAGCGGTGGAACGAGCTTGTCAAAGAGAGGACTGAGATCGAAGTGCTCTTGGATGCGGACCTATCCCAGATGAAAATTGAGCCTGAGGTCTCTAAGGCAATTCAAGCTTTCAGATCCGGCGATGTTATCGTAAAGCCAGGTGGTGGCGGCAAGTACGGCGAGATAGAACTATCCGATCGGATCGTTCGCCAAAAAAAGGAGACTCAAAAATCGCTCTTCGATTTCTGAGGGTGTGAATATTTGAACGCATTCCACCCCCCACTAAAGTAGGGGGGATCCTGTTGCGTTCGTCCTGAAGAGGATCTGGCCGCTTGCAAAACCCTTTTCCATCCCAGATCCTGGATCGCCGGGATCTTTCTGGGAAGATCGAGGCGATCGGCGGCATAGACTTGTACTGCAGGATACCCACTCGTCCTGTCATCGGCTGAACTTGTAGAGCGAGCTTTCCTGGGCAGCTGAATGTTCTTGGCCTCAAAGGGATAGATCAGTAATCACTTGGGACGCTGACTGGACGCTCGTAATGCTGGGCCAACATCCAAGGATCGTCCGAGTAGAAGGGCGAAAGGTCATTTCTTTGTAGCTTAGCGCTATTGTTGAGCACCAGTGGCTCCTGGAACGGGCTCATCCATATACTTTCATAATAATTGCTCTCAGATTCAACTGTAGTGTCCAGCTTCAAGGCACCGTTGACCGCCTTGTAGCCTTTGGGAACTCCGCCCCAATTCCAAAGGCCGCTGGTCTCATTTGAATTGACAGGTTCGGGCTCTGAAAGTTGGCTCTTAAGCCACGCTCTCCCAAAATCACCGCTTACGCTCAGGGCTTCGTCTCCATGGACGAGAGTGCAAATAGACAAAATGATAAGTAACGCGATTAGTATGACTATCCTCATCAATAAACCCCGCTAGTGAACATAGAGGCTATGCATAAATGCGTTTTGGCGAGCTTCAAGTGTTTTTTCAAAGGCGAACACATCCCATAAAATCTTTCAAAACGCTCATGACTTGTAGGCCCATTCCCACTTTTTCTTTGGAGGCGTCGCCGGATCTGTTCGGTTACGCCCACTTGGGTCCTACTCGATCTTTCGTGCCGCAACCTCGATCGCCCTGATCAGGCTCTCTTTGGGGATTATTGTAGCCACAGGGATTGTGAGGAGCTTTTCGACGGTTGGGCTGACTATTGGGGCGCATACTAAAGCTGCTGCACCATCTCTCTCGGCCCGAAATGCAGCTATGATGGCTTCTTCGATGTTTGTGGCTGAGTATTCTCTGAGCGTGAGGAGATTGTCTCCAATCTTCATCTTCTTTTCCCGGATCTCGTCGAGTACCGGGCGGGCTGCTATGACCGCGATGAAACCCCCATCAGAGCCTTCGAGATTCTTTATTGTCTTCACGATCTGCCGAAGGGTGGTTATGTTGGGCTCCCTGTGGCCTGATATGATCTTGTAAAGGGTGCTTTGAGGGATGTCTGAGATCTCGCTGAACTCTTTAGCGCTCAGTCCCATCTCTGAAAGGACCTCTTTTAAGGTACCACGTAAAGTCTCGTCCGATAGGAAGGAGGCTTTCATCAACCTCTCTGCATATGTCACACTATTGTAGAATCGCTCTTAAATATTAGTACTTTTGGGAATGAATCTGCCCTTTATCGGAAAATGCTTTATACAAACTCCCTACACCCCCTCGTCAGGTGATGAGCGTTGAGGAAAGACATTCTAGTGGCGACCCTGGCGGTGGCACTGGTTGCGATATTTGCCCTGGGTTGCATGGAATCCGCCGAGGAGAAGAAAACCGTCCTTCGCATCGGATACCAGCCCAGCACCCACCAAGTCGCAGAGATGGTGGCGATGGAGCAGGGATGGTGGCTTGAGGACCTCAAACCCTTCGGGATAGAAGAGATCGTGGACTTTGAGTTCCCCTCTGGCCCGCCTGAGATGCAGGCCATGTTGGCTGGTGAACTGGATATTGCCTATGTAGGCGCAGCACCTCCCATAAGCGCCATAGGCCAGGGCTTAGACGCAAAGATCATGGCCGCAGTACAGAAGAACGGATCCGATCTGGTAGTGAGACCAGAGTTGGATTACACGGGACCTGAATCTTTAGTGGGCTTGAAAGTTGCCACCTTCCCGCCTGGATCAATTCAGGATACCGTCATGAAGAAATGGCTCAAGGACAATGGAGTCGATCCTGAAGAGATTGACATAAAGTCCATGGGACCTGGCGATGCAGTTACCGCCATCTCCGCAAACAGGGTCGATGCCGTATTCCTTCCTCATCCGTCTCCTTCCATCATAGAACTTGAGGGGAACGGAAGGTCTGTGGTTCCATCTGGCAAGATGTGGCCAAACCACGCCTGTTGCTGCCTTGTTGTGAGCGGCGAGCTGATGAGAGAAGAGCCAGAGCTAGTAGGGCAGATCATAAAGACCCACATCAAGGCTACGGATTACATCAACGAACATCCAGATGAAGCTGCCGAGATCTACTCCAAAAAGACCGGTCAGGATCTGTATATTGTCAGGCATTCCATCCAGAACTGGGATGGTGCTTGGATCAGCGATCCCAACACCATCATCTCCTCTGTGATGGAATTTGCGGCAGTTCAGCACGACCTTGGATATACAGATCATCTTCTGACGCAAGAAGAGATCTTTGATACCACCATCTATGACAAGGTGGCTTAGAATAGTGCGATTGAGATCTGGTTATATTCGAGAACCGATTCGATGATACTACTTGGTTCTTTCCAGAATATAGAACTGTACGTCCACGAAATATAGAAAAACGGTCAAAACGAACATTGGAGGAAATAGCGCTGAAATTAGCCAACACCATCAGAGACGAATTGGCTGAACATGGGATCGAGACGCTCTCGGTTCTTGGACTCGTGATCGCCTGGCAGCTTGCAGCCATGGTCATCGATAACCCCTTGGCTCTTCCGAGCTTTTTCCAGGTGTTGGAGGCTTTGATTCGTCACTGGCAAACCATCCTCTGGGTGGACCTCCCCATCAGCCTTCTCCATTTCCTCATCGGACTTGTGGCAGGGCTCCTGGTGGCAATGCCGATTGGGATGACGATCGGGTCAAAAACCCTGGCGGCCACCTTGGTCCACCCCATCGCCATCCCAATCAGCCCTGCCCCCCCGCGCGCCGCCACAACCCCCGCCC
>CAYWZG010000052.1:6270-16212 GCA_964462795.1 uncultured Methanotrichaceae archaeon
ATCGTCGAGCTTATCAGGCCGATCCCGCCATTAGCCTGGATTCCCTTCGCCATAATCTGGTTTGGGCTCACGCCCCAGGCTGCCGGGTTCATAGTCTTCGTGGGCGCGGTCTTTCCCATATTGATCAACACTTACGTCGGTTTCAAGGCCGTCCCCAGGGTTTATGTGGAATCTGCCATGGTCTTGGGCTGCACCAAAAATCGGGACTTGATAAGGTATGTGGCTTTTCCTTCGGCGCTTCCTTCAATCGCTGCGGGTATCAGGATCGCCATGGGGATCGCCTGGATGTGCATCGTGGCGGCCGAGATGTTTGGTGCCAGCACCAGGAGCGGCCTTGGTTACAGGATGTGGGATTCTTACTCACTTCACAGAATGGACATGGTTCTGCTCTACATGATCGTCCTTGGCCTCTTGGGCCTTTTGATCGACAGATCATTCAGGTATGTAGTTCAAGAAAAGCTGCTCAGGTGGCAGGTCGGCTTGAACCAGTGATGGTGTAATGACCGTATGGTAACTGTGCTACAATCTCCATATAAGCTTGGAGACCTCTCAAACGAAGCCCGTTTGCTTAAAGTTGGGTGCAATCTGGTGTGACAACTCCTCCGTTGCCCTTGACGTTACAATTTTTGGAACTTGAATCGCAAGATACTAAGTCAGGGTGCGACTACCGCCGGGGTGGTGAAACATCATGTTGATATCGACAACTCCTGGCGTTGAAGGAAGAAAAGCTGTCAAATACTTTGGGATCGTGAGCGGCGAAGCCATATTTTCAAGGACGTCTTTGCTGGGATCAGAGACATCGTGGGCGGCAGATCAGGAGCCTACGAGGCCGAGCTAAGAAAGGCAAAAGCGATCGCTCTTCGGGAGATGGAAGAAGAAGCCGAAAGGCTTGGGCGCAAACGCCATTTTGAGCGTCGACCTCGATTACGAAACCGTTGGGGCAGGGCGGAAGCATGCTCATGGTCTCTGCCAGCGGAACTTCCGTTCTTTTGGAATGATCGAAATAGAGTCGTTAGATCTTCGTCCGCCCGATAATTTCACGAATAAATATTGCCCACAAGGGAAAGGGATCGGTCACGGAAGCTTCAGAGTTCCTACAACCTTTAGCTTTTCGCCCTCTAGATAGTGGATCACGGCACTATCGCCTGGCATGTAGACCATAGGCTTTTCCAGCTCCAGCCCGAGGATGGGATTTCGAAAGTCGCCTTCGTCCTCTACAGAAATTACCTTTGCCGGGACGAATTGCATCCAGTGGCCTATATGGAGGACCATCCCCGTCTTCATGGGCAAAGACCAATAACGTGTCAGTTCTGCTCTTGCCTCTAGCGAAGACTCGGCCTTGATCGACTCATCGTTGGTCAGGACCGCGCCTCTGTCCAGGTCTTCTGCGTCTATGTTCTTTAGAGCGATCCCAGCTCGATCTCCTGGAACGGCCCAATCAAAATCGTCATCGTGTTTCTGGATTGATCTTACTTGCGCTGTTCTGTCACCTGGAAGGACCCGAAGTGCATCGTGTTTTCTGATTACTCCACTTGTCACCGAACCTAATATCACGGTCCCGATTCCACGGACGTTGAAGAAATGGTCTACTGGGATTGTGCCGCTTTTCTGATCAGATGGCGGTTCTGAGTCGAGCTTGTTTGTGTCTTCAAGGATCTTCTCTCGAAGAGCGATTGCATCGTCTTCCACGAACTCGTATCCTTCTATGCACGAGTCCTTGATCAAAGGTGCAAGCTGTTCTGGAGTTAGGTAGTTTCTCAAGACTATGTATCCGTCTTTGATCCCCTGGCACTGGAGCATGATCACCACTTCGCCAAATGTGGCATCGATCTTTTCCACAACCAAGAGCACCTTACTGGCCAAGGAAGTTGCAAAGAATAGAGGTGCGAGCCTTTCAGGATATCTGGTAGGCTCTATGAATGTGACGGTGTCCTCGCCCCTTTTTAGGTTGTAGAAGGTGATGTCCGAGACAGTCCCCTTCTTGCCCAGATCCTTGGCGTAACCCAGTGGACCGAGAACAGCTACGTTGAGATTAGCCATGGTGGCCCGGAACGATCCCTTCTGATAATAGGCTTTGCGGTGGAACTGGGGCACTTGGATGGAGTTCCAAGTCCTTACACGCGGCGACTGCACCAAAAAGGGTATCTTCAAGAAGAATCGCCCTCGCTAGATAGATGGCTAACCTGCTCGACGCAAAAGTTAGGGGTGATCTAGATCTGTGGAGCTGACCTCTCAGATCTTCCAGACACGCCTGAAGAGCTCTTGAAAGATCTGACCTTAGGAAGGAAGGCCGCCCAAAAGAGAGCCAAAGCTCGCGCAAAATCTGAGGAGATATGTGACAATTCAGAAGAGGGATGAAGGCGCAAAAAGGTCGATGCAAACCCTCGTTAATCATTTGATCAGCTAAATCTTACCTTCGCCCAAGCACCTGTTTTGAGGGCGAAGGTGTCACGATTCATCAGGCAGGACGCTCATCACTTCGGTGACGAGAGAAATGCGATGATGACCAAAGATGACATCAGGCAAACATGATTAGACTCACTTCCACCAGATCGCGGCGGTCGTCATGATCGATACCATGCCCATGAACTCTATCAAGGGCTCAGCGTTCCATCGTTGGGCATCGCTGTATACGGCTGCGATTAAGAGAAGGACGCTGCCGACTATGAGCGGATAGCGCAACTGGCGCGCGTTCATACATCTAATATACGATCACCAGGGTGTGTCCATACTTATTCTTATAAGATACTTTTCGGTTAGATCGAACCTGAAAAGATCGCAAGATCCGAGAGGTCTCTATCTTGCTTATAAGAGTTTTTGCTTTTGTGGCCATCAGATCGCTAGCATCCTTTCAATGGCATTGCGAGCCTTGTCCGCTACTTCTTTTGGCACTATGACTCTGGGTTCCAGAGTTTCCAGGGATCTATGAAGCTTTTCAAGGGTGGTTTTCTTCATGTCTGTGCAGATGGCGCCCTCGCTCAGTGGATAAAACTCCTTTCCAGGGTTTTCCTTCTTCAACCGATGGTTCATTCCAACTTCGGTTCCGATGATGAACTCTTTGGCTGGGCTTTCTTGGGCGTGTTTTGCAATCCCCGAAGTGCTGTAAACAAAATCAGCCTCGTCGATCACTTCTGGCCTGCACTCAGGGTGAACGAGAAGTTCGGCCTTGGGATGGGTGGACTTAGCTTTCCGGACGTCTTCTAAGGTGTAATGATCGTGAACGTAACAGTATCCGTCCCAGAGAATGATCTCTTTGTCAGTGTGCCTGGAGACGTAATGGCCCAGGTTTCTGTCCGGAACGAAGATGACCTGTTCGTGTGGAAGGGAGGTTACCACTTCGACTCCGTTGGCAGACGTGCAACAGATGTCACTTTCGGCTTTTACCTCGGCGGGCGAGTTGACATAACAGACCACGGCAGCTTCAGGATACCTTCGCTTGAATTCCTTGAGCCTTTCTGCGGTGATCATGTGAGCCATGGGGCATCCTGCGCTGGATTCTGGCATGATCACCCTCTTTTCTGGAGAGAGGATTGCCGCAGTCTCGGCCATGAAATCGACACCGCAGAAGACTATCACCTCGGCGTCTTCTCGGGCGGCGGCCCGGCTGAGTTCCAGGGAGTCGCCGAGAAGGTCGGCGATGTCCTGGATTTCACCGGGTTGATAGTTGTGGGCCAATATGACGGCGTTGTGCTCCTCTTTCAATCTTAAGATGTCATCGGTAAGCATGATAAGTGGCAGGATAGGGCAGTCTCCTTAAAAACGCTACCCTTTCTTCGGAGCGGAATTTATGGCCGAAGGTCACGAAGGACGAAATATTCCAGAGCGATCATTCCGGCCACTCCTTTAAATGGTCTTTGGATGAGCCGCCTGGTGACTTTCGAATGCGTACCAGTCCCATGAAATGCATATGGTCCAAACGCTGACCGTAAAAATGGAACCGGGCACGTTAGCGCGGGGGACCGATTTGTCATGACAAAATGTCACCCGACTTGATGGCTTCGCGACAGAAGAATAGGATCAATAGGGAATAAGCAGGAACATAAGCGAGAATCCCTATTTGTTACGATAGTTCAAACCTCGCGCTCTTTCCTTTTTTGGCGCTCGACCCTTCGGCGTTCGGCCCTGTAATCCTGAACGAGACTCTCGAACCACTCCACCTTCTTTTCGGCTTCTCGTTCTATTTTCCTTGCGCTCCAGCCTTCTTTTGCTGCCTCAAGGTCTTCAGGATCGATGAGCGTAATCCCTGCCACTCGCTTTACTGGAACGTTTTTTGAGCTTAAGACGGGGATGTCGCGGTCCATGAAATAGTTCTGCATCGGCGCCATCATATCGGTCCCGACTATCACAGCCTCGACTTCTCTTTCGATCAACAGGTCTGCAGTGTGAGGACCTCCACCGCTCGCATCAGTTAAGAAAACCACGTCGTCTTTCTTGATATCGAATTGATGGACCGCCTCTAATATTACTTCTTTTGAGAAGGCTTCGATCTCTTTGACGGGTCTTCCGACGGCCTCTTCTTCGAGCCGTTTTACCCTCTCTGCCCGTTTCAGTCGAGACGTCAGCCGCCGATTCTTTCTTCGCTCCAGACGCAAGAGGTTTCTTAAGCGTTGAATCTCCTTTTCCCTGATCCTGATCTCGTGATCTCGCTTGATCTCACGGCTGGATTTATCCTTGAGCCTCTCGATCGATCTTTTCAGCCGTTTTTGTTCCGCATCTGACTTGGCAACTTCTCCTTTCAGATCTTTGACGTACTCCTCAAGCCGTCTTATCTGGCCTGCTTGCCTGCGAATCTTTTCTCTTAAGGCTGCAAGGTCCAAATCCACCACGTCTTCAGGAACTGCTTGGGGTGTCTTCTTGGCGGGAGGTGCTACCAGATCTGATATGGCCTGATCGATGGACCTACCCCGGACCATCAGTGCCTTGACTTCGTCTGGGTCCAGTTCCGCAGGACATTTCTTCTCGACCCGTTGGAACTTGTTCTTGTACTTCTTGTAAGCGCTGACCGCAGCGGCAAGAGCGTCCCTTTCATGATCGTTATGATAACCGTAACATTTTGCAAGAGCGATCTTCTCTTCGGAGGGCATGTCCGCTCCTGGGGAGTAAAGAGTCGCGTTGAAAGACCGTTTCACTTTCTCCACAGCGCCAGGCGTGGGAAAAACGTCGGTGGCGATGATCAGAGGTTTGCCTCTTTCGGCCAGCCATTCTGTTACGTCCGAGGGAGACATGGCTCTTGCGCTGAGCAGATCGATCAGATCGCCGTTCAAGTTCAAGGCGGCAATTCCCGTGGTCGTTCCCGGATCGATCCCGGCGATGATGTAACCTCTTTTAGGACGCAGCGGCTCGAACTTGAGTTTGGGCCGCGCCACCCCTTCGACTTTGATTTGAGCGTCACCCTTGTATCCAGACCTTACGTGAACCCTCTCTCTTGGGGCCTCCACCACGAACTCGGATCTGATGTAACCGCCAAAGCCTTCGACAGACCTGATGTTGTATTGGAACCCGGAACTGTGCAGTTCGTCTTCGACTTCTCTTGAGACGCTTTTGACAGAACCGTGGATCTTTCGAGAATAGCGTTTCTGGCTCCAACCGCCTCTTCCAGGTGACCTTCTCCGGCTCACTTTGATCCAGGTCTTGTTCTCAAAGGCCGATGCCACGTGGCCGACCCCTTTTGCAGCCAATCGGGCGCAAGCCTCGGCTTCGTCCATTGGGTTGAGCCTGTCAAAAGTGATCCCGTGCCATCGGGCAAGTTTTGGCAGAGCCACCAGGTTTTCGCCTCCAGTCACCTGGACCAACTTGGTGGATGACGGCATCTGTCTTAGGAACCGTATGAGATCTATTCTGCTGGACGCAAGTTCGTGGACGTTGTCTATGGCCACGATCTCGGGCGCCATCTGTCTTATCAGCCGGATCAGCTTCTGTCTGCTGATCATTGGGTGTTTTTCTTCAAACTCGCCGCCAAACATGAAAAGGGCGTAGCTTGGGGGCCGTTTTCCTTTGGGCGAGCCGCTGGCGATGTCAACGCCAAAGATCCTCTTGGATATCACCTCATCGAAGGCTCCTTTTCTCTTTGGACAAAAGCGACGGCGTCTTCCAAGGTCATCTCCAGGTGGTACTTTCGCCTGAAGTGGTCGACCACGTTCTTTAGGTCTCTTTGGAGTAGTTCTTGTGCTTCGGGGTGTCCTCTGTTTACGGCTTGTGGCCAATCTATGATCTTGACCTCTCCGTTGACTATGAGGACGTTATAAGGGCTCAGATCTGCATGGATTATCCCCTTCTTCCAGGCAAGTCTTACTTCTTCTAGTATGATGTCCAAACATTCTTTTGGGTTGGTCAGGTCTACCTTGTAAAGTTCAACCCCGTCCAGGTGTTCCATCACTACTGCGTGCCGGTTTATGGCTACGGGCCTGGGCACCGAGATTCCTGGATAAAGTAGTTTTAGGATTCTGAACTCTTTTCTTGCGCCCAATCTGGCAGCGTGAATCCAGGGACACTTCGGCACGTCAGTCAGGTGGTCTCTGACCCTTCTTACGTGTTTGAAGCTGGTTTGCCCCTCGCGATGAAACTTTATGGCAAGTGGAGTCAGGTTTTCATCCGCGAGAAGGTCACAAGTGTCAACGACCTCATCAAAAGGTTCATCTTGAGAAGTTCGATAGCCCACTGACGTTTCGTTATCCTTGGTTTTGGCGTCTTCATCTTCTTTTATCACCCATTCGTCCTTGGGAGCGGACTCTGGTTCTGGCGCTTCAAACTCGTATTCGCAACTTTCATCCGTTCTGGTCTTGCCATCAGCAGGGCCAAGAGCGCCGTATACCACGGACTCCTTGCCAACGCCAAGCACTTCGCCCAGGGAGGATACTTCGTCTCGTTCCACGAGATCTGCCAAAGTGAGGATGTCATAGGCGAAGAAACCTATCTGGTAGCCTTCGTACGGTTCCCAGGTTTTGTAGACGAGGTTTCGGCCAGCCAGCTTTCTGAGGTTGTATTCTGCAGTTTTGGGCTGGAGCTTCGACATCTGGATTATGTCTAGTAAGGGCACCCATTCATAACGGCGCATCCCTTGTTCTACTGCCTTGAGGATGGCAATCTCGCTCTTCTTCAGGCTAAGAAAGGTTTTAGCTAGGTTCACCACGAGATAGTATATGTCGTGGTGTGATTAAAATTCTTTTCTGACAAGATGATCTGGCGATCGAGATTTTGATGGAAATTCGCAAATCTCACATCCCTAACCGCGTTGCCCAACGTTCTTCTAGAGCGTTAACAGCATGATCAAAGGTATGGTCATCAGGCTCAAACCGTAGGTAGCGATGACCAGAGCCGAGGCGATTGATCCGTCACAGCCATATTGATCTGCCAGAACAGCGACGACGGTTACAGTAGACGTTTTCGGGAACGAGCCTCGCCAAAGTTTGGAGAGGGCTTTCTGCATTTCCTGAAATATTTTGTCTCTTTGGGGATTGAATCGTTGCGACCCTCGATCGTTTTCCTATTTTGCGCTAAAGCACGCCTCGATAGAATGCAAGCCTTCTTGCGTAAGGCCGAAAGAGCCCTTCAAGTTGTTCCATCTCTTCAGAGGTTAGGGGCTCGAAATCCCGTCCAACTTCGGCGAGGAGTCGAACTTCTTTGGGGCTGGAACAGCCAACAATGGCAAGGGTGATTCTTTGAGAAAGGGCGTACCTGATAAGAATCTCCGGGGTGATATTTGCCATGGGATTTATGTAGTGGCCAGCCCCAAGAACTTTCATTCCCACGACTGCAATGCCCTTTTCCTCAGCTGCCTGCAAAGTTGTGTCGAGAAAACCACCAAAGAACACCCTCTAAAGGGTTTACGGGCATGAGCACTGAATCCACGTCCCAGTTCTCGACGGCACAAGTCAATATAGACGGATCGTGATGGCCAGTAACACCTATGAGTCGGACCTTTCCTGCGTCTTTTGCCTCTCGAAAACTCTCCAGCGCGCCGCCAGGGCCAGCTATCTCACGAAGATCTGATTTCGATCTCAGGTCATGGATCTGCCAAAGATCAAGATGGTCCAAGCCCATGGTTTCTAGAGTGTTTTCGAGATCTTTCAATGCGCCGTCTTTATCGCGAGAGGCGGACTTGCTTGTCTGAAAAATATTCGCCCATATATCTGGATGTTCCTCCCAAAACTGGCCGTAATAACCCTCACTTCCTGCATAAGCTTTGGCCGAATCAAAGTAGGTGATCCCTTGAGACTCTGCCCCCTTGACCGCGGACTGGGCCTTCTCATACTCGCCGTAGGTGCGGAGAATTCCTTCGCTGCCCAGGCCCACGACGGGGACTTCCTGGCCGGACTTGCCAAAAAGGCGGGATCCTAGGCGGGATCCTGTGGGGCACATATTCGCGTTCTCTCCTTTAGGGGCTCTTTCCTCCCAGAACTCTCACCTTTCCAGCCGTTATGTCGGCAGGCATCGGGAAGTAGGACGACAAGTTTTCCTTCACCCATTTGGTGGCCAAACGGTTCGATTGTTCGGCGCCGTCTTCGCTCTGAAATATGTTGATGAAAGCCACAACGCCATCTCCAGAATCTACGCCATAATAGTTTATGAATCCTGGAATCTGACTGATCTGGGGCAGAAAACTCTTTTCGATCTGTTGCATAACCTCGTCGACCAGGTTTATGTCGGTCTTGTATCGCCGGATGCTCATATACATGTTCATTTCATCACCACGGTACATTTGGACTGCATCGAATAACTACTTTATCAAAAGATCTGGGAATTGGGAATCCTAGCGAACCATTTGATGCACTTGCACTTTTCTGGCCAGGAAACTATCGAATTGCTCCAGCTTAAGACGAGACTCAGGCCGAGATCGGGCCGGAAAAGCGACGATCGATCAAGAGCTTGTATGATGCGATCAGCCAATAATTTCTTGGACGCGGCCTACTTTTCCATCTTCCAGTCGGACCTTAATCCCGTGAGGATGATGAGACGATCTGGTCAGGATCACTTTCACGATTCCGCGGGTCCTTTTACCTGTGCGCTGGTCCTTTTTTAGGACCACTTCCACCTCAAGACCTGGCCGTATGTCGCTGCGGTTTGTTCCTTTCAATTAGAAAGCCACCTGTATAAATCAAAGCAAAAAAGGGTCAAACGATCTCTAAAAGCTCGATTTCGAAGATCAGATCTTTTCCGGCCAGCGGATGATTCCCATCGAAGGTGACGTTTGCCTCACCCATCGCCATAACTTGAAGCTCGAACGTCTGGTCATCCTTTGAGAACTGGATCCTCTGCCCAATCTCTGGCTCTAAGCCCTCAGGAAGCTTGTCTTTTGGGATTTCTAATACTAATTCGTCTCGATGAGGACCATAAGCATTCTCGGAGGATATTTCGATGGTTTTTGAATCACCTGGCTTCATACCGACCACGGCATCCTCAAAACCAGAGATGACCATCCCTTTTCCAACTATGAACTGGATGGGTCCATGATTTTCAGAAGAGTCAAAGACGGTTCCGTCGGCGAACGTTCCCTTGTAGTTCAGCCGCACAACATCACCATTTTTTGCAAATTCCATTCACATCATCCTCTCGTCTTCACATTCTGGTCATGACTCAAAATGAGATTCGAATGGCTTGAAATGCAGAACTCTCATAAGTTCGACATCTTGGCCTAATCGTATCGTTAAACACGTATGTGTTCAGCTCCATTCAATCGGCATCATTAACCCCATTTTGTGATGGCTCGTGCAACCTGTTCCAAAGAGCTGATTTCAGGCAACTTCAGGACGAACGCAGCAGGATCCCTTTAGTGGGGGGAGGAATGCGTTCAAATTTATGTGAACTAACATGGAGTTCACCTCCATTTTTTGGAGTTATGCGTACCAAAGATGTTTGTATGGTGCAAGCACCGCCCCTACCTCCCAGGGCTGTTTAACCGGCACCCTTAGAGCCTGAAACTGAGGCGGCATTCCAGGGTAACTA
>CAYWZG010000053.1:0-15929 GCA_964462795.1 uncultured Methanotrichaceae archaeon
TAAGCACTATTCTGGTAAGAACCGATTAGTGTTATCTAATCGGTTCTTGACTATAAATTTGATCCCATCGGTTATCAATTATATTATCTCCCAATTGATGATCTGGTAAACCAAGACACGTCAAATGCCCGTGACTTTAGTCATGGGTGATTTACGATTGTCGCTCTGAGATAGAACGAATTTGCCTTCGTGACTTCCACATCCCAAGAGCTTCCCAACGAGAGTTTTTCGTCGATCACGACCTCCCTGTAATTTTGGGTTCTCGCTTTCATGGTATTGCCTTTTCCTTCTTCAGTTACCAGGACTGATACGACTTCGCCGACATAGCGCTCGTTCCGACTGGCTGCGATCTCTTGCCAGAGCCGTGTGAGATCTCTGGACCGCGCCTTCTTGATGACCGAAGGAAGCTCTTTGAATCGGCTCGCTTCGGTGTGAGGTCTGGAAGAAAATCTCGTCACGTTAATCTTGTCTGGCTGGACGGATCTCATCAACTCTTTTGTGGCCCCAAAATCGTCTTTGGTCTCGCCTGGAAAGCCCGCGATGATGTCGGTGTGCAAAGTCAAGTCAGGAATCCCTCGCCTTAAACGGGCTGTGATGCGGGCGAAATCTTCTGCCTTGTAGAAGCGGTTCATTCGTTCTAGGACCGAATTGGAGCCGGACTGGACTGGCAGATGGATGAACTTGTATATGTTGGGGCTTTTGTAGGATCGGACCAGGTCATCGAGAACGGGCTTGAGCGTGGACGGGTTCATCATCCCGACCCTCACCTTATAGCGGCCGGGAATCTCGGTTATCATATCCAGAAGCTCTGGAAGGCTAGAGCCGATGTCCATGCCGTAAGCAGAGGCGTCTTGGGATGCAATCTGGAGTTCGACCGCGCCGTCTTCGATGTGGCGGCGGACTGTATCCATCACATCTTCTGGAGGAGAGCTTTTCAGCGATCCTCTCGCCCTCTTGATTATGCAGTAGCTGCAGTTTCCTTTGCACCCCTCTGAGATGTTGACCACGGCACAAAGGTCGCGTGCAGGATTGTTACGCTCTGAATTGGCTTTTGTCTTCACATCAGTCTTTGCAAGCTGAGCCTCGGCCCCAAGAGACGGGCTCCCGAGAGATCTGCCAATCTTGCGCCCCGTCTCTTTGTTCAATATTCCAATCTTATCGCGACACTTTATGTCCCGAACCGCTTCAGGCATGGCGACGGGAAGACAGCCCGCTACGATCAATCTCTCGCCCTGAAGTTGGCAAAGCCTCTTTACCATGTTCCTCTCGGTCCGATCGGTGACGACACAGGTGTTTATCACCACAATGTCGGCTTTTTCCAGGGAAGAAGAAACGTGGCCCATCTCCTTTAGGGCAGATGCAAACTCTTCGGAGTTACCCTGGTTTGCAGTGCAACCGTATGTCTCGATGTAGAACTTCATCTTGAAAGGGTGATGAAATCTGCCCGTATAATAACGTCATCCCCAGTCAACGCACTCGTCTGTCTTTTTCTTATCCATCTCCAGTTCCATCTCTTTTTCCTCTTTTTGGACTTGGTACATCCCTACCACCATCCCGGAAAGTGCCGGTGCCAGGAAAAATCCGCCTACGCCCGCCACAAGAGCCCCTCCTACGAAAGATAAGACGACGAGAAGTGGATGCATGGTCGATTTCGTGGATACGAGATAGGGTCTGATTATCATGTCTGTGGGTAGATATATGAAAACAGAGGCTACAGTGAAGAAAAATAGGGCATCAATTGGCCCTGTGGCAAAGTACCTGTAAATGGCAATAGGCACTATGACAAGCCAGGACGACAGGATGGGAACGAGACCTGCGATGAAGACGAAGCTCGCCAAAGCAAATGGCTTTGGTATGTCAAAGACGTAAAAGACGATTGCAGATATGATCCCGCCTACGAGGGACGTGTAGATGGCACCTACGAAGATCCCGCTCAGGATGCCGTCTATCTTGACGCAGTACTTCCTGTAGATCTCCACTTTTTCGTTAGGCAAGATCGCGATTATTCCTCTCGCCATACGACCGCCATCTAGGAGAAGGAAATAACAGACGAATATGGATACCACGAAGTTCAGGACCATGTGAACTAGCGACATTCCATAGGCGAGTACAGGAATACTGGCGACGACCCGTGCCAGGATCTCAATCACGCTTTTCAGGCTGCCTGTAAGTTCTTCGTAGACCCTTGGAGATATCTCGACGTCTCTTATGACCGTAGATATTTCAAACTCGCTGAGAAATATGGTGGCTTTCCTCAGTATGTCGCCTTGATGTTCGACAACCCAATTCAGCTGAGAAAATATTTCTACCGTCCCCAAGGTGATTATCAGGGCGACTGGGAGGATTATGGAGACGGTTGCAATTGCAGATCCAAGACGGCGGTGTTTGAACTTTTTCCTTATGGGTCTTCCCACGTAGGCGAATACAACCCCCAAGACTATGCCGTCTAGCAAGGGGAACATAAAGTAGGATATGAGGAAGACCAAGAAAAGGATGGGCAGAAGGATCCAGGCGTTCTCCCAAAATCGCGATCTCAGCTCTGAGTTCAAAGCATTAGCACCGAGGGCGAGTTGGTCGCGCTCGATAAATAACTTTTCAGATAGACCTATCAGATGCATCAAGATAGGTCTATTTGGGCTTTGGTAGCTCTGCGGTCATGAGGACCTTGTCAGATTCTTCCACTATCTGCTGTTGTGTAACTCCGCGAAGGCTTGCTGCGAGTATCGATCCACCTGCGCCCACGCCTTCCTTTGCGCTTCCGTTCGCGTAGCACTGGAGCGCGGGTATGCCAGATCGCTCCAGGCCCGGATCTACCATGTACCACTTCCTCCCAAGACTTTCCACGATTGATCTGAAGCTGGCGCTGCCGTCTTCCATCACGTATTTGGTGGTGGCGATGGAGACGTCGCCTTCTATTCCCAAAGCATGGGCCGCGCAAAGGACTGCCGCCATCTGAGTTCCTCCTGACAAGACCACTTTTGCCCCCTCAAGACCTTTCATCAGGCCGAGGGCACAAGGGATCATGGGGTCACCAAGTTCTGTGATGGCCCCCAAGGGGTCGGACTTCATGCTTCCAAAATGTGCGCCGCAACGAATCATGGCCTGATCGATGATCTCTTGTTTTAGCTCCAAGGGATTTTTGTGCAGGCTGCTGCTCACGGTTCCTGGATATCCAAGGGCCTGCATCACAGCCATCGCGTTGGTGGTGCCTCCTGCAATAGATTCTCCTATGAAGATACAGTCTGAAAGTGTGGCAAGTTTCCTTCCCAAGAGCGTGGCTCTGTCGATGATGTCTGTGGCGTTTGGAACTGCAGTTTCGAACCTGATATCTCTTCCAGCAGAGCCGTTCATGTCAACGTAAGGCACCACCGGTTTTTGTCGAAGTCCGCTGGTCACAAAGAGAGACGGAATCTTCGCCAGCGTGAGGGCGGCCCTGGTCACTGCGGCAGGGGTGGTCGCGCCCTCTGGAGAATTTGGAATTTCTGGGATCGTCACGATCTTGTTTAGCTCGACCAATTCTGCGTCGGCCCCTGGTGTATAATCTGTAAGATCAGGGGACGATCCCGCGGCGCTAAGCCCAGGGATCTTTCCAGTGTCGGTATTGGATAATACGCAGAGGAAGAGGGGCCGTTCGGGCCGGTAATCGAAGTTGGGATAGATCCAGTCAGACATAGCCGGAAAAGGAGTTGGTGCCGTATAAATAATCAACGCCATATAACTTAAAATAAATCAAATTCATTTGACTTGTGGTTAAGCGAGGTTGCCGATTGGCCATATGCCATAAGAATAAAGCGTTCTCTGTGGTGTAGATGTGAAGGTTAACTGGCCAGGAAATATTCTTATAAAAATGTACTGAGCCGCTAGATATTGATTGCGTGAGATTGCCCTGCTCAAGAATCGCCAGCTTAATTACCTTTAGCGCAATACATGTAACATATTGCAAACGCTATAAATATTAGGAGTAGAAGCATCATGGAGTTTGAAGTGTTCGCCACTGAGCTGGACTTCAGTATGAATGATGTACTTTTATTGGAGTATGAAGAGATCGCCCATAATATTCCCGTTACTGCTAACGTTGCTACAACTGTATAAAGTGTATTGAGACGAGTCTCTCGTGTTCTTTCTTGTGTCCTTTTAAGTTCATATTCAGCTAATAAATATTCGATTTCGTTAATCGCTGCATCATATTTTTTTAAATTGTTGACGATTTCTACATATTTATCAAACTCTGCATCATTTCTATTCCCAACGTCTTTCCTGCTTCGTATTATGGCTACCTCTTCAGCGTATAATTTGAGATCGCGTTTGATTTTTTTATAATATTCCGGGCAGACAGCTTCTATTGTATCGATAGAATACATCTCCATCGTATACACAATGTTTTTCGTTAATTTCATTTGAAGGTAATCAAGTACGTCGTATCCAGCTCTATAAATATGTCCATACGATTTATCAAGATTTGTATGTGTATAATCGGCATTTTCTGAGGATTTAATTCCAAATTTAAACGCGTATACTCTCATTAAATGATCAAATGCAGACCTAAACTCATTCGAAGCGGGGAGAAATGTAACTTTGTTATCTATCTCTTCTGCATAAAGAAATAACTTCTTAACTTTTTCATATTTTTTCGTCATTTTTTGGAGTGTGTGTATCTCCCTATCATCCCACGCGCTCTCAAAATCATCCGATCTCATAAAAATTTAGGAAAATAGGCGCTCTAATACTTCCTTCCTTTCAGCCTCGAATTCTTCTTGTGTGCAGTATAATCCGAGCTGAAGCCTTATCGAACCGCGATATTTTCCTGCGAATAACTCTGCTGCCTCTTCCCTATCCACTCGCAGCTCGTGGAAATCTGCATCCCAAACATCTGCCACCTTTCTTCCCCCTCTACAGGCTTGCGGTTTTCTAGCGGCATTACGCCTCGTCTAAATTCGGTTAATCCGAAATCCGCTCACCTGTTATCTTACTTAGAAAACTACATCTTAATCACGTATATATAATGATATCCTATGATATCTCATATTAGATGCAAATTATTCCGCGCTGAACGCGAAGTATATAAACTGCCATTAAAATGCGCGCGAATTTTAATGGCCAGAGTGCGAAAACGACCTATTTCGCACCCTCTGCGCGCGCCTTGTTCCTTCAGCTCGAAGGTGTACCGTCGCGCCTGGACTCCATCCACCTCTTATGGGCCACCTCCGTCGCCGCAGGCTCAATTCCTCGGTCATGAAAGTCTTTGATCATCAGGAAGACCTCGCGCACGCTCTGAGCAAGTTGTGCGCTCTCTTTTGGCACACTTGGAGGCACGCTGTGGGGTCCTTCCTCTTCAGCCATGGTTGGTTCCCTGCACCTTCCAAGTCCCGATCACTCGATCAGGTTAACCTCCACGATCTTGTCCGCTTCGATTCCTTCCATCTCTTCTGGGACGAGGACGTATCCACCTGCCTTTGCAACTGAGCTTAAGATGCCAGCTCCGGTGGTCATGATAGGCGTGGCCCTGTCCCCATCGAGAATTACTCTTGCAAAAGTGATGTATCCGGGCCTGGAGACGATCTTTTCGGCGAGCATGGCTTTGACCCTTGAGGGATCGTCCCGAAGGTGGGCCAGTTTCTTGACGAGGGGCCTGACAAATAGGAAGAGTGCCGCAAGCGCTGCCACCGAATATCCAGGAAGGCAGACCACAGGTGTTTCGTCTACGAAGCCAAGAGCAGTGGGCTTTCCTGGGCTTAGCCTCACACCATGAGCTAGGATCTCGCCAAGTTCGGCTACGGCCGGAGGAACGTAGTCTTTTTCGCCAACCGACGTTCCACCAGTTAGGAGAATCAGATCTGCCTCTTGGTTGGCCATGATTGCTTCCTTTATTTGGGCAGGATCATCCTCAACGATCGGGGCTTGCAAGGGAAGACCGCCCCAGCTTCTCACGTAAAGGTCGGCCATGATGCCATTGGTTTCGTATGCTTGGCCTGGCCGAAGTTTCTGGCCGGAAAGGGACGGAGCAAGTTCACTTCCTGTGGGGATTATGGCAACCCTGGGCTGTTTCCAAACTTCTGCTTGGTCCATGCCAAGCGACGCCAAAAGGGCGATATCCGGTGGCCTTAGAACGTGTCCTTCTTCAAAGACGAGGTCGCTTTCTTTCACATCTTCACCAATTTGTGCCAGGTTCTTGTGGGGGTGGACTTCTGCTGAGATCTCCAAAAGGTCTTCACGAAGGACGACATCCTCTTTCATGACGACGGCGTCGAATGCTTCTGACACTGGCATTCCTGTCCGTACGGGCGCGCATCTGCTCTGGCCGCCCTCATCACCCAGATCCAGATAGACTGGGTTTAGAAGGCTTGCGCCTCTCGTGTCTTCAGACTTGACCGCATATCCATCCATGGCTGCGCGATTGAAACCTGGAAGGTTCACGGGCGAGGTGATATCGCAAGATAAGACCCTTCTAAGACCCAAATCTAAGGAAATTGGTTCAGTTCGTCCGACCGGTCTGCACCGCTCCAGAAGGGTCCTGGAGGATTCCAATACGCTGGCAAGTTGTTTGAACATGATCCGACCTGACCTCCATTGTGAGAGAATGGGTGGTTTTACATCAACCTCTGCGAATACTCGTGAAAACTGATATATATGTTTCAGCCGATGTTTCCGCAGAAATCCTGCTCAATATAGTCGAGAACCAATTTAGACGACACCTAATTGGTATCTCTCCACAATAGTGCTTAAAGATACGAATAGGTCAAATCTCAAACTCCTACGAGTTTGAGATTTATCCAAAAAGTATCGTTAAACACTATAACGTGAAAATTACGTCACTCTCAGAAGGTGGATATTGGATGTCAGCTGTTGATTGGCTAGACGAGGTCGGCGAAAATGACGTCTCTTCAGTCCGCCAGGTGGGCGCAATAAGAGATATGCTCGGGTACGCGCGCCCGAAATTGGTGGGTCGAAGGATCTTCAGGTTTGGGTGGGAGATGTTCTTTTGTTTTGGGGTATTATTTGACGTGAAGTGGTGTGTTGAGACATTTCTCACAGATACATTTAGTTTTAACGGACACTATGATTCAGATAATATGGTGGAGGATATCGAATGGATGCTGTTATTTGGTTGGAAGAAGTCGGCAAGGATGACGTTTCCATAGTCGGCGGTAAGGGCGCAAGCCTTGGTGAGATGATAAACGCGAACGTTCCCGTACCAGGAGGCTTTGCAGTCACCGCCCAGGCGTTCAGAGATTTCGTCAATAGGTCCGGCATCGCTGAGGACCTCTTCAAAGCCCTGGATGTGGACGTAAACGATCCATCGGCCCTGAACGACTCCGCGGCGAAGGCCAAGGAACTGGTTATCAAAGCAAAGGTTCCTAAAAACATCGAAAAAGCGATCAGGAACCGGTATAACGAGCTTTGCAAAAGGGACGGCGAAGAGGTACTGGTGGCAGTTAGGTCCAGCGCTACCGCAGAAGACCTGCCTGATGCCAGCTTTGCAGGTCAGCAAGAGACTTTCCTGAACATGACTGGCGAAGACCAGGTCTTTGAAGCGGTCGTCAAATGCTGGGCCTCTCTCTACGGCGCAAGGGCGATCTTTTACAGAGTCGAACAAGGTTTCGAGCACGAGAAGGTCAACATATCCGTGACCATCCAAAAAATGGTCAATTCTGAAAAGTCCGGCGTGATGTTCAGCTCTCACCCCAGCACCGGCGAGCCTCAGGTCATAATCGAGGCGGCGTGGGGCCTGGGCGAGTCCGTTGTCAGCGGGAGCGTATCGCCTGACAACTACGTGGTGGACAGAGCGACAAAAGAGGTCCTGAGTAAGTTCATCGCGGCCAAGGAGACGATGATAGTTCGCGATCCCAAGACCGGCGAGACCGTAACAAAAGACGTTCCTTCTGACATGAGGGAAAAGCTGGTCCTCTCTGATGAAGAGATCTTACAGCTTTCAGATCAGGCCGAGATCCTGGAAAAACACTATGGCATACCTCAAGACATCGAATGGGCCTTTAAAGGTGGCGAGATGTTCATACTCCAGTCCAGGCCCATCACGACGATAAGTGCCGATGCCAAGGTCGAAGAGTCTGAGGGTAACGGCAAAGTTCTGGCAACTGGCCTTAGCGCTTCGCCAGGCGTTGCAACAGGCCAGGTCAAGAGAATCACGGGACCAGAGAACCTTTACAAGGTGACTGATGGCGACATCATGGTCACCGTCATGACCACTCCAGATATGGTCCCGGCCATGAAAAGGGCCGGAGCCGTCGTCACCGATGAAGGCGGAATGACCTGCCACGCAGCAATTGTGAGCAGAGAACTTGGATGTCCGGCCGTCGTTGGGACCAAGACCGGAACCCAGGTCCTCAAAGAAGGCATGTTGATCTCCGTCGACGGAAGGAAAGGTCAGGTCTACGAGGGCAGGATAAAGGCAAAAAAAGAGGCTAGTGCTCAGGTGGTTGCTAGCGTCGCCTACAAGCCCGTTACCGCCACGGAAGTCAAGGTGAACGTCAGCATGCCCGAAGCTGCCGAACAGGCTGCCGCTACCATGGCAGACGGTGTTGGACTGCTCAGAGTCGAACACATGATCCTTGGGCGTGGAACTCATCCTCACGTCTATATCGATGAGGGGCGCGAAGAGGAATACATCGAAGAGCTGGTCACGGGTATCAAGACCGTCGCAGACGCCTTTTATCCAAAGCCTGTCTGGGTAAGAACTCTGGATGCGCCCACCGATGAGTTTAGAGGGATGAAGGGCGGCGAAATCGAGCCCGAAGAGCATAACCCTATGCTTGGATGGCGCGGGATCCGCCGAGACCTTGGCGATATCAAGCACTTCAAGTTGGAGATTCAAGCCTTCAAGAGGTTGCATGGGCTGGGAATTTCCAACGTGGGCATCATGTTGCCTTTGGTGCAGCACGTCAGCGAGTTTAGAAAGGCGAAAGAGATCATGCGCGAAGAGGGTCTGAACCTGGAAAGAACCGATATTGGCGTAATGATCGAAACTCCAGGAGCGGCTCTTACCATAGAAGATTTCATCGCAGAGGGGATCGATTTTGTCTCCTTTGGCACCAACGACCTCACCCAGTACACTCTTGCAGTGGATAGAAACAACGAGAACGTGGCATACCTCTATAATGAACTCCATCCCGCAGTCTTGAAGCTGATCGAGTACGTGGTGGAGCGGTGTAACGAGGCAGGTGTGACCACGTCGATATGCGGCCAGGCCGGGTCTTACCCAGAGATGGCAAAGCGGCTCGTGGAGATTGGCATAACCAGCATTTCTGCCAACATCGACGCGGTGGAGACCGTGAGGGAGACTGTGGCCAGAGCTGAGCGCATCCTCATGCTCAAGGCGCTCAGGGAGCGGTAGACGTTGAGAAAAGAAGGTCTTCCGGAGGAAGAGGTCTTAAGGTCGCTTTCTGAGATGCGGTGCCGAGACCTGGATTATGATAGGATCTTTTCCTCAATGTGCACTCGGCCTCATCCAATCGCTCTTAAGGCGCACGAGCTATTTCAGGAGACGAACTTGGGTGATCCAGGGCTTTTCCCGGGATCGGCCAAGCTTGAGGCGATGGCAGTCCAGATGATGGCAGACCTTTTAGGGTGTTCGGACGCTGTTGGGTACCTTTCGACAGGAGGTACCGAATCCAACATTCAAGCGATCAGAGCTGCCAGGAACACTTGCGGTATCGAAGGGGAAAACATAGTGGTGCCCAAGTCGGCCCACTTCTCTTTCGACAAGATCGCCGATCTGCTCCGCCTCGAGGTGAGAAAGGCCGATCTGGATGAGGACCTGAAGGTGGATCTTGGATCTGTCGAAAAGCTGATCGACGAAAATACGGTTTCCATCGTGGGCATCGCGGGGACAACCGAGTTTGGCCAGGTAGATCCCATCGACAGTTTGGGCAAATTGGCCCAGGATCACGGGATTCATCTGCACGTGGACGCGGCCTTTGGCGGTTTCGTCCTCCCCTTCTTAAAAGGCGACTGGAAATGGGATTTCGGGGTTGAAGGGGTTACGTCCATCACCATCGATCCTCACAAGATGGGTATGAGCACCATCCCTGGTGGCGGACTCTTGTTCAGATACTCTCAAGATATGGACGGTCTGGAAGCTTATGCACCGTATCTTACCGTCGCACGGCAAAAGGCGCTGACTGGAACGAGAAGTGGCGCTTCCGCTGCTGCCATCTGGGCCGTGATGACCCATTTGGGTCAAGAAGGGTATTCTAAAGAGGTTGCTCGTTGCATGGAGCTTTCTCGAAGGATGGTGGCAGGCGCAAGAGAGTTTGGAATAGAGCCGGTGATCGAACCTGTGATGAACGTCGTCACCCTAGATGTTGACTCGCCAGAAGATGTGAGGGATGCCTTGATCAAACGGCGCTGGAGGGTCTCGACGGCTCGAGATCCAAAGGCGATACGCTTGATACTGATGCCACACGCAACTATCGAAAACGTGGATCTATTCCTGGAAGACCTGAAAGAAGTTCTCAAGAGATAACGGGCACATTCTGCCCCGTTTGACATTTTTTCATGTTGGTTATTGAAATCATCACCATCGAAAGTCTCTATTCTGGTGAGACAAGGGGTGCAAGATATATCCTATAAAGGCGGAAATTTCCGCCGCATGGATCGCCTGGACAGATACGCATCAATCATCCCAGACTTCGAGAAGTTTCGCGAGGCCATCGCGAGGCCACTTCCTCCGACCGTTCGGATTAACTCCCTCAAGACCCGCCGAGATGGGTTGTTGGACCGGCTCGATCAAGGTGGTGTGAAATTTTGGCCATTTGGATGGTATCCTTTCGGGCTGAGACTGGAAGTCGAAAAGCCTGGAAACTTGATCGAGAGTCTGATGGGTCACATTCACGTCCAGGAAGAGATCTCAATGGTTCCAGCGGTTGTGCTGGACCCAAAGCCAGGCGAGACCGTCCTGGACCTCTGTGCGGCTCCCGGAAGCAAGACCACTCAAATATCTCAGATTATGGAGAACATGGGCGTGGTGGTGGCCAACGACCCTTCACCTCAAAGGATCGTTTCTCTTCGGGCCAATTGCGAGAGGATGGGGGCTTTGAACGTCATGGTGACCAAGTACGATGGCCGGCATTTTCCAAAAGGCAGTTTCGATCGGGTCTTGGTGGATGCGCCCTGCACGGGCCAGGGGATGGCCCGAAAAGATCCGTCGGTGCTCCAACGGTGGAGCCTGAAACGTTCTCTTGGGATTCAACGCCTTCAGGCAAGCTTGTTGAAGAGGGCCTTGTATCTAACCCGGCCTGGGGGAACAATCGTCTATTCCACATGCACCTTTGCACCTGAAGAAAACGAAGGGGTGGTAAGCCAGGTGAGTGGTGCAAGGTTAGTGAATGTCGAAATTCCAGGTCTTGAGAACCGTCCCGGGATCGAGGAATGGGACGGAAAGGTTTACGGACCCGAGATGGAACGATGTGCTAGATATTATCCTCACCAGAACGATACAGGTGGTTTCTTTGTCTCAAAGTTCATCAGGGAATAAGCTTTCTTTCAAGCTTTTGGACGGAAAAGTGGTGACTGAGATGTGGCGATCCAGGTTTGGAATTCCTCCCGAGGCGTTTGAAGGCTATTACTTCTACGAGAGGGGAAAGAACATCTGGATATTCTCCAGTTCCAAGATACCTGATCTTAGATGTGACTCGTTGGGCGTTCGTTCAATCTCCACCAAAGGAAAAGTTTGGAAGCCCAGCACCTACGCGCTCCAGATCTTTGGGCCTTACGCCACCAAGAACTGGATTGATCTTGACTGGGAAGATGCCGGAAAGTTCATAGCAGGGCTAAGTCAGTCTTTAGAGGCGGATCTTGATGATGGTTATGTCGTTGTGCGTTATGGAGGCGAAGTCTTAGGATGTGGTCTTTACACTCATGGAATGCTGGTGTCACAGTTGCCAAAAGAACGGAGAATCGCAGAAGGCGGGATCGAAAATCTGCCTTTGAGGTGTGAAAGATGATATCACAGGTCAGAGAGAGGGTCCTTTTTGATGGCGTTTTTGAACCGAGGGATTGGGTCACTTCTGATGAGGCGACTGAGCTTTGGAAGCGGCCTTTGCACCTGTTTAGGATGGCAAACGCTCTTAGAGAGACGTGTTGTGGAGATGATGTCTCCTTTGTGATCAACAGAAACATCAATTTCACCAATCGATGTGTGGGGTCTTGCAAGTTCTGCGCCTTCAGGCGTTCAGATGGCTACATGTTGACTGACGAAGATATCTTAACCCGGGCGGCTGAAGCCGAGAGGTTCGGGGCGACCGAGATCTGTCTTCAGGGTGGGCTTGCTCCAGGTTTGGTACTCGAAGATTATTGTCATCTTCTGGAGCTTATCCGAACGGATTTTCCAAAGATGCATCTTCACGCCTACTCGCCAATGGAGGTGTTCTACATGTCCCAAAACTCTGGCATCTCCTTTGAGGACTCGATACGAGAGCTGAAGAGAGCGGGGCTCGGTTCGATGCCAGGAACTGCGGCCGAGATCTTGGTAGATAGTGTGAGACGGGATATTTGCCCTTCGAAGCTCACAAGCTCAGAGTGGCAAAAGGTGATAGTCACTGCGCACAGGTTGGGCGTTCCCTCCACATCCACCATGCTTTATGGTCATGTCGAAAGCTTTGAGGATCGGATACAACATATGGAAGTCTTGCGCGAGATCCAGGCCGAAACTGGTGGGTTTACCGAGTTTGTGCTTTTGCCTTTCATGTCGCATAACAATGAGCTTGGGCCCCGTGCCCAGAGTATGACTTATCTTGAACATCTGAAGATGCATGCTCTGGCCAGGGTCTTTCTACATCCTTTCATCACAAACATTCAAGCCAGTTGGGTCAAGATGGGGCGCGATCTGGCTGCCAGCTCTACTCAATGGGGCGTAAACGACCTTGGCGGAACTTTGATGGAAGAGAACATATCGCGAACTGCAGGATCAACAGAAGCTCAGTGCATGACATCTGTTGAGCTCAAGGGTCTCATCGAAGGGATGGGAAAAAGGCCGGTCCAGCGGGATACTCTCTACCGGAGATTGGGATAAAGTGCTCATCGGGATGATCTTGGAGGCATTTGCGAAGTAGGATCTACATAATTTTTATTGATTCAATTAGATTCTAATATTGCCTTTGTTCTTTGGGCCATCTGTTTTTTATGAGATATCCAGATTGAAATATGACGGGCCCGAGCACAATCATAACAATTATCATATAGTACCTGTAATTTTGCTAAGGGGTTCAATTAGATGAGCAAGCTATCTTCCATCATGCCGATCGTGCTCCTCCTGGAATTCTTCCTCGTAGGAACTGGGTTTAGTTTGGATACTGTGACTGTTACTGGATCTACCACTGTCATGCCCTTTGTCGAGATCTGTGCTGAAGAGTTTAACATGATGGGACCCGATATCGTGGTTAGCGTTGCGGGTGTTGGTGGGTCTGGCGTAGGCGTCAAGAACGTGGCCATGGGCTCTTCAGACGTGGGAATGATCTCAAGAGAGGTAAAGTCTGAAGAGATCGAGATCTATGGCGACAACTTCTCACAGGTTCTGATTGCGTATGATGCCATATGCGTTGCCGTGAGCAAATCGATATACGACGCGGGCGTCACGAATCTTTCTCAAGATCAGGTGAACGCCATTTACGAGGGCGAGATCACGAACTGGAAGGATTTGGGTGGGCCTGATCGAGAGATATTCGCCGTGGCGAGGGTCCAAGGTTCAGGAACTGGAGATCTTTTCAACGAGCTGGTGATTGGTGATTTAGCGACCGAGGCCTTTGGAGTGGATGTAAACGTACTTTCCAACGCCGAGATGAAAACTGCCATAACCGCAAGCGGCAGAGCCATTGGTTATCTTGGCTTGAATTACGTCCAAGAAGGCAATCTCAGCTCGGTCGCCTATGAGGGCGTTTTGCCCTCGATCGAGAGCATCGAAAACAGAACTTACCCGTTATCCAGATCGCTCCATCTGATAACCTGGAACGAGCCTGACGAAAGTGAGAGGACGTTCCTGGATTTCGTTCTTGGCGATGATGGCCAGAAAATAGCTGAAGATATGGGTTTCGTCTCAGTTCGCCAGATGGATGGATAAAATAAGTTGGAGGGAGTTGGCGCTGGAAAGGCCAGCGCCATCTCTATTATAGATTATCGTTACTTGTTCAGCCGGGGAAACTGTTCGGTCTCATTGCCGTACCTGTAGTTTCCACCCAGCTCGGGATCGTAGTCTGCAAGAGCGTTGTCGTAGCATTGACAGCTGAAGAAGCAGTCTTCTACACCAACTTTGTTAGGGGCATCCATGCCACTGTAACCGCCAAAGCAGCAGGAAAGCCAGTCTTTCGCGTCAGAACTCGTGGACTTGGTGTTGCAGACTTCCATGTTCTTGGTAATCTTGAAGGTCCCGATGTAATCTTCCTCGATGTCGACCAAAGTTTCTTTCACGCCTTTGCTCCCATCATCATCGGTCAGGAGTTCACCGATATGTACTGTACCTTCCGTGACCTCTTCGTCGATTCTCATTTGAGCATATCCCAAACCTTTTTTGTTAGCGGTTGGTGCTCTGCAGGTGAGATTGACTTCTATGTCCTTATTGAACCCTCTGGCGTACTCGATTTGGTGGTGCATGGAAGACCCTATCTGGTAGCTCTTCCCGCAGGTCTTCTCCTTCAATTTTGAGTTGTATACGATGGGATTTGCTTCATAGTATCCCGTTCCATAGGGGAATGCCTGAGGCGAGTATACCATCTCGTTCTGCTCTACGAAGTTTATCTTGCCTTCCTTAGCACTCGGGCTTTGCCAGTCATTCGTCGTCTCGTTGAAATACGTGTAACTGACGGATTTCTGGCTAGAGTTGATCAAAGTCGCCATGTCCATGCTGCCACTACCGTGCATGTAGTTCTGGAGCTGAAGTGTCTCTGTGTCCACTTTCTGGTACACCATAGCATAGCCGTTTCCTTCGACGTCCTGCTCGAAGGTGTGTTCGTATTTTTGATAGTATCCATCAGGATTATCGGCGGCCCATGCCGGAGCTGCCAAGAAAAATAGCATCGCCAGTGCGACCCCTGCTTTCGTAATTGTCCCTACATCTTTCATAATTCATCCCCTTTCCGAGGTTTGAAGTAATCGTCGTGACTTCTATGGAATTCTCTGATATATAAACATAGCCGTGTGGGGTGAGTCTCTTTTGTAAAACTAATTCACACTAATATCCTATAATATCATATTAGAGTCGGTTGAGTATACTTCCATATATTACAACAACCTTTGATCAAATTAAATCGCAATCAAGTATGCGAATATCATTCGATCACTTTTTCGCGCATTTACATCCGTATAGTGAAACAGGTGGATATCGAAGCCAAACATTACGATTATAGTGTTTAACGATACATTTCACAACAAGCCCTTACCTCTTCTGAAGCCGCTTCATCAGCTCCTTCAGATTCGAGGCGTTGGCCACATCTTCGGGTTCAAGCCAGCCTCTTTGGGCCGTCTTCACCCCAAACTTCATGACCTTCAGCCCTCGAATGCTGTGTGCATCGCTGTTTATGGCCACCTTGACCCCAATCTCCTTAGCCCTTCTTGCCCACCGGTCGTTCAGATCGAGCCTCACCGGATGAGCGTTGATCTCCATTATGGTCTCGGTACGCAATGCAGCTTCCAAAATTAGCTCTACGTCCACCAGATACGGCTCTCTTTCACCGATCTTCCGTCCTGTGGGATGCGCTATTATGTCAACATGCTCGTTTTCCATGGCCGATATGATCCTGCTGTTTATGGCTCTTTCTGACTGGTTGTAGGCTGAATGGATCGCTGCCACCACCAGATCGCATTCTGCTAAAACCTCATCGGGATAATCAAGTCGCCCGTCGGCGCGGATGTCTACTTCGGTCCCCGCAATCAGCGTGAACCCTTCGAGAGTTTCGTTCAACTCCCTTATGGTCCGGATCTTC
>CAYWZG010000054.1:0-15368 GCA_964462795.1 uncultured Methanotrichaceae archaeon
TCTCTTCGAGAAGGCGGTTGTAGAGCCACCTACAAGTATCCAGAGCTTCGTCTAACTTACACTCTGCTCCCCTGTCGGGATAAATGCGATACTTGTAGCTGATAATCACTTCGCTCTCCCCATTTGGGATTCTGCATAAGTTCATTAGAACGTCGAGGCTAACTCAAGCCCAGTACTCGCGATGAAACACGGGGTGTGCTGTCCTGTCGAGCTTGTATTTCATAGGTGTTACCGAAATTAGTATATCCCATTATTGCCTCAAACAGTTATCGATGGCCAGAAACAAAGGGGAGGGCTCCGCTTTCATCCAGTTAGCGACTTATCGTCGCTAACTCCCGTTAACTCTAAGAGTTAACGAGACCGGCCTAAAGACCGGGGACTTCCCGCTCTGTCCTCTTTCGCTCCCGCAAGTTAAAAACGTATCGTGGTGCAGATCTGAAGCGGCAAGAAAATCATTGAATTAATCTGTATCATCCAAAGATAATATTATATCAGTGAGCTTTTTGACTAAATCATCATCAAAATGAGATTTTTCCACCCTGAAAAGGCAGTTGGAAACTTCGATTTCGCCCAGGACGATCTTGGGCAGATCGCATCTCTTAAACCCCTCAACAATGGCAAAATCCACGCGAGAGAATCGAAGCTCTTTGAGAGCCGACTCAAGGCCGCCTTCCCTTTCCACCTTGAACTGGACCTGGTCTTTTGCGACTCCCACCACCACGTCTGCACCTGCATCGAAATGACGTTTTGTGTCGCCCTCGTCCTTGAAGGAATGGTGAGGCATGTTCTTGATCGTCCCAACCTTGCCATGTATTTTCAGCGACTGGACAAGCCTTGTGACGAGCGAGGTTTTGCCAGTCTTCTTGGTGCCGACAACTGCAATTACTTTCATCTTAAATGCGCAAGGAGACCCCGTCCTTCAAGGCAGGGAGGAATTGCGCCCTCCATCTTATGACAGTCAATATGGCCAAATTCAACACTTTTGCAGTCTGCATAATCCGTTTCCCAGATAAGATGTTATGCAAACTGATATTGACAATACGCTAATTAAATGCATACCTTAACCGGGCCACAATCTCTTTGAGCGCGGCGACGGGCGCATCATCACAAGGTGGTTCGGGGGCCCCGGCGCCCGTTCTCTTGGGATCTGTGTTCCTTCGGCCCAAATTCAGGAGGCGGTGCAGGAATCCGAGCCGAGCATCAGAGCCATTTTGAGTTACAACAATTATGGTAAGACTCATAAGAAAGGCGGAGAATTACCAGCAAAATCTGAGGATTTCTCATGGAAAAAAGGATAAGTTCACTCACCGCCCGCAGCATTTCGAAGCGCGGCGGTTCTGCGGCGAGGATATCCGAGGAGATTATCACGATGAACCCAATGACCGAGATCGACTGGAACGAAGTATGGATTGACCAGATGAAACGGAGCCGAGAGACAAACACCACCCGCAACTGCGCCAATATCTGGGAGAGCCGAAAGAGCGCTCTGAAGTTCTGGAACATGTCCAAAGAAAACAGCCATCGCATCGAAGGGACGATCGCGGGAACTGTGATTACCCCAGAGTCGAGAGTCCTCGACATCGGCTCAGGCCCCGGAACTCTTGCGATCCCCTTCGCAAAAAAAGTGGCTTGCGTCACCGTCGTGGAGCCAGCTGAAGGGATGCTCACGGTCCTCAAAGAGAAGATGGCCGAAGGAGGGCGCCGAAAACATCAAAGTCGTCCAGAAGCGCTGGGAGGATGTGACTGTGGCAGACGACCTCGACCCGCCTTACGACGTGGTGATCGCATCCTTCTCTCTTGGGATACCCGACATCCAGGCGGCGATCGAAAAGATGATCGAGGCTGCTAGCGGCCACATATACCTCTACCACTTCGCAGGAGAGACACACTGGGACCGAGATTTGCGGGAGCTCTGGCCGAAGCTCCACGGAAAAGAGTACACGCCCGGCCCCAAGAGCGATGTCCTCTACAACGTCCTCTACCAGATGGGAATCTACCCCAACGTCCGGACATTCCAGCTGCGGCACAGCCAGCGCTTTGCCAGCATGGAGGAGGCGATGGAGCACTTCCGCCACCAGTACCACATAACGACGGCGGCGCAGGAGGCGATCGTCCAGGAGCACCTGGCCCGAGTTCTAAAGGAGGTGGAGGAGGGGGGCTATGTCATGCCTGCGTCCTCGATCAGGGTGAAGATCTGGTGGGAGAAGGGATCGCAAGAGGGGGAGTTAGCCGAAAGTTGATGGAAGGGGTTCTAAACGTCTCTGCCTGAGGCCGGTTGGCAGACTGGGCGCGGGCTCGGGGGCTCGGCGCTCATCCTCCTGGAGTCCATGTTCCTTCGGCCCTTATTCGGGAGGTCACGCTGAAGTCCGGGCCGGGCATCGGCGCGTCCCGATCGAGAACCGCCGCGGAAGATCACCCGATCGGCGCCCTGCACGGGATTGCCGGGAGACTCGATCATCGGGGCCCTGGCGCTCCACGGCCAGGAACCATCCGCCGCTCGAGAGGGAGGGGAAAAGCGATTCTTGCAGCGTGAGGGGCAGGCCTCGCCCGAGCGCGCGCGGAACGGTGCCTCAAGTTCATCCACGACCGGAAGCACCGCGCCCCAACCTACGCCATTGGGTTCGGGCGGGTCAAATATGTGGTGGAGCGCTGCGGTGGGCGGCTTTCAGGGCACCAACTTCGACAGCCTCCTCGGCGCGACCCTCCAGTCGAGGGGCCATCTCAGCAACAACGGCATAAACCTCGTAGCAACCTTCTTCGGAGTGGTCGTGGGTGCATTGCTGTGGGCACCGGTTTGATGTTTTGGGGCAGGGAAAATGACGCAGATAGATGAAATTTTCCACATATTATAACTCTAATCGCCTTGATTTGGCGGATTTGTGCGAAGCGAATATTGCTCAGCCCATCTCTCAATTGAATTTTTATGTCGGGGACTCAGCTTACTCAAATCTATATTCGGATCATCAGCCAGCTCACCAGCTTTCCTTCCCAAATCCTTTTCCAATTTTTTATAAAGAACTTGTGTCGTGCCTAGATTGTTGGCTTTTAGTAGAGCTTCGAGAGTTACATCGTCATACTTCAACTTAAATTTGATAGTATTAGAGCCTCTACGTTCCAACCCATATTCATCCAAAGAAGCTCCATTTAAATCAGCATTGTCAAATTTAGCACCAATAAGGTTAGCTCCACCCAAATAAGATTTCGTTAAGTCTGCCATATTTAAGTTGGTTCCACTTAAATTAGCACCATTCAGACTAGCGTTATTCAAATGAGCACCGTGCAGATCAGCACCACTTAGATTTGCCCTGCCCAACATGGCATCATCAAAATCTGCGCCGTTCAAACGAGCATGATGACTTAAGTCGGCCATGTACAAGTTGGCATTCTTAAAATTGGCACCAAATAGCGTGGATTTCCGAAAGTTGGATTTTTCCAAAAATCTTCCGCTCAATTCGATACGTGGCAAATATTGATCACTTAAATCCACACCTTCAAGATTATATCTTGCTTTTCCGCTACGCACCTCTTCCACTATAGCCTCTTTAACTAAATCCATAAGAGTAATACGCATATATGGAATTAGAATCAACACAGCGAAAATAGATAAAGATATGGGCCAGAAAATATTGATTTCTAAGTCATTTCTAAAAGGGATATATCGAAGTAAAATTAAATTCATAGATATAGATATTATAAAAACAATGAATATGAACATCAATTTGGGTGAATGGAGCGATCTTTTGATTGAGGCAGGAGATACGTTCCTGATTTGAGTTTGGAATATTATAAAATTTAATGTGAAAAATATGCCGAAAATGGCCGCTTGTGCTTGGCTTAAGGCGCTCAAAATATATCTGGCATCTTCCGAAGACGCCCAAATGGTACCAAAATTATGATTTGCAGAAATTAGCTGATTAAGGACTATGTAAATAGTAAGGGCAACGATGGGCGATCCCAGAAGAAGAATTGCAGCCCAACACCAGAATCCTAAACGCTCAGATATTTTACCCCACTTCTCAATGGCGATCTCTTTGTTCTTCTCGAAAACATCAAGAGCTTTTTCCCGCCACTTGGAGATCTTTTCCTTCGCCCTCATCCATTCTACCTCTACTCCTTCATTCCATTTATAAATCAGCCGCCAAGTGCTCGTAAACTAAGCCGTCATTCATACTGAAAATAAGTTCTTGAGATTTTCCCAATTCCACCTGTAGAGGCGACCAGCATCTGGTACAGGGATATAATCTCCGTCTTTATATCCAATTACTTGATAAATCGAAATGTTTAATTCACGAGCTATCTGGACCTCTTTCAAAACTCCCGGCGCCTTATACGTTTTTGGACCGACCATAACAATTACGAGATTGGCACCAGAAATAGCTCGCCTCGCTTTATCCACCCAAGTTTTTTCTGGCGCTGCTTCTTTCAGTGAGCAGTCGAATACTTCAAAAGGTGAGCTTTCTAAACGTGATTGACCGATGATGAAATCTTTTAAAATTTTGTCGTTGTCAAAGTCGAAACTCACAAAAACCCGCGCTTTATTTTGTATTGCGATCCCCCCAAAAGTTTGTTTAATTGACGAAACGTTAATATATATGTATGTCGGTTGGATATAATATGGCAAGTAGACAAGAGCAACACGTTGTTCCTAAAGATGATGGGTGGAACGTTAAAAAAGCTGGGGCCAAAAAGGCCACAAAACATTTTGATAAAAAATCTGATGCAGAAACTTTTGCGAGAACGGTCAGTCAAAATCAGGGGTCTGAACTCATCATCCATGGTAAAGACGGAAAAATTCAGCGATCTGATAGTCACGGGAGAGATCCGAACCCTCCAAAAGACAAAAGTGATAAAAATTTATAAAATCAAATTGCGTGCGGCCCACCCCGCCCTGAAGGACGGGGTATTCGTGACCCTCTGCGCTCCCGAAGTAATAAATATTTTATCAATTGTCTCTGCTAAGATAGGGATAAATTTTGAACATCGCCGCTCCAATTAACGATAATTAAATATATGACTATTAAACAAAATATAAGTCCGTAAAACCAGAATAGAGTTATAGATATCATCGTTTTAATTCGTGAGTCGACTTCATGTTTAAAACGACTCGCATCCATGTTAAACAAATACTCATCTGAATTTTCCAATCTTTTATCAACAATCCACCTGTACAACACTCGGTACATTCTCTCCTGATGTAAGAAATACGCGTCTAAATACCAAAAACCTATCAACGGGATCAAGGCGATCCAAACTTGAAGATCAGTCTTTTTTAATAATAATGTAACGACAACGAGTGTTACTGTCCACCCTTTTATCATAAAAGAATTATAGGCCATCCGTTTTATTATCTCTTGAATTATATCAATTTCTTTTAACATATAGTTTTTTAGGCAATCTTCCGTAATACGCGGTCTCTGTTCTGATGGAGGAGAAGCCTCTTGATTAGAGGTATTTGTCATTGATACATATCATAGATCTAAAAGAATAAACGATTTTCGGCATAATAACAATAATAAGCGCTTTCAGTATCATTGAGACAAATTGATGAAGATAAATTAGTAAATTTCTATCCACTAAGGTTTTAATAATATCTATAAAAATTAATTCAATTTAACCCTTTTCTTATATGAGTCGAACCCTTCGGGACCATTCACCCCCCTCACAGCCTTTTTCACCCATCGCCACCAAACCACTGCCCTTCTATGAGCACACTGGTGATGGACGTGAACGTCTCCTCTTTCATAACCTCGAAGAGGCTGAGGGAGATCGCGCCAAAGGGCTACGATATGGATGAAAGAGTAGACGCGGTCCGCCATCGAGAAACTGGAGGCAAGGGCCATGGCGCCGATGAAGATAAGAGGCATGAAGGTCGGCGGCGAGAGCCGGATGAAGGACCTGGCTGAGATCGTCGATGCAACTCGGTTTGACAACTTGGGCCTCGTCGAGAAGGTCCACCACTACGAGAGCAAAGGGGCAGACATAATCAATCTGGGTTTGCCCCTGGACGCCGACCCCCTCCCCAAGATATTTCGCCCCCTTCAGTAGTGCACCAACGTCCCGTCGATCTTCGCCTTTCGGACCGCGTACCTGAAAGCAAGCAGGCTCGCAGGCAAAAGGACCGCCGAGAAGAGGACGAGCGTTAACATGTCCGGCGCGAGATCCTGCAGCGAATAGCCCTGGAGAAGCGCGTGCCTCATTCCGTTCAGCGAGTAGGTCATCGGCAATAGGTGAGACACCGTCTGCAGCCATGAGGGGATGACTTCGATCGGGAAGAAGACGCCTCCAAAGAGCTCTGAAGTGCTCATGAAAAGCATGTTTATCGGGTCGCCCCTCTTGAAGACCATGATGAAACTTGCAGAAAGGATCCCGATGCTGCCAAAGCATATTATCGTCAAGACGAGGATGATCAATGCCCCAAAGACGTTTGCGCCCACCAGGTTCACGCCGAGAAACACCCCGATAACGAGGTAGAGAAGAACCCTAAAAGATGCGAAGATAAAGTTCCAAAGGGTGGATAGGGTAATGATCGTAGAGGTGTTGGTGGGGGTAACGAGCATCGCTTCGAGCGTTCCCATCATCTGCTCGCCTCTGACACTCTCAGAAAATCCCCTCAAAGAAATCATCAGATACGCCGAAAATGCAATCCCGATCAATACGAACGAGAAGTAATCCCCGCCGTAAGGCTCAAGGTACTTTTGCCCCGCCACCCCAATCAGTTTTGCGACGAAATAGTAGGTGAGGATGTTGAAAAACATGAAAAAGAGCCGGAGGAAAAACTCGAACTTGTAGCTCATCTGGAGCATGTAACTTTTCTTTATGAAAGAGAAGGCCTTTCTGAAGACCATAGTCACAGCCCTCTCCTCCTCATCCCAAACCCGCCCCCGTGACCAAAGCTTTTGCGATCCGGGCGACGGCTTCTCGAAGACCGCCCCTCGCCTTCGCCCCTCTCTTCGAACCTCTTTCCAGAATAATGCAAAAAGACGTCGGAGAGCGTCGAGCCGTCTCCAAGTTTGTCCTTCAACGCCTCAGGCGTTCCAACGACGTTTATCCTCCCACCATCAAAGATCGCAACCTTGTCGCACAACTGCTCCGCTTCGTCCAGGTTGTGGGTCGAGATGAATATCGTCTTTCCACGTTCCTTCACAATATGCTGCCTGATGAAATCCCTCAAGCTCTGGGCGGCGCCAGGATCGAGGCTCCTCGTCGGCTCGTCCATGAAAAGAACCTCTGGATCGTTCAAAAGCCCCCGTGCGATCGCCATACTCTGCTTCATCCCAGCAGAATAGGTCAAAAATCGCTCGTCTGCGTGATCTTTCAGGTTGACAACTTCCAGAAGCTCGTCAACCATATCCTGAGCCTCCTTCGAATAGAAGTTGTGGAGCGACGCGAAGAACACAAGGTTCTGCCTCCCCGTGAGTCTCCAGTAGAAGCTTCGCTCATCGGTTGTGACAAAGCCGATCGATTCTTTGACCTTTCCGCTCTCCTTTACGACGTCGTAACCGTTAACGCGAGCCACTCCACTCGTCGGGAGAATCAGGGTGCAGAGCATCTTTATGAGCGTAGTCTTTCCTGCGCCGTTAGGGCCGAGAATGCCAAATACCTCACCCTGTTTGACCTTCATATCCACACAGTCTACAGGGGTGATCCCATCCATCTTTGGCTGACGACGAAGAAAGTCGCCAAGCCCCCTTTGCACCGGAAACGTCTTCGTAAGCTCAGAGGTCTCGATAGAATATTCCCTTATGATCCTGCCTCCAGAAATCTGCCATATATCAAGCTCGAATCGTCAGTCACGCAAGCTTAATCTCCTTGATATCAGAGAAGCTGCGCGGAAATCTGCTTTTCTTCTTCCCATTCGTGAAAAACTTCTCTTCAGGGTTCGGGCGCGCGCCGTTCGTCTTGATCTGCTTTACCGGCATGATGAAAGGCGCCTCTGACTGAGTCCTCACCGCAACCTCGACGTTGTAGATCGCCTCGATGTTCTCAGGTGTCAGAACTGAGGCGGGATCCCCGGCAGCCATAATCTTTCCATTCTTCATCATTATTATGTTGTGAGAATATTTCGAGGCGAGGTTGAGGTCGTGAAGCGCTATAAGAGCAGTCATCCGCTTCGTTCTTACTAGATCGCTCACGATGTTCATCACGTCGAGCTGATGCCAGATGTCAAGGTTGCTCGTCGGCTCGTCAAGGAGCATCACCTTCGTCTCCTGAACGAGGGCCCTTGCTATCAATACTTTCTGCTGCTGGCCCCCGCTCAACTCGCCAAAACCGCTCATGGCAAGATCCTCTATTCCAAGGAGCCTCAAAACTTCCCAGACCTTATCTTCATCGTCGGAGCTACTCAGCCAGCCGATATGAGGCCTCCTGCCCATCAGGACCGTGTCGAAGACGTTGGATGAGAAAGACCTGGCCGAGCTTTGGGGAACGTAAGATAAGTTCCTTGCAATCTCCATTCGATCCATCTTGTTTACGTCCTTTCGATCGATCAGGATGTTGCCGCTCTTTGGCGAGAGTATCCGATCGATGCACTTGATCAAAGTCGACTTGCCAGAACCGTTCGGTCCCACGATCGTCACGAGCTTTGAAGGGCCAATCTCAAAGTTGACATCTTTTAAGATTGGCGAGCTGTTGTACCCAAATACAATTCCTTTTGCCTGAAGCTGGATCATCATGCCCAAAACTCCTTCCTTCTCCCTTTCAACATAAGATACATGAAGAACGGAACCCCGATCACCGAGGTCATTATCCCGGTCGGTATGACCGTCGGCGCTATCACGTTCATGGCGACTCCATCTGCGGTGATCAGAACCGCGGCCCCCAAGATTCCAGACGCCGGAATCAAGAACCTGTGATCACCGCCGAGGATCATCCGAGCCATGTGAGGCGCAACAAGCCCGATGAACGAGATCGTCCCCGTGAAACAGACGACAGTCGCCACCACCAAGCTCGACACCAACATTATGAATATCCTGACGTGCTCTGCATTGACGCCGATGCTCTTTGCGGTATCGTCGCCTGCAGTCATTATGTTCAGATCCCAGGCCTTGAGCATCAAAAAAGGTATGCAGATCCCAAAGACGGCGAGTATCAGGGGAATCTTGCTCCAGGAAAAAGCGGCAAGGTCTCCCATCCCCCAGGAAGTCATGAGCCGGAGCTGTTCGTCATCGGCGAAGTACTTGAAAAGCTGGCTCATGGCGCTGAAAAAATAGTTCACCGCAATTCCTGCAAGGATCAGGGTCTCGGAGGTTGCGCCTTTGATTGCCGCAAGCCCTATGATGAAGCCAGAGCAAAGAAGGGCGAAAAGGAAGGCGTTACCTACGAGAAGGTAAGGGCCGCCAACGATCGAGATCCCGATGACCGCTGCAAGCGAGACGCCAAACTGAGCCCCCGCTGAGATTCCGAGAGTGAATGGACTTGCAAGCGGGTTTTTCAAGACCGCCTGCATGACGCATCCGCATATCCCAAGGCCAAACCCGGCGAGGATCCCACCCATTATCCTTGGAAACCTTATGTTCCAGATGACCCGACTTGTCAGAGGTTCCACCTCGAAGTAACCGGGATAGAGCCGGTCTATGAGGGCCCTGTAGGCCTCGGCAACGGAGATGTCGAGGGGCCCGAGCGTTATGATCACCCCCGTCAGAATGATGATGAAGGCGATGATCACCGCCATGAATAGGTGCCTTGCGAATACAAACGAATCGTGGGCCTCCTGCATCTTGCTCCTCTTTCCGGCCCGGGTCGAGATTCGCCTCACCGTCTTTGCCATGTCCACCACCCGAACTTATCTCTCGACCACGGCCCTCGCAAGCCCCGCAGTCGCACAGATATCTTCTGCCGAGCGCTTTGGAACATCTGAGCCGGTCGAGACGATGATGAGGTTCTTTTCCTTTGCAATCTCGGTGAGGGTCTGAAACTCCCTGAGCTTCAGAGCGCTTGGCTTTTCCTCGTACAAGGTAGCAGCATCGTTCATCCTCTGAGATGCCTGGAACTCGCCCTCCGCAAGGATGATCCTCGCCCTCTTTTCTCGTTCAGCCTCCGCCTGCCTTGCGATCGCTCTGAGCATGTTCTCTGGCAAGGCCACGTCCCTCATGGTGGCGGTGATCACTTTGATTCCCCAGGGGTCAGTCACCTCGTCCAGGATAGTCTGGATCTCTTTGTTCATCTCGTCCCTGTTGGAAAGGATCGTGTCGAGCTCGTTTTGGCCAAGGACGTCCCTCAAAGTCGTCTGGGCAAGAAGCGCCGTTGCAGCCTCATAATCCTCAACTTCCACTATCGCCCTGGTCGAGCTTGTGACCTTGTAGTAGACGACAGCGTCAACGTCGACGCTGACGTTGTCGCTGCTTATGACCGTCTGTCTTGGAACGTCAAGATCTCTAACCCTCAGGTCCACCTTCACGATCCTGTCAACAATCGGTATTATAAGAAAGAGGCCCGGGCCCCTTTCGCCGAGAAGCTTTCCGAACCTGAAAACGACAGCCCTCTCGTACTGCCTTGTGATCTTCAACGATGAAAATAATATCAGGCCGATGGCCAGCGCGCCAGCCAGCAGCCGAAGGTCTAATGCCACGTTTCAGCCCTCCTGGAATTTCGTCTAGTAAAATTTCGAGTGGATTTGAATTCCGTCACGAACTTTCCGACTTGGGCCACCATATCATGGCGCTCTTCGTCTTTCGCCGGGAGGTGAATCCGCCACCATCCTCGCCATCTTCGCTTTCGAGATTTTTGGCAAGATATTCTCTTAAAAAGGGCTCGTTCTCTTCAGTGATGTTTCTCATCACTTTCCATCGCTCGACCGCCTCATCGAGGCTTTCGTAGCGCTGAACGTGCTCAGAGTCCCTGATCTCGACGTTTGCGTAAATCCCCATGTCGTGCAAGATGTTGTAAAGGAGCATGTAATCAGACCGCCAGCCGCCACCTCGCCTCGGCGACCTATCGTAAACCCGCTCCCAAAGTTCCTCTTCAAGGTCGTCGAAGAACCACTTGCTAGCGGAGGTAAAGATGTAGACACCCTTCTTCGCCGCCGCATCCATCTTCGCAATAGCCTCCTGGAGGTCAAACATCCCAAGAGAATGGGAGGCTATGACGATGTCGTGAGGCTCAATATCAACACCGAGCTCGACATCCTCCCACCTTTTTTGAATGTACTGAACGTTGGTGAGGCCCTCTTCGGCCATGTTCTCTTCAAGACAGTCAAGCATCCCTCTCGACTGATCCACCGCGGTTACAGATCCCACTCTCTTAGCGATCGGGACCGATAGGCGGCCGGTTCCGGCGCCCACGTCGAGGACGGTATAATCGGGATCGAGCTGCAAGCTTGCTACCTGCCGTTCTGTCCGATCGCTTTTCCCCTTCGTCGATCTGTTGAACTCTTCTGCTCTCTTATCCCAGTGGTTCACTGGGTTTTCGCGCCCTCGTCTTCCGCGCCCCTCAGCCATCACCGCCTTTCGAAGCTCGTTCCAGTTTATCAAGCCAGCCAATTCTAAATCTCCATAATAATTAATAAAATTAAGGGACTGCCGTTAGACGTCCCTCACACAAAATTTGGATCTATTGCGAGTCAAATGACTCCAACGGCCATACCAAGTAGTCTGCGTACTCTGAAAAGACGCCATCTACCCCAAGAAACGCTTTCATGATCTTGTTGCCTTCTTCCTCTAAATCCAGATCTTCGAACTCTTCTGGGTGGAGCACTTTTGCCATGTAGACCATGTTCAGCAGGCTTCTGTCAACTGGCCTGCCCCTGCAGTACGGATAGAAACAGTTGTAGACATTGTCGTTCTGGACCGCCCTTATCGATTCGAGATCGGGCGCAGAACTCAAAATCTCAATCGTCTCCACGTCGTCTGCCGAAAAGATGTACTCAGGGTCCCAGGCAATTACCTGCTCGATTCCGACGTTGATGGCGTTGCTTTCAAAGTCGGTCAGTCCGCATTCTCGGGCCACGTTTCTTCCGCCTGCAACCGCCAGCGGTTCATAGAAAGTCACTGTACGCGTAAAGTCGCGTCCTTCTTTTGGATCATAAAATCCCTTTGAGCTTCCACGTGGTGCAAAATAGACCATCGGCTTCTCGCTTTCGTCTAAATTTTCCGTAACAGATCTCACCATCTCGACTTCGGAGTCGATGAAGTCGACCAGCTCGTTTGCTTCGTCTTCTCTATCCAGAACTTCGCCTATGAGCTCGATCTGACCTGAGACAGTCTCAAAATCAAAGTCGGTTCCGACGCATACTACAGAAGTTCCCACCTTTTCCTGCATCTCATCGGCCCGATCAGACCAGAACATCGTTTCGAATATGACGTCGGGCTCTAGGGATGCCATCAGCTCGTAATTTACAGTATACCGAGTGCTCGTTTCAGGGATATCTGCAAGCTCGCCGTCGCAGACGTTCTCCCAGCAGCTCGGACAGATCTCTTCGCTCCCATTTTTGGGGCAGACGCAGCCCCCGATCGTGGCTTCGTCGGTTCCAACGATCTTGTCGCCATCTCCCAATGCGATGATCGTTCTGGAGTTGTCCGGGTTTGTGGTGATGATCCGCTCGATTGGCCCATCTATCGTCACAACTCTTCCGGCCATATCCATAATCGTTTTTGGGTAACCCTCGTCGACGAAAGCAGGCGATGTCGCCATCAGCATCGTTGATGCAAAAAGCACCATAGTCAAGGACAAAGTCCATCTCATTTTAGTATCTCCCATCTCGAAGAAGAGGGCGAAAGGCCCTCTTTTTTCCATCCTTTCAGCATCATTCCACCATCAAAAAAATCTTAAAATTTACTGAGCGTTCAGGTACTCCCTTGGCCAGACCAGGTAGTCTGCGTACTCTGTGAAGACTCCGTCAACTCCAAGAAATGCCTCGAAGATCTCGTTGCCTTCTTCTTCCAGGTCCAGATCCTCGAACTCATCGGGGTGGAGGAGTTTTGCCATGTAGATCATGTTGAAGAGACTTCGGTCTGGAGGTCTGCCCCTGCAGTGAGGATAGAAACAGTTGTAGACATTCCCATTCTGTACAGAGGCTATCGATTGCAGGTCAGGAGAGGTCAATACGAAATCGACGGCGCCCTTGTTATCGGCACTGCTACAAGAAACGAATATGTAATCAGGGTCCCAGGCGATTATCTGTTCGATTCCGACGTTTATGGTCGTTCCTTCGCACCCCTTTGCCACGTTGATCCCGCCAGCGACTTCGATGGGTTGATAATCGGTCTGGGTGCGGGTAAAGTCACGTCCTTCCTTCGGATCGTAGAATCCCTTATAAGCGCCCCGCGGAGCGAAGTAGACCTTCGGCTTTTCGTCCTCGTCCAAATCGTCGGTGACAGATCTTATCATATCGATCTTGGACTCGACAAAACCGATGAGTTCGTCTGCCGCCTCTTCTTTCTCCAAAAGATCGCCTATGACCTCGATCCGCCCGTAGAGGCCGTTGTCATAGCTGCATAGCCAGCCGTCTCCACCAGCAACGACGCAGGGGCAGCCCACTTTGCTTTCGAATTCCTCCACGTTGGTGGGGCCAGAAGTGATGATCACATCAGGATACAAGGAGGCCATCAGCTCGTAGTTGATCTCATGCCTGGTACTGGTCTCCGGAAGATCCGGCATCATTCCGTCGAGGATTGTCTGATAACATTCCAGACACCCTTCGTCGAAGACGCCAAAGTTGGTCGGACAGAGACACGACTTGACCGCCTGCTCGGAGGCCACGATCTTTTCACCTTCCCCGAGGGCGATGACGAGCCGACAGTTGTCAGGGGCCCGGGTGATGATCCGTTCCACAGGCTTGTAGAACGTCACTTCTCGGCCCTCGGTGTCGATTATGGTTCTTGGATAGTTTTCGTTAATATACTCGATCCTATTCAGCTCGTCGGATGTGATCTTCCCCTCGTCGTAAGAGCTCTTGGCAGCCTCAAGCTCCTCGTCCGATATGATCATATCACCGTCGAGGTCACCTGGAACCACCACCTCATAGGCGACCGCCTGTACGGCCACGAGCGAGATCGAAATTGAGATCACCAGAAGCACGAGAAGGGGCAATCTTATGATTTTTCTCGTTTTTGTGTGTGTTTTAGTCATTCTTATACCGCCAGGTTTACGATTTAGTTTTACGAAGTCGAAGAGAATTAGTCCTATTTATTATTGTTGGCATGACTAATGTGAGTGAAAGCATTAGGAAGGTGTAATAATGACCACAAATGACCGTCCAAATTAAATTATCAGTAAAACTTCTATGAACTATGTTCAAATTTAATGATAAATATATGTAATTCAAGCGATAGATTTATTAATTATTTTCCTATTCTTACGCATAAATCACACAAATATTGGAAAATCAGTTCAATCAAGAGTTACAGTGAGGTGACAAACGGATGAACCAGGGGAGACGAGACGCATCTTTCATATTTATTTTGGCATTCTTGGCGTTGGTGGTGGCCACTGACAGCTCCTTTTTCATGCAGGGGAACGTATTGAGCAAGGGGGGCGTCCCCACCGGCTCTTTCGCTTATGAGGGCCTGCTGACCAAGAACAGGGAAGGCGGATACGATGGCTGGCTTGCCGAGAGCTGGGAGAGAAACGACGATGCAACCGAGTGGACTTTTAATTTGGTGGAGGCTCAGTGGCACGACGGCCAACCTTTCACGTCAGAGGACGTGGAGTTTACATACAATTACATAACGGAGAATAAGTTGTGGCTCGCCTCCGTCCTCTCGATGGTGGACTATGTGGAATGCCCTGACGACAGAACTGTGGTATTCCATATGAAGTCACCATCTCCTGCATTTCTGGAGGATCTATCTCATTGCCCAGGGATCGGCATCATGCCAAAACACATCTGGGAAGACGTCGATGATCCCGATCATTACGTGGACGAGGAGTTCATCGGCACTGGTCCCTTCAGGTTCGTGTCCAAGATCCAGGATCAGTACGTAAGATTGGTGGCAAACGACGACTATCATGGCGGAAAGCCCACGGTTGGGGAAGTGATCTTCAAGATAATCCCCAACAAAGATGCTCAAGTGTTGGCCCTGAAGTCTGGAGACGTCGATGTCGTGAGCGAGGTCAGCCCGGCTGTGGCTCGCAGCCTGGAAGGATCGGATGGCATAGAGATACTCGCCGCTCCAGAAACCAGAGGTTATGAGCTGGGCTTCAACCTCAACAACTATCCTACTGACGATCTGGAATTCAGGAAGGCGATGGCCCATGCCGTCGATCGGGGGAAGATCTGCGACATCGTTTTTGATGGATACGCAACGCCGACAGAGACGACATTTCTGATGCCGAGCGTTGCCTACGACTTCGTGAACCCAGACGTTCCAGGAGACTATTCATTGGTCATCGGTTAAGGACATTTGGGCAAATTTGCGATGATTTGCGATATT
>CAYWZG010000055.1:0-15346 GCA_964462795.1 uncultured Methanotrichaceae archaeon
CCTTTCATACCCGCTGTCTGCCCTGTCAAAGAGTCCTATAGCTGAGTAGTTACGAGGATTCTTCCATTGTGATTTCTTTTTATCCGCTTTCTCATCCGTGCCTTCGCGAATTTGACGTTCTCGCTTTTGGCGCTCAAGATTTTGTTTTTGGGGTACGTTTAGCATGAATCATGCCAGTAATTAATGCTTTATAGTCCCGAACGCCAAGTTTGACACTTATCTGATGCGTAGCGGTGATGTTAACCCAAGAAACTACAGGTCTTGTAAGCAGATGATTCCTCCAGTATACTGCATTACGTGTCAAGTCTAAGGTTCAGGACTATAAATACACTGCTATTAATGTGTCAATCATATAGCTGAATTTAGGCCATATGTTCAATTTATAGATATATGTCGAAAAACTAACTATATGTCTAATTACATAATTACTTAAGGATATGAGGCCATCCAATGAATCATGTACCGAACGCGAAAAATCCCTGTGCATACTGCGGCGATCTGCGTTCATATGCCGCCTTCCTTGCGGGCAGTTGTTGAAAATTATGCCACCGATCGTCATATTTCGCTAGGAGAAGCGGGAATATCTCTGCTTGAGGCGGGCGCGAAGGCGCGGCCCCGCAAGAAGAAGGCTACAAAAACCACGAAACAGACGGTGCTGATCTAAGAGAAACTGCTCGATCATCATGACCCGCTACAAGATCACCGCAAAGATGGTCATAGAATTCCATGACCTCCTGGGCCCGGATCTGGAAGCCCAGGGCATCAGAGAGAGGGGCACTCTCGATTATCTCGTGGAGCGGATCAACGAAGAGGAAGACGTCTTCAGGAGAGCCGCCTGGGCGTTGTATCTGGCCGAACAACATCCTTTTTGGGATGGTCAGAAGAGGACCGCTTTCTATCTTACAGACATGATCCTGAGGGTCGAGGGGTATTACATACACGAAGAGCAGGATAAAATAATATCAGTATTAACTAAAATCGCCAGGTACGAATGCACAGGCAATATCGAGGAGATAGAAAATTGGCTGAGAAAGAAGAGCCGCAGACATTCGAAGTCCGAACAGCTACATCTTCGCTAATCGGGCCATAAGACCCTGGTTGTGATGTATACTCTCTCGGAGGTGATCTCGCATCTCCCGTGGGAGGTCCCCGCTGTAACTCACGTCCGAGATTCTCTTCACGATCTCCTTTTCTCGGATATCTTCCATCTTATAATCACCTCTTCGATTCTATAGATCCTTTTGCACCTTGTTGTGATATAACCTTTTCTCGCACTATTCTGTACGTTGCATCAAATAAGCCGGAGCTGATCTGAATTGACCAACGAATCCTCCTCAATCGTCCAGAGAGTCTGGAACTACTGCCACGTCCTCAGAGACGACGGCGTAAGCTACGGCGACTACGTGGAGCAGCTCACTTACCTCCTCTTCCTCAAAATGGCCGACGAGCAAAAAGAGCTCCACCCAAACAGGCCCTCGACCATACCAGAAGGGCTCGACTGGGAGAGCCTCCGAAACAGGGACGGCACCGACCTTGAAGGGCAGTACCTTGCGATCCTGCGGGACCTTGGAAAAGAGACCGGCATCCTCGGCGTGATATTCAGGAAAGCCCAGAACCGAATCCAGGACCCAGCCAAGCTAAAACGGCTCATCGCCCTAATCGACGGCGAGATCTGAATGGGGATGGACGTTGACGTCAAAGGCGAGATCTACGAGGGCCTCCTCCAGAAGAACGCCGAGGACGTCAAGGGCGGAGCTGGCCAGTACTTCACCCCGCGTCCACTGATTAAGGCGATGGTGGAAGTGATGCGCCCCCTGCCTGGCATGGTCATAGGCGATCCAGCCTGCGGGACCGGCGGCTTCTTCCTTGGAGTCTACGACTACATCACCAACCGCCATGACCTTGACCTTGACCTCGACCGCGACCAGAAACACGATTTGAGGTACAAGACCTTCCTTGGAACCGACATCGTGGAAGGCGTGGCCAGGCTCTGCGTGATGAACCTCTACCTTCACGGCATCGAGCCGGTCAAGGTCGAGAAGATGTTGAACGACAGCCTCAGGTCCGAACCGAGCGACCACGTGGACCTGGTCCTCACTAACCCTCCATTCGGCAAGAAGAGCTCTATAACCGTCTTCAACGGCGAGGGAAAAGCAGAACGAGAAACCCTGACCTACAACAGACAAGACTTCTGGGCCACCACATCGAACAAACAGCTCAACTTCCTCCAGCACGTAAGAAACATGCTCAAGATAGGCGGCGGGGCGGCAATCGTTGTGCCCGATAACGTCCTCTTCGAGGGTGGAGCCGGGGAGACTGTTCGGCGAAGCCTCCTTCTCACGAGTGCGACGTCCACACACTGCTCAGGCTTCCCACCGGCATATTCTACGCCCAGGGTGTCAAGGCCAACGTCTTCTTCTTCGACCGGAAAAAAGCCAGCAAAACCCCCTGGACTGACCAGCTCTGGATCTACGATCTTCGGGCGAACGAGCACTTCACGCTCAAGGCAAACCCCCTCCGGCGCGAAGACCTCCAAGACTTCGTCGAGTGCTACAACCCCGAGAACCGGCACGAGAGAAAGGAGTCTGAGCGATTCAGGTCATTTTCTTACGATGAACTTATGCAGCGGGACAAGGCGAACCTGGACATATTCTGGCTGAAAGACGAGAGCCTCGAAGACTCCGAGAACTTGCCAGAGCCCGAAGTCCTGGCCCGGAAAATAGTCGAGAACCTCCAGTCAGCGCTGGAAGAGTTCCAGAGCATCAGCGAGGATCTTGGGGAAAAAGAGGAGCTGACGGCCGAGTGAACTTTGTTCTCATCTAGGCCCCGCTCCCAGCGCCGCCTGAGCGCCCTTTGCACACCACCAAAAGCGAAGTGGTGCACCGCTTACAGGCCCATTGCATCTAAGCCCCCACCCGGCGCAGATCCGTGGTGATCCCTGCCCGATTCACTCACATCTGCAAGTGTATGGCGGGCGGCCCGGTGGCGCCACCTGGTGAAATCCGGGCCAGAATTGTGGCCAGCACATAAACCTGTGCGCCGTGTACGCCCAGGAGAGGGAAAAAGGCAGGCTTTGACTTATGACGAGCTGACGCTAGCTGGGACATATTCTGGCTTCAAAGGACGATGACCCCGATCTCCATCCTCTTGGCCACCTCGGCTGGAATGTCCACCACCCGATCTCTCGAATCGATTATGCTCCCGTCCCCCGTGGCAATGACCGCATCGGAGAGCTTGAGCCTCCTATCGACATCTGGCGCGGTCTTTGCGTTTCCAGATATCTCAAAATCGGCCATTGTCTTTCTCATGTAAGCGGCAAGCGTGCCGCTCTTGCTGATCTGTTTGTCCAGCAAAACCAGGACTGAGGACGACTCTCCCTCCTTGACCAGGCCAAAGATCAACTCGAGCGCCTGCTTTGTGACCTTTGATGTCTTGTACTTTCGAAAGATCCCCCTGGTATCACGAAGAAAGCCGTCATCGCACCTGTAGACGGGCTCGCCGGAAAGGAGACTTTCGGTGGTGATAAGGACGTTGTAGCCATCGATTGCAAGATCCTGGCCACTGAGAGATCCCAAAGAGACCAACTTTTCCTGACGGGACCTGGCCACTTTTTTGGGGACCAAAACTCTTGCCAAGACGAACCGCTTCTCTTCGGGCAAGCGATAATGGTCCCCAACGAACCTGATGGCGGATCGGCTGGGGTAACCTCTATCCAGAAGGTATCGAACGTCTCGGGCTGCCACCTTCAGCCGATCGCATTCCCTTTCGCCTTTTTCGAGGATCGTTTTGCCACCTCATAAAGATCCTTTCCAAAAGAGTCTATGGCCACGATCATCGGGCCAAAATCGTTTGCCTCAAGTTCCCACAAAGCTTCGGCCATCCCTAGATCCTCGAGGTGGATCCCCTTGACCTGGAGCGTTTTTGCGGCAAGAGCACCGCATCCTCCTGGATAGGCCAGGTAGACCGCTTTTCCTCGAAGGTCTTCGACGGCTTCGGATATCCCGCCTTTTCCTATCATGGCCCGAACTCCGCGATCCACCACGTCTTTTGTGTATCTCGCAACTCGGGAACTGGTGGTGGGTCCCGCCGAGATCACCAATCCATCTTTGATCAGAGGGCCGCAATGGTAGAGGACTGCGCCTTCCAGATCGATCGGAAGGTTTCCGCAAGATCGGTGATGAGCGTGGACCTCGTCTCTTGCGGTGTAAATGGTCCCGGTTATCCAGACCAGATCGCCTGCTCGAAGGGACGTAACATCTTCTTTTGATAACGGCGTCTTCAATCTATGTTCCATCCATCTTCCCCCACGGTTGCAGACGCGCTCCTGTTGGCCCAACACTGAAAGTTCACGGCGACTGGAAGCGAAGCCGTATGGCACGAGGCCATTTCGATCCTGACGCCCAAGGCGGTGGTGTCTCCGCCAAGTCCCATGGGACCGATCCCAAGGTCGTTAATTCTGGCGAGAAGTTCGGCTTCTTGAGCGGAGGTCCCTGGCATATTGAGAAGCGCTTTCTTTGCAAGCCTTGCAGCAAGGTCGAAGGTTCCGCCTATCCCAACCCCTACGAAGACGGGCGGACAGGCCTTTGCAGCCCTTTCTGCCACCCCGCTCAATACAAACTCGAACGGATCGTCAGCGGGGTTTAGCATCCCCAAAAAGCCCATGTTCTCAGAACCCGCGCCTTTGGGAAATGCCGTGATCCTGAGGTGATCGCCCTCGACTAGGTCAAGGATGAGGTCTGGCATGCCCGGGCCGGTGTTGTCTCCAGTGTTCTTTCTCGTCAGAGGATCGACCGCATTTGGCCTGAGCGGGACGTTTTCTGTGGCCAATCTGATCCCTTCAGCTATCGCCTCTTTTAGATCAAAATCTATGTGGGAATCCCGGCCAACGTCCAGATGGAATATGGCAAGGCCCGTGTCTTGACATATGGGGATCTTCCCCTCTTTGGCCACCTTTATGTTCTCCAGGATGGCTTCGAGCTGAGATCTTGCGACAGCGTCCGCCTCCTGCCCTGCAGCATCGCGGATTCGTTCTACAACCCAAGAAGGAAGCGTCGTTTCGGCCCGTCTCAAAACATCGATTGTAGCTTCAGTAACGTCTTTAGACCTCATTCCTCTTTCTTTCCCCCTTTCCTTCCATCGATCTTGATGGGCTTTGATACTTCTGCCAGATGAAGCTCGGTGTCCAGGCCAAGGGCTTTTTCCATGGCGTATTTGTGAAGATCTGCAGATGCGTGGATTCCTCCATCGCCGCCTCGGACCGCTCGACAAGGATACATCTGGCAGAGAAGTCCAGCTCTTGGCGAAGCATCTTCTAACGTTTGGCCGACCACGTCTTTTGCCATGTGCCAGGTGCTTCCGCAAGGCGACCCCTTGATCACCTTCACGTTCTTGATCTTCCCATCTTCCACATCCACTTCGATCTTTGGTCGTCCCAACTTTTCTGCAAACTCATCTACGGCCTCAACGCCGCATTTTTCGAGTGTGCAGCAGATCTCATCCACTTCGATGTAGATTCCGTATTTGTCAGCGATCTTCTGAAGTTCGGGCGCAGAGCCAGCTCGGGCAATCCCTCCTGGAATGATTACGGCCTGAACGCCTTTTTCTCCCGCCCTCACTGCGATCTCGGGCGTGATGTCGGGATGGAGAGAATAAGTGATAATCATGTCCGCGTTGAATACTTCAGGGTTCAAGTCCAGTTGGTCCAGGAACTCTTCGGGGTCTTCTATGAAATTGGGCAAAAATTCAGGAACTTCGGCTGAGACCACCTCAAAGTCGGTCTTCTCGTTTATGGTCTCGATGATACGCTCTCCGTACTTGCCTCTGATGACAATTCCGACTCGCATGTTGGATTCATGTGAGAAGAGTGGTTATAGGCTTTGTCTCGATCGTTTCGATTAATCCCGCCGTTCGGCGCTTTCCTTTTTTCCTTTCGTCTTTTTGTTCGTTGAAGATAAAGTACATTTACTTAAGAATCAAATGACCTGTCATGATTCCCGCAGTGCTCGTTGCCGGAACCCACAGTGGCGTTGGCAAGACCACAGTAGTTTTGGGGCTGATGGCAGCTTTGAAGAGACGCGGCCTTGAAGTTCAGCCTTTCAAGGTCGGCCCAGACTTCATCGATCCTACCCACCACACCGCGATATGCGGCCGAGTCTCACGCAACCTCGACACCTTCATGATGGGAAAAGACGGTGTTCGTCACTCTTTTGCCATTGGTGCCAAAGGTGCGGATGTAGCGGTGATAGAAGGCGTCATGGGACTTTACGATGGTCTGGACTCAACCGAGATCGCGTCTTCAGCTCACGTTGCCAAAGCCCTGAAAGTTCCAGTCATTTTGGTGATCAACGTTCACGGGATGTCAAGGAGCGTTGCTGCAACGGCCTTGGGGTTCACCAAATTTGATCCCGAAGTTAGAATTGAAGGGGTCATCCTAAACCAGGTGGGTAGCCCGCGTCATCTCGATCTGCTTCGGGGCGCGCTCGATCCTTTGGACCTTCCGATCCTTGGCGCGTTACCCCGGCGAAAGGAAATCGCCCTTCCCAGCCGTCATCTTGGCCTGACCATGGGGTTTGAAAGCAGACACGATCTCGATTCTTTGGCAGATTTCGTGGAGGAGAACGCCGATCTGGTCCGAATAATGGGGCTGGGCTGCGAGATTCCAGAGTTCGAGCCAGAAACTAACGTCGATCACGATCACTCGGGCGAAAGGGTGAGAATTGGCGTTGCAAGCGACGAGGCTTTCTGCTTTTATTATCAGGAAAACTTCGAGATATTGAGAGCGAGTGGGGCAGATCTTGTCTTCTTCAGCCCGATCCGGGATCCTTTGCCTGAGGTGGACGGCCTTTACCTTGGCGGAGGTTATCCAGAGCTTTATGTAAAGGAGCTGGAACAGTCCAAAACGCGCCACGAGATTCGAAATGCGGCCGCGGATGGAATGCCAATTTACGGCGAGTGTGGCGGTTTGATGTATCTTGGCGAGTCGGTGATCTCAAAGGAGGGAGAAGATCACAAGATGGCAGGGGTTCTTCCGGCCTCTACTGAGATGACGGCTCGGCTTCAGGCCCTGGGATATGTAGAGGGCGAGGTGGTAAGAGAGAATCCAGTGGTCGAGATGGGGCGAGTGATTCGCGGTCACGAGTTCCATTATTCCAGGATGGATTGTGCGCGTGATGCCAGGTTTGCATACAAGTTTCGGCGCGGAAAGGGAATTTTGGGAGATCAAGACGGCCTGATGGAACATAACGCCCTTGGAAGCTACCTTCATACCCATTTCTATTCGTACCCGATAGGGCAGTTTGTAGAGGGGTGCCGAAGTTATGGGAGACGATAAGCGAAGATAAAGCGAGACGCGAGAACTGAGACTTGGAGCTTGTGTTCTGCCAATTCACCTCAAAGGCGGTAGATACATCAAGATCAAGACCTACAGACCCGACAATAACCCTGATTTGAGGTCATTTCCATGATATCGGAACGGTTCGATCTGGACGAGTTCGTCGAGGCCATCAAAAACGCGCCCCTCCACGAGCTTCTCACCCTGACGCTTCGTGAACATTACGATTCGCAAAACATGATTGCAACGGCCGCAAATCCAGACCCTGCGCTTTCAGAATACGACAACGCACTCGGTGACTTTCTCTTCGTGATACAGGTGGGCGGAACTCCTGCGCCCCTGTCTGAAAGGGAACGAGTCTGTTTCTTGAAGTTTCGACCTGTGGTAGAAGGATTAGTCGAAAAAGGCGAGTTCGTGCCTTTGATTTTGAAATGCTTCGACTGAATTGATCTTGAGACAAAACAAACAGGTCCTCGGTTCGCATGGTCTGCTGAGGATATAGTCAAGAACCGATTAAGTGTGACTAATCGGTTCTCGAAAGATTAGTGCTTAACGATACGAATAGGCCAAAATGTCGAACTCTTGCGAGTTTGAAATTTGGCCGAAATGTATCGTTAAGCACTATACTTTGAAATATCATTATTGCCAAATTAATCTTCGGAGGGTGCGAGACGAGACCTTTGATATTCGGAAACGGCAGGATACTGATCTGCGAAGATGAAAAGGGGATCATAAGGGACGTCTACTTTCCCTATGTGGGCCTGGAAAACCACGGTTACGCAATCCGGACCGGGATTTGCGATCTGGACCAGGGCCCAAAGCGCTGCAGTTGGTTTGATTCCTGGAATGTGGAGCAAAAATACAAGTCCAGCTTCAAAGATCGATTCTGCGCGGGATCGTTCCCTCCTCTTGGGGTTGAAGGATCTGACGAATCTTGCGTCATCCACGGCCTCGTATCTAACATCGGCGAAACGGTATTCGAAAACCCTGGAATGGGGCTTAAGGTCATGGTCTGGGATGCGGTCCACCCATCTCTCAACTATCTTTGCCGCGTCTTTGAGATCCAGAATCAATCGACACGGGTGAGAAACCTTCGGCTCTTTTCCAACCAGAATTATCGCATCTTGGAAAACAACATCGGTGAGACCGCCGTGATCGATGGCGACGTCCTGATCCATTACAAGCGCAACCGCTACCTTCTCCATGCAAGCAAGCCCCAGTTCGATCAATTCGCGGTTGGAACTGCCCAGTGGCACGGGCTTGAAGGGACATGGAAAGATATGGAAAAAGACGGCGTGCTGAGCGGAAATGTGGTGGCTCACGGCTCGGTGGACTCGACCTTAGGTTGGACCTTGAAAGATATAGAGCCGGGCGAAGCCAGAACGGTCCAGTTCTGGATAGTCCTTGGGAAAAATTACCAGAACGTCATCAGTGCGCACAAAATAATGAAGGGGTCTGGCAGTTCCGCCTTCTTCCACATCGTCTTCAACTTCTGGAATTCGTTCGTTGAACGGATCTCAGTTCTTCCAGAGCACGAAAAGGTGGCGCTTTTGTCCCAAAAGGTCCGTGACACGTTTTACCGGAGCTTGATTGCGGTCGTTGCCCACATGGACATGAACGGCTCAGTGGTGGCCTCTTCGGATTCTCAGATAAAGCAGTTTGGCGCCGACCTTTACACCTACTGCTGGCCAAGAGATGCCGCATGGGCCTGCATCGCCCTCGATCGGGCGCGACACGGCCATCTCAGCAACGAGATATTCAACTTTTTCACAAAAACCATAACCCGGCGTGGATATTTCCTCCACAAGTACACGCCTGCCGGAGACTTTGGCAGCACTTGGCATCCCGTTCCCATGATCCAGATCGATGAGACTGGGCTACCCTTGTGCGCTGTCTATCACAACTGGTTGACTTCCAGGAACGTCTGGGTCACAAGCCGTTATTTTGGGTCTCTCGTTTCACCGGCCGCAAACTATCTTGCAGGTTCTCTCGACCCCAAAACTGGCCTTCCACGTTCCAGCTTCGATCTTTGGGAGGAGCGAAAAGGGGTCCACACTTACAGCGCATGCACAGTATACGGCGGACTTTCCGGATCATCCAAGCTCGCCGGGGCTTTGGGAAACGACGATGAGTTCGAGCGCTGGACTGAAGCTGCCAATCGGGTCAAAAGCGGGATACTCGAGCACCTTTACGACGATCAGCTCGGCCGTTTCAAGAGATCCCTGGACGATACGGCTCTCGATTCGTCTCTCTTTGCGGTCTGGTACTTTGGGATCTTGCCCCCAGAAGATGAAAGGGTTGTGAGGACCATGAAAGCGATCGAAGAGGATCTTCAACGTCCTTCAGGCGGGATTGCCCGTTATCTTCATGACACCTATCAGGGGTACATGAACAGCTGGATAATCTGCACCCTGTGGCTGGCCCAGTGGCATATCGCCATGGGAAATCTGGACCGGGCTTCAGAACTGATATCCTGGTGTGCAGATCATGCTCACCCGACTGGTCTCATGCCAGAACAGGTTGCAGACGACGGAACTTTCCGGTCAGTCCTCCCGCTGATGTGGTCACATGCAGCATTCATCCTGGCGGTGCTGGAGTACTTGGCGGCGTTGAAAAACACGTTGGGATCAAAAGCACGACAAAACCAAGTCCAGTCGAAAACCGATTAGATGAGACTAATCGGTTCTCGCCAAAATGTCGAACTCTTACGAGTTCGACAGTTGTCCGAAAGGTATCGTTAAACACTATTCTTTGAAGGAAAGGCCGCGGTTCAGGTCACTTTTCTGTACTTTGATCATTTCTGGACACCTTCTTCCAGCCGCGCCTCGACCAGGCGGGAGATCTCTTCGACCCAGTCTGAGTGGGGCAGGGTATCTAGGATCATCTGCAAATAATTCTGTTCCTTCAGATACTTGAACGTGGGGGCGAAGTTGATGTCATAGATCCAGCTAATCTGGAGGACCTTGAAGTCGTTAAGGCACTTCAAGTTCGATATGTCAACCAACTTTCCCTCCATCATCTCCTGGCGAACTTCTCTGGAGATTCCTGGGGCGTCTTCGAGCCCAAGCTCGAGAGACGGATTTTTTTTGCCATCCTTTTCGTTATAGTACTTGGCCAGGATACAAAGGACGTCCAGCTTGTCTGCATCTCGAACCAATCTTGAAAAGAAGAGGCACTTTTCAGTCTCGCTTTCTGGAAGCGACTTTTTGTTGTGGTAAAAGACGACTCGCAAGATCAGATCTCTCGTCGCTTCGTCGAGCCCATCTAAAACGCCCTCTTCTCGAAGCACTTTTGCGCCGAGGGCGGCATGGTCCTCGGATCGACTGTCAGCAAACGTTCCATATTTGGCATACTGAGGAAAGCGGCCAACGTCGTGGAATAGCGCTACCAACTCAGCAAGCCTGAGATCTTCTTCACCTAGTCCAAGACCTTTTCCGATCGCTAAAATCTCTTGGCAGACTCGTCTTGTGTGCTCCTCTTTCAGGATCACATTTCTTTGCAGTTCGGAACCTTGCTGTTCAGAATCGTCTACTTTGAAGTTTTGAACGTAGCGCTCAAACCAGCTTTTCATTTCATCTAAGTCTTCTTTCTTCATCACGTCCTCCGCCATTCTTTTTGCGTGATCTTGAACTGTGATCAAACTATCGTCTCTATATCGAGGATGCATTTCCTTCGATTAGTGATTATCGTGGCCCTTATGATATGTGGGGTGTTAGAGCAATAGAATGCCCTTTTCACTTTTGCCCTCTTTTATTGCGTATTTTCCCTGGAATTTCTGAAGTAACGTTTATATCGGTCGTGCGTCATCAGGCATCACCTCAAACTCGTCGTAAATTGCCGTTTTGACTCCAATCTGGCCGCCTAACCGTTAGCGGTCTATTAACGGCATAGCGATCTCGGCCGAAAAGGAGGGCTTTAATATAGAAAACAAAATGCGGATAGACTGGGATGCTCGGGCCAAAGAAAACCCCATGTACTACATCGATACAGATAACAAGAATTGGGATTTAGATGAATTCTACTCCAGTGGATTGAGATATGTATCCGATCTTGTCCCCCCTGTGTTGGCCCGTACAGGATTTGATCCAAAGGGCAAGAGAATCCTCGAAATCGGATGTGGCATGGGTCGATTCTTCCCTGGCTTTTCCGACCTATTTGACGAAATCTGGGGACTCGATATCTCACCTGAGATGATCCGGTTGGGTGAAATGCACTGCCCCATAAAAGACGCTCGGTTCATTCTGGGCAACGGCCAAGACTTAGCAGGCATTCCTGACGAATCTATCGATTATTGTTTCTCCTACATAGTCTTCCGGCACATACCAAACAAGGAGATTCTTTGGCATTACCTGGCCGAGATCGATAGAGTTCTCAAGCCCGGCGGAGTTTTCCAGCTTCATTTTCACAGCAGCGAACAACTCAAGCTGAAGATTTACTCTTCAGTGCCCCGAAAGGTGATATCGCTCGTAGAACCGCTCTATCATCTCGCATACCTCAAGCTTGCCAGGGGCAGATCTGTGGAGATTCCTGGATCTCTTCACACTTGGTACGGAAACGCTGTCTCTCCAAAAGAGGTCAAAAAAAGGCTTGCTTCCCTGGGATTTGAGACAATTGAGATCCTTCCAGACCCCACACACAAGCCCGGAGAAAACTTCTGGGCGACTGGCGGAAAAACTGTATAAATAACTATTTATGCTAATGTATTTGGCCAAAGGTGCTGCATATCGCACCCTCTCACGCCCTCTCATGAAGGTGCGTTGACACCGATCATTTGGGCTTCAATTATTCGGAAACTGTCCCGGTCAGGACGACTCTGATCTCGCAAGATTAGTGCTTATAGTCAAGAACCAATTAGATAGCACTAATTGGTTCTCACCAGATTAGTACTTAACGATACGAATAGGTCAAATGTCAAACTCTTACGAGTTCAACATTTGTCCGAAAGGTATCGTTAAACACTATAACGATATGAATAAGCCAAATCTCAAACTCTTACGAGTTCAACATTTGTCTGAAAGGTATCGTTAAACACTATACTTTAGTCGTCTCGCACTCTCCATCTCTCTTCAGATACTTCTCTCGATACGGTCCAAGCTCCAGGGCCACCTCTTCCAGACCATAATCTGCTAGGATCTCGGGAAGCGGAAAACCGGCCTCGTCGTCCCAGCCTCTGACCTGGTAGTACTTTGGAATCAGCTCTGCTTCTGGGAATACTGAGCCCTTGTTGGGTCCGTCTGGCATGGGCTCTTCCGTGAACCTCTTTGGGTTCTTGTCCTCGTGCCGTCCGACGAGAAGCCTGTTCCAGTAGGCCCGTTCCAGGTGAACGATCCTTCCGCCCACCATCAATAGCTCTTCTGGCGTGTAATCAAGTCCAGTCGCCGCGTTGAGAAGCCGGACCATGTCTTCGGGCAGTACTGCAAAAGACCAGGTGTGAATAAATGAGCATTGGGTCAAGGAATCGCCCAAGGCTTTGAGGTCTTCTTGGTATTTTTTCCATCTCGGGCTTTTTGACCACCGAATGTCTCTCTTCGGCCTTGCTCGTTCCAAGAATCTTCTCGACCAATCCTGGATAGGAGCTTCCGGTCAGCTCCAGGCACGGAAGACCCTGAAGATGGTCGCCACCCCTCCTTCCAGTGGCAAACCCGATCCCGAAGGCGAACCCAAGACCTCTCGGGTCGTCCTGAGACATGTCGTGACCCTTGACCGAGATCGAGTAGTCATGACCTCGTCCCAGTATCTGGGCCGTTCGATGGGAGCCTTCGGCCAAAAGGTCGCCGAACCCCTCTCTTTTTGCGATCATCTCGATCAGTTTCTCGATCAGGTCCAGGTCGCCCCAGTCGAGCACAAGGCCGCATGTGTCGTCTTTTGTGATGAGCCCTTTTTCCCAGCACTCCATCGCCCAGGCGATGGCACCGCCACAAGAACAGGAATCCATGCCCAGTTCGTTGACCCGACTGTTGTTGTGGATGACTGCGTCCATATCCAGAAGGGCTAACCTGGGACCCAGTGCCGCCAAAGTCTCGTATTCGGGCCCGCCAGTCTCTTCTCCTGCGTACTTTCCATCGGTTATGCGGCTGAACCTGCCGCAAGATATGGGGCACGCAAAGCAGCCTTCTCTGTGGACCAAAAATTCGTCCCTGTGGCGCTCGCCGCTGAGAAGATCGGCTCTAGGGTGGTAACCTTTCTGGAAATTCTTCCAGCAGAACCATCCATGCTCGTAGTTGGCAGGCATCGTCAACAAAAGCGATCCTTGTTCGTGAAGGAGCTGAGCCACCATATCCTGTTTCAGTCGATCTCTCGTCTCTGAACATATCTGGTAGAACTCTTCGGGATTTGCGATCTCAACAGATCCGGTGCCTCTGACCACCACTGCCTTGAGATTCTTTGAACCCATCACAGCGCCCATCCCGGATCTTGCCGCTGCCCTCGATACGTCGTTGATTATACAGGCGTATCGAACCTGATTTTCGCCTGCAGGGCCAATCGCTGCCACGTGAAGTTCGGGATTTCCCACCTCTTCTTTAATCAGGGCATCAGTCTCTGAAACTTCAAGTCCCCAAAGGTGGGTGGCATCTTTGATCTTCACGCAATCGTCCTCGATCAAAAGGTAAACGGGCCCGTCTGCCCTTCCTTTGATCACGAGCTGATCGTAACCTGCAAACTTCAGTTCTGGCCCCCAATGCCCACCCATGTTGGAATCACCAAAACCGCCGCCCAGCGGGGATTTGGCAGTTATAGTGGTTCTTGGAGCAGGCAGGTGCAAAGGTTCCTGTGAGCGGTCCTGTCCCGAATATCAGGAGGTTTCCAGGGCTCAAAGGGTCCACTTCCGGTCCCACCTCTCGGTAGAGATGTTCAGAGTTGAAGCCCCTTCCTCCAAGCCACTTTCTCTGGTAGATCTGATCGATCTTTTCAGCCTCGATAGATCCGCTGGTCAGGTCAACTCGCAGCCTCTTTCCGGTCCATCCCTCTGTCATTATAGTCATAAACCTTAGACTTGACACTTAATGCAGCGTCCTGGATATGTCATCTGCTACAAAACCGGATGCGTCTTGTGTCGACATGACCTTGCCCATCGGATAAGTGTCAAACATAGCGTTCAGGACTATATACTCACTTCGTCCTATCTTAATTTCCGTCTCATCGATCTTGTTCGTTTCAATCGATCAATTCGTTCCATCTTCAGAATGTAGTGTTTAACGATACCTTTCGGACAAATGTCGAACTCGTGGGAGTTCGACATTTTGGCCTATCTGCATCGTTAAACACCAATCTTTCGAGAACTGATTAGTTTCATCGTACGTGTTTAGCCCCCCGAAATGAATTGCCCGATGTTGGTTTTAGTCGGTGAACGCACGTCGATCAACAACTTGTGCCAGATTGGAAACCAATATCAGTAGCCGAAGTTGCTTGGAATCAGCTCTTTGGAACAGGTCACATGAGCCATCACGAAATGGGTTTACTGATGCCGATTGAATGGAGCTAAACACATACGTTTCATCTAATCGATTCTCGACTACGCTTCTGAGGTGGCTTTGAGGAGGGCGCGCCTTTTTGTCATGAGATATTGATCGATTCCGACGAAGGAAAGGGCGCCTGTCGGACAGAATCTGGCACATTGGGGGTCGCCTCCGCAAAGATCGCATTTTATGGCCACCTTTTTTTCCGGGTGGAAACTGATCTGGCTTTGAGGACAGGCCGCAAGGCATGAACGGCAATCGTTGCAGAGGGATTCATCGATCACGACAGACCCAATTTCTGGATCTATCCTGATTGCGCCTTCGGTGCAGGCTGAAAGGCACGAGGGCTTGGCGCAATGGGCGCAGACTGTGGGATAGTTCTTCCCTTGAGCTTCGAACTTGATCACTCTCACTCTGGAAAGAGTCGGGCTACATTTTCCCTCGTGGCTGAGGGAGCAGGCCATTTCACAGCTTCTGCAACCGGTGCAAAGAGACGGTTCGACCATTAGGGCCCGTAGCGAAATAACTTGCGCATATACGTGTACACCCATTACACGAA
>CAYWZG010000056.1:0-14847 GCA_964462795.1 uncultured Methanotrichaceae archaeon
TAATATATCGTTAAACATAATAAATTTTGTGGTTGGGGGCTGAGTAGTTACGAATTGGATGAAGAAATTCTAGAGTTTGTTGGGACCCATAAAAATGCCATTTTAAAAGAAAATCAACGTGCAATTAGTTGGTCGACAAAAAAAGGGAAATTGGATCATGTAAGTAAACACGGTCACGGGAAAAATGCGCTATATACCCAGCGGGAAACATTTTGTGCTAGATACCAAGGACTCAATTTTAAATTGCCTAAATATTCTGCATCGGGCCAAAATAGATAGGTATGTTCAATTAAATTATTAGATCAACAAACGTACCCCGCAGCAAGCTGCGGGGTATTCATTTTAAAATAAGATCTAGGTCGGCGTTATGCGACCGGTGATAATCTATCCAGGAGAAGATGGGTACTGGGTAGCAGAATGTCCCAGCCTTCCTGGCTGCGTCAGTCAAGGGAAGACGAAAGAGGAAGCCACTGAGAACATCAAAGAGGCTATTGAGGCTTATACCACCGCCCTGAAAGGTTGTGATTGCCCATGAGAATATCAGTCATCCTAGGTCATCCGAAGGTCGGAAGCTTCAATCACGCCATAGCTGTGGCGGCCGTCGAGGTGCTGGTGCGAAACGGCCACGACGTTTCCTTCCACGACTTGTACCTGGAGAAGTTCGACCCGATCCTCCCCGACTCTCTGAGATCCCGAAAGGTGCGCCCATCGATTCCGCGGTCCAGATGCACTGCGACGAGATCGCGGCCGCTGAGGGTATCGTGATCGTTCATCCCAACTGGTGGGGCCAGCCACCGGCGATCCTGAAGGGCTGGGTCGATCGGGTCATCCGGCCGGGCCTCGCCTATGAGTTTCTCGAGGAGGACGGCGGCGAGGGGGTGCCGATCGGCCTACTGAAAGCGAAGGTGGCCCTGATCTTCAACACATCTAACACGCCGGAAAAGCGAGAGATGGAGGTTTTCGGCGATCCACTCGAAGCTCTCTGGAAGAATTGCGTCTTTGGACTGTGTGGCGTTGGCGACGTTCGCAGAAAGACATACAGGGTGGTGGTGACCAGCACGCCAGAAGAGAGGCGGTCGTGGCTGGTGGACGTTCGGGAGACCGTCGGCAGGAGTTTTTCGCCGTAGAGCGGCGAGGACCAGAAAACGTAGGCATAAGGGCATTCATTTCAAACGGCAAGTGGGAAGCCATATCGTCCTGTGGAGGGATGATCCCTTCGCTCAGCTGGACATTTCTGACTAGGATATATCGGTGCTTATTATGAACTATCTACCGTAAGGACTCATTCGATAATAATAATAATCAAATCGGGTTGGTATGATGCATTTTTCATGCTCATGAAGATATGAAATTTTACTTAAATCCTCCGTGATTTTTTGAATTAAAGGATCTTTAGCAAAATCCTTTTGTAGACTTGCTAATGGCTTCTTACGCAGTTCTTCTGAGTGGTTCGCCACTTTAGATATAATTGACTGGTATTTTTCATCACCCATATCTCTTTTAAACATATCAAACATCTCGTCTATTTTCATTTCCTTTGATAATGGACTGCCGATAGCATGAAAAATTTCACGTGCTTGCCACAAAGCAGCTACAGACGCAGTCCATTCTTCAAGTTTCCAAAATGCGTCCGCTTGAAGTTTTAGGTCAGTGGCTTGTCCTTGGAAGCTTTCGATTTTTCTGTGGATGGATATTGACATATCGAGAATTACTGCAGATTGACCCTGTTGACCAGTTTTCATTATAGCTTGCCCTATGTGGCCAAGATCTGAAGCAATACCGAGCGGTTCCTGAATTTCGATGTGGATCTTAAGGGCATTATAAAGTTTTTTAATGGCAGATGGGGTTTTATTCCTAACTATCAGAAGGTGACCTAGTCCTTGGAGGCAATTAGCTTTGCCCATCTTGTTTTCAGTACCAGGTAAATGCTGATAGATCGACAACGCTTTAATATAATAGTCTCGACTTTCTTTGATATTTCCTAATAATAAGTCTACTCGACCTAATTCAAATAATATGTTAGCTTCACCATGTTTATCACGTATTTTCTGATAAAGTGGTAGCGCGCATTCATATGCATCCTTTGCACCCTTGAGGTCGTATAACATTATTTTTAGGCCACCAAGCGCAAAAAGCGTTCCAGCCTCGCCTTTTAAATCGTCTAACGCCTTACAGACTTTGTACCCTACCTCAGCAGCGTGTATTCCATCATGGAAACGAGAGGCAAATTCTAATATGAGCGGTAAGTAAGTTGCTATTTCAGATGTTGGCGCTAACTCATTTTCTGCGCCCTTTTGTTGTTCTAGCCTATTTAAATCCAGGCAAGCCCAAAGATTTTTCTCACCAAGTGCCAAAAGCATTCGAGCATTTGCAGCTTTTTCTGTGGCCATCATATCGTAAAGTGATTTGCTTAATTCAGCAAAGTGTTTACAAATACGAGTTGTGTATTGAATACGGTCCTCTTTAGCTAAAAGGCGCTCTGCATAGGCGGTGACGAAGGGAAACGTGAAAAAATGTTCAATCTCGCCGAATTCTTCCAGCTCCACTAATGAAGCGCGAACAAGGGCATCCATAAGCGAGCGCCACCCATCGCCCCAGATCGCGTCCAGGTCTGGCGGCAGAGTGCCCGAGGGCAAAAGGCCCATCACCGCAAACAGGCGAACCGCTTCAGGGTTTCGCTCACGCAGGTAACCGACCGAAACCTCTAACGAGACCACAAAGCTCTTGGCTGCATCCAGCTCGTCCTCTGGAACATCTGGAATCATGAGGGTCTCTAAGGGCTGCGATTTTAACATCTCGTACAGCTGGGAAAGTGTCTTGTCCTGGAGCAGAGGAACCGCCAGGGATATTGCATGGGGATGTCCAGAAAGAAAATCGAGTATCGGGTGATTCATCAGCATACAAAGAACTTCGCTTGGGTCTTCAGTTCCGACATCAGAAGGTTTTAAGTCTCTTGGTGCAAGCTTGACAAATAGGCGAGCGGCGCTCTGTCTATCGAGCTGGCGCAGGTGATGAACCTTCTCAGCAGCGCCCGAAATTCCGCCACCCAGGGTGTGGCGGGAAGTGAGGAGGAGCTTTATGTCACCAGCTTGCTGGAGGAGCTGGGTGATGAACTTTCGAAAATCGCCGGATGCGTAATGTAGCGGCTCTTCGCAGTTGTCCAGCACCAATAAGCAGCGAAGCTGATGGAGGGCGGCAAATAGCTCAGCGTCATCTTTCGCCTCGATCCCCAATGCGGTGGCAACAGCGAATCGGATCGCATCTTTTGACGTTGCTCCACGCAATTCGACGAAAAATGTACCATCCCGGAAAAGGCGCCGTTCGTTGATGTAGTGTCCTGCTTCGATTGCCAATACAGTCTTGCCGATTCCTGGAGCGCCACGTATTGTAACCAGTCGGCCGTCCAGGACATCCGAGACGACCTCCTGCATGATCTTGCTTCGACCGATGAAGTGCTCTGGCCTGGAGTAAATGTTACACTGAGGTTGGGGCGGCGTAATATCGACAAACTTTCCAGGAAAAGCATCGCCGAAGATCGCCACATCATGCTTTCCGTACTCGGGAAGCAGCAAGAACTTCTCTGCCTCGTCTGCTGATTCACGCAGATGGGGCGTGGCCTTGACAAATGCACGACCTGAATCGAAGGCTTGCTGAACCGTCTGGCCCGCAGCCAGAGCAAGATAAAAGTTCCGGGCAAATTTTCGGGCCGCCATGTCGTAGACTGGCTCTTCCAGCCGGACACAAACCACATGAGGCACGCCCGCATCCACAAAAGCCTCTCCGGCCTTTCGCGAGTGGCAGGCGCTGACGAACGCCAATTGAACTCCGCGGGGGCCACCAGCTGTAAACAGCTCCCTCAACGTGTCTGCATCGAGAGGATGCATTTCACCTTTCCCGTCCTCGAAGGCGAGAAAGTCGGGATCCCCATGCCCGCTATAGTGCAGGACTCGACAGCCCAATAGGGTCATTTTGCTGAAATTGTCTACGGTGGCAGCTTCGGCACGCACCTCTATCGACCGGCCAGTTTCTTTCAGGCTCTCGAATATGTCCTCTCGCTCAGTCTCGAAGTCAAGAAGCTCGATCGGATGTACCGTCCCCTTGTCATCACGCCACACAAGTGGCGCAGAATAGAGCATTGCCAGTCGGATTGGATCTGTTATGCGAAGCCCTCCTTTTGAGATCAATTAATGATGTGCTCGGTACTATGTTTTAAATTATTGTATTTTCCTATGGACCCAACAACTCATTAGTTGGGGGGGAGACATCTTGGATCAAAATGAGTTTTATGTTTGTAGGATGAGTGATTGAGTAGCATATAATATCAAGGTTGATACCATGCGACAAGTGATAATCTATCCAGGAGAGGATGAGTACTGGGTAGTAGAATGTCCCAGTCTTCCTGGCTGCATCAGTCAAGGCAAGACGAAAGAGGAAGCCATTGAGAATATCAAAGAGGCGATCGAAGCTTATACCTCCGCCCTGAAGGAAGACGGCATTCCGGTCTCCGAGGATCGGCTGGTGGATGCATGAAGAATTATCGCTTTTCCGTGTTTTTTGAGAGCCCCTTGTACCATGATCTCCCTTGATCCCATCCCACATCTTCCGGGCTGCTACATCTTCAAAGACAGCGACGGCGCTGTCCTCTACGTCGGAAAGGCAAAGGACCTGAAAAAGCGCGTGAGCAGTTACTTCCAGAAAAGAGACCTCGACCCCAAAACCTTGGCCCTCATCCAGGCGGCCAGAGACCTTGACTTCATCGTCACTGACACCGAAGTTGAGGCGTTCCTTCTCGAAAACGCCCTGATCAAGAAACACCAGCCAAAATACAACATCGCCTTAAAAGACGCAAAGAAATACGCATCCATCCACCTGACCGAGGGCCCCTTCCCGAGGATCTGCATATCCCGGGCGCGGAAGAGCAAAGGTGGCACCTTCTTTGGCCCTTTCGTTTCCGCAAGGGAAAGAGACTTCGTATTCGAAGTTGTCCAAAAGACCTTCGGCCTTCGGCCTTGCAGGAGACTTCCTAAACGAGCGTGCCTGCGCTACCACATCGGAACCTGCAGCGGTCCTTGTATCGGGAAGATCTCTGAAGACGAGTACCTGAAACGAACGAAACGGGCCGAATCCGTCCTCAAGGGAAATACCACAGAATTGATCGGCTCGATGAAAGAAGAGATGGCGGCTCTTTCCGCGCGGCAAGAGTTCGAGCAGGCGATGGTGCTTCGAGACGAGATCAGGGCTCTTGAGACTCTTCAAGAAAGGCAACATATCGAGCGGCAAAAGAGGTTCGACGAAGACGTTTTAAGCTATGTCATCGAAGCAGAAAACGTCTACCTGATGCTCTTTAAGGTCTACAAGGGAACCCTCGAAGGAAAAGAGGACTTCGTCTTTGCCAACAGTGAAAACTTCCTTGAGGAATTCCTCGTCCAGTACTATTCAGAAAACGAGCCGCCAGAGGAATTGATCGTCTCTGAACCCCTCGACGATTCTCTGGCAAAGTTCCTCGGCCACGTCAAGGGAAAGAAAGTTCGCGTCACGGTCCCAAAACAGGGCGCGAAAAAGGAACTTCTGGAGCTTGCCCGAAAGAACGTGGAGATCGGTGTTTTCGGCGATCAAAAGAAACTCGAAGCCCTCCAGGCAGCACTCTCGTTGACGGAAGCCCCAAACGTCATCGAATGTTTCGATATATCTCACCTCAGCGGCACTGCAACGGTCGGCTCGATGGTTCAGTTTCGAGGCGGAAGGCCCGACAAGCAAAATTATCGCCGCTTCAAGATCAGGGATGTCGAAGGGATTGACGACTTCGCTTCGATCGGCGAGGTTGTCCGGAGGCGCTACACCCGCCTGAAAGATGAGGGTGTAGCGATGCCAGACCTGATCGTGATCGACGGGGGCAAGGGCCAGCTTTGGGCCGCATCAAAGGAGCTTCGAAAGCTGGGGATTTCGATTCCCTTGATCTCGATCGCCAAGAGGGAAGAAGAGATCTACATGCTCGGGAACCTTCGCCCTCTTCCGATCGAAAGAAGCGATAAAGCCTCGCTCTTCGTCCAGGAGATCAGGGATGAGGCTCACAGGTTTGCGATCAAGTACAACCGGCTGCTGAGAAAGAAAGCGGTGGTGTCATAAACAAAGGTTGTTTCGATATATTTTTATAACAAATGCGGATAAGATACCTCCGTGGGATTTGAAATAAAAATATATTTGAAAAATATTGTTTATTCGATGCTCGTTTTGATATTTGTTATTATCATATTGTGGACGCTCATATTTTCACACCCGTTCTTCTTGAATGCATATACCGATCTGTTGGTTAGAGGGGGCGGAATGGACCCTGAAACGGTCGATTTTCAGACATATTCTAAAGAGGAATTTTCAGCGGAATTTCTTAATAGTTCGCTGGGCCCCGAAGATGACTTCATAACCCTCTTCGAAAACCATTACGGAACCGAAAACAAAAGAGAAGGAATAATGATAATAGCTTATGATATCAAGAACCCTAACGATCCTTCCAAGTATACGTTCTATAGGATTAATAAATATACCGACCTTGTTTATAAAAATGATAGGCAGACATGTCACCCATATAAAATTATAGACAAGAAGCACTATAGATCGAAGTTGATGACCAATTCGTGCTCATAGATATAGACGGATCAATGATGAAGCAAAAGACATTAGCGTTCTACATCTGGCTGATCACGATTACCATAGGCATTTCGACGTATCTATTTTTCCCAGAGGAAGTCAACGTAGATTTCTTAAAAGGTCTTTCGGAGGTCCATTACATTACAGCTCTGGTGATCTACCTTTTGATACTCTCCACGAGAGGTCTGACTATGATACCTTCAACTCCACTTCTCTTCGCAGGTATATTGATATTCGATCCAGTTGTGCTGTTTATCACAAACATGATGGGGATACTTATCTCCTCCACGTTGGTTTATTACTTTTCAAGATATTTGGGTTTGGATACTTACTTCGAAAATAAATATAGGGCACATATCCAGAAAATCAAAACAAAAATGGACGATAAAGAGCTTCTTGTAATCATAGGTTGGAGTTTCTTCCCGTTAGTGCCCACTGATTTGATAGTCTATGTGGGATCAACTCTGAGAATAAATGTTTTTAAATGCTTGGTAGGCGTATTTGTTGGCGAATCGGTTCTAAACACGTTTTATATAGTATCTGCGACACTTCTTTTGAGACCTTAAGTATATAGTGCTTAATGATACCTTTGAGCCAAATCTCTAACTCGCAAGAGTTTGAGATTTGGCCTATTCGTATCGTTAAGCACTAATCTTGCGAGAACCGATTAGTGTTATCTAATCGGTTCTTGACTATAGTCATAGAACCTTCGAAGAGAAAACGTCCATGACAACATATAACCAAACTTCAAATACCTCTGACCTGCAGCTTGACCTCGTCTCCGACTTTGAGCCGAGAGGATCTCAGCCAGAGGCGATCGAAGGGCTCGTTTCGGGCCTGAAAGCTGGCAAGAAACATCAGACCCTCCTTGGGGTCACGGGCTCTGGTAAGACTTACACAATCGCCAACGTCATTGACCAAGTCAAGAAGCCCACTTTGGTCATCGCCCATAACAAGACCCTTGCGGCCCAGCTCTATAACGAGTTCCAAGAGTTTTTCCCAGAAAACAGGGTCGAGTACTTCGTGTCTTATTACGACTACTACCAGCCCGAGTCCTACATCCCAGCGCGAGATCTGTACATCGAAAAAGACTCTGCCATCAACCCGAAGATTGAACAGATGCGCCTTGCGGCGACGGCATCCCTTATGTCTCGGCAAGACGTGATCGTGGTGGCATCGGTATCTTGCATCTACGGCCTCGGAAACCCTGAAAATTTCCAGAAGATGGGATTTGAGCTGAAAGTGGGTGACAAGATCTCGAGAAGGGCGATCTTGGAAAAGTTGGTGGATATCCAGTACGCAAGAAACGACCTCGAACTTATGCCGGGTCGCTTCCGAGTGAAAGGAGACACCATCGACCTTGTCCCCGGCTACTTCAACGACATCATCAGAATCGAGCTATTTGGAGACGAAGTGGACAGAATCTCCGAGATCGAAAAGCAAAGCGGAAAGCGCCAGGAGGATATGAACTACTTCTATGTCTACCCCGCGCGCCATTACGTGATCCCAGAAGACGAAAAAAAGAGCGCTATCGAGCTGATCCTAAAGGAGCTGGACGAAAGGCTTCCTGAGCTTGACATGCTCGAAGCTCACCGGCTAAAGCAGCGAACTCTCTACGACATCGAGATGATCGAAGAGACAGGAAGCTGCAAGGGGATCGAAAACTACTCTCGCCACTTCGACGGCCGAATGCCTGGCGAGCCGCCCTATTGTCTTCTCGACTACTTCCCAGAAGACTTCCTGATTGTGATCGATGAGAGTCACCAGACGATCCCTCAGCTCCGCGCCATGTACAAAGGCGATCGATCTCGGAAAAATAGCCTCGTGGACTACGGATTTCGGCTTCCAAGCTCCTTTGACAATCGCCCTTTAAAGTTCGAAGAGTTCGAGCGGTACATGAAATCTGTGATATTCGTCTCAGCAACCCCTGGGGCTTACGAGCTGGAGCGGTCCGCAAAGGTTGCAGAGCAGATCATCCGGCCGACCGGCCTTTTGGACCCTGAAGTTGAGATTCGTCCCATCGAAGGTCAGGTCGAAGATGTGATGAAGGAAATCGGAAAAGTCGTCGAGCGAGGTGATCGCGCTCTTGTGACCACTCTCACGAAAAAACTTGCAGAAGAGCTGACCGACTATTTGGCGAAAAACAAAATTCGGGCAAGGTACCTTCATTCCGAGATTAAAACCATCGAGAGGACCGAGATCATCAGGGAGCTTCGTCTCGGAAAGTTCGATGTCCTCGTGGGGATCAACCTCCTCAGAGAAGGGCTCGACATTCCTGAAGTAGGATTCATCGGGATATTGGACGCAGATAAAGAAGGGTTCCTCAGGGACGAAAAGAGCCTGATCCAGACGATCGGCAGAGCTTCGAGGAACGCAAATTCTAGGGTGGTCCTCTACGCTGACAAAATGACCTATTCCATAAGCGAAGCGGTCCGAAAGACCGAAGAGAGACGTAAGCTTCAGATGAGGTATAACCAGGAGCATGGGATCGTTCCAAAGACGATCAGTAAGCCGATCAGGGAGAAAGTCGTAGAGATCACCGACACGAAACACATTCCAAAGTCTGATATCCCGAACATGATAATCGAGCTTGGCGCCGAGATGAGAGAAGCTGCAGAAGTCCTCGACTTCGAACGTGCGATTCAGCTTCGAGACACGATCAAGAGGCTAGAAAAGGATAATGCGGGCGGGCTATAGTGCTGGGGAACTTGGATCAAGTTTCCTGAAACCTTGTGCGATTTCTAGATTTGTTCACTCTGACCATTCAGCTACCTTATTCTTGATTATGCGCCTGCTCTCTTTTGCGCTTGCCACAATTATTTCGTCCTGGATCCACTCTGGCAAGAACTGCTTTACTCCGCCTCGGCCAGTCTCTTTGAAGCGCATATCGCAAAAGAGAAGCACGCCATGCTCAGAAGCATCGCGGATCACCCTTCCTGCGGCCTGGAGTCCTCGGTTTATGGCAGGCAAAGTGTAGGCGATGAGCATTCCCTTTTCTCGACCGTACTTCTTGACATAGTACGTGTTGATTTCCCTTTGAATCTCGTTATAAAACCCAAGAGGCAAACCAACGACAGCAACGCCGTTTAGAGCTTTGCCTTTGTAGTCGATCCCTTCGGCGAGCTTTCCGCCGGACACGCCCAAGAGGACTGCCCCACGCCGCCTTCCTGCCCGGAAAAAGTCGTTAAGAACGTCAGGAACCTCTTCTGCAGCTCGGGGCTCAGAATAGAGCCGTTTTCCAGCTTTCCTTGCTGCTTTCTGGCAGACTTTCTGGTACTGGTTCATCATGGCATAAGACGTGAAGAAAACGGCAACGTTCCCAGGAACTTCCTCGATCAGTGCATCCAAGTGGTCGATGATTTCTTGCCGATTCTCAGCATCTTCTCTTTTCTCAAGCTGAGTGGTCGCGCTTTTGGCTGCGATGAGAAGCCTATTTTGGGCGGGAAACGAGGTCGGCAAGTTGATCTTTTCAGCTCGCTCGGATTCGGCCAGTAAATAGAGTTCGTAAGCATCGAGAGGCGAAAGGGTCCCGCTCAGCATCACCGTAGAGTTGATGTTGTCTACGACCTGCCTTATGACTGGGGAAGGGTCGATGTTGTTTACCTCTAGCCACGTTCGCTTCTTCTCACCAATTCCGCTTGAGATGATCCTTCTTTGGTATGCAAGATCAGTCTCGCCAAGTTCGATATCTCTTAGGAACAAAAGCACCTGAGCAAGGCTTGGTTCCACTTCGCCCTGTAGGTTCTCTTTGTCTCCTTCAGCGAGCTTATGTTCGGCGATGGCAACTGCCACGTCGGAAACGGCTGATAAGGCATCATCTACGTCGCCTACATCCATGTAGAGAAACTCTCTGAATAGGTCGGCATCGAGAAGCTCTTCACCTTCTTGCATTCTTGCTTGGCGACTTTGAAGGTACTTTCTGAGCCTGGGGAGCAAGGACTTTGCGATCTCGACCCCTTTCATTCTGGATAGAGCATCCGTGCGAGATTCCTGAATCTTGGCCTGGCCCATGGCGTCCTGATACGTTTCCACTTCCGTCTCGGCAAGGTCGATCATCCTTTGGGATAGGTATCTCGTGTTCAGGGCTCTTACGGCATCTCCGAGGTTATGGGCCTCGTCCACGAAAAGGGTGAGGCTTTCTCGGTCCAGCTCGAGCCAGTCGAAGATGATCTCCTGAAAATCAGGGCTGAAGAGGTGAGAATAGTTCAGGATGACTAGGTCGCTATTTTTGGCGCAGAGGCTCATGGTCTCGTAGGGACATATATCGTGGCACTTGTCTATGAACTGGTCTGGAGACCGGGTTTCATCTCTCAGGCCGTCTGCAAGGTCCAGCATCTTGAGAGATGGTTTGAATTGGGGTTTTCCACTCAGTTCCAAAACTTCTCTGCTCATGAGGTAATAAGGACAGAACGTTCTGTATTCGGGATTCTCGTCAGGAAGGCTCCGATCTCTCGAAGGATCGTAGAATTTCCCCCCAAAATCTCTGAGGCGAGAGGCCATCAGGTGTTTTGTTCTCTCTCTTAGCCTCGCACAGCCTGAATAAACGCTCTCGCCGCGAAACTCGTTTGCGAGAGGACACATCTTTTGTTTTCCCACCATGTAAGAAATGTTTGGTTTGTGTCTGGTCTTGGCCTTGATCTTTTCGATCTCGCCCAGATATATGTTGATCTGGCTAACGGTCCTCACTGCTACGGCTATCTTGCCAGGAGCTGCAGCCAATGCCGCAGAGATGCAGCTGGTTTTTCCGCTGCCGGTTGGTGCATCTATCATGAGAACGCTGTGATCGCCGTCTCTCACGGCTTCGTAAACCGCATCTAGCATGGCGTCTTGGTAAGGTCTCAGCGAGTCGTAGGGAAAGTAGTCCAAGTACACGCGTCCTGTCTCCGAGCTGATGGGAGATAAAGGCTATCCAAAGGCGGCAAGTGCCCTATGCATTTTGCTGGCTGATGGAAATGTTTAAACTGTATCCCGGCTTAAAGTGACGTCAGGTTAAGGGGAGCCACATGAGAGGATCTATCATCCTGTTACTCAGCTTGGTCATATTGGTTGCGATTTCGTACATTGCAATCGCTTCGGGTTTCGAGTCCATGACAGGGTTTCTTGAGGTAAGCGGCAAGGGCAATACCGAGATCGTTGAGACCGCCATGGATCGGCATACGGGATTTTCCCGCACCGAGGTTCTTTATAGCCAAGGCGCCATCGATTATTCGGCGATGGGATTTGTGAACGATTCGACAGGGATCTCTCAGAGGAACAGGACGATCGATTTTCCCAAAGGGCTTTTCGTCAACGTCCAACATCTGGAGTCCTCTTTCGTATTCAATGGAACCGGGATGGACTTGTCCAACATCAACGTCGCATCATCTTACACGGGATTTGATTGTGTGGCTCAAACGCCCAATTGCACTATTTTCGATCTGAAGAGCGAGTTTGATGGCACTTGGGATGTCGGGGCTTTCAAGAGTGAAGTTGCCAAGAAGATCGATTCCAGGACGGCTCTTGACGGCAAGTTCGAGGTGGAAAAAGAGATCCGTTTCGGTCAGTTCGACTGAGATAGAATTATTTGGGTATTTTTAGGGGGTTATTGAAGATATGGGTTTGCTCAACAGGATGGGTACGATAGTTAAGGCGAAGACCAATACGTTGATGGACAGGTTGGAAGATCCTTCTGAGACATTGGATTACTCTTACCAAAAGCAGCTCGACCTGTTGCAGAACGTGAGGAGAGGCGTTGCCGAGGTTGCAACTTCAAAGAAGAGGTTGGAGCTTCAAAAGGCGAAACTGATGCAGAGCAGGGACAAGTTGGATTCGCAGGCGAGAGACGCGATTAAGTCGGACCGCGAGGACTTGGCTCGGATGGCACTTGAGAGGAAGACTGCTCTTGATTCGCAGATAAGGGGGTTAGACCTTCAGATTGCAGACCTTCAAAGAGAGCAAGATAAGCTTGAGGCTACCGAAAAGAGGCTTTCTACGAAGATAGAGGTGTTCAGGACGAGGAAAGAGAGCCTCAAAGCTCAGCATTCTGCGGCAGAAGCACAAGTTAAGGTCACAGAGTCGCTCACCGGCATAAGCGAAGAGATGGCAGATGTGGGGATGGCAGTTCAAAGGTCTGAAGACAAGATCGAAAACATGAAAGCTCGTTCTGCCGCTCTTGATGAGCTGATGGATTCAGGCGCTCTTGAGGATTTCACCCAAAGCGGAGATAATATCGATAGAGAGCTTGCCAAGGTGAAGGCAGAAAGTGATGTCGAGCTCGAACTTGCCAAGTTGAAGGCGGAGGCAGGGAAATGATAATTCGGATCATGGGTGAAGGCCAGTTCAAGGTTCCAAGCGCTCTTCTGGACGAGTTGAACGTGATCGACAACCAGATTGTGGATTTCGTGGCCAAAGAAGACGAGGCCGGATACAAGAAAGGACTTTCCGAGCTTTTTGTGGCCATAAAGGATAAGGGAACGCCTTTGGGCGCAGAAGATATCGTGGAGTCAGACATAATAGTGCCGCCAGAAGATCTGACGCTGGAAGAAGCAGCGAAGATCTTCAGCGGCGCCGGGTTGATCGAAGACTAAACTAAAGGGCTTGACGAGCTGAAGCGAAAAAGAAAAAAAGAGAGAAAGGATATTCGTTAGATGGGCATTCCCCAAAGCGGGTACCATTTCTCTTCATTTTTCTCTATAGGTAGTTCCGGCTTCATGATTGACCTGAGCCGGAACTCCAAGGCGTTGTCTCTTTTTTGGTTGGAGATAGGTGCGAAGGGATAGTATGCGCCAGCCTTGAAGTTGTAGATCCAGTAGACGGGCGTTTTTCCTTCGAAACGGTAGACTGCGCAAAGCAATTGTTCGCCAAATCCGTGGTCGATGAGGGTTTGGCTCACCATGTGGATGCTGGTTACGATGTCTTCGAAGTCGTCGTCTTTCAATGCTACCCAAAGGAAGTTGTACTCGTCTTTTTCAAGCTGAAACTCGGTTCCGGTTTCCTTGCGGCTGTACTGGAGGAGTTCTTCGATCTCGGTTTTCGCGGATTCGTATCTTGAAGATTCGATTGGTTTAAAGCAGATGCCGGCTTTTCCCGCGGGTTTGAGGGCGAGGTTCGTTTCCAGGGTTATGCTAGCCGTCGATATCGCAAATAATTTATCGAGCTTCGCTTTGGGTAGCTTGCTTTTGCCCAGGATTGCGTCGAGGAATTTCATGCAGTTTCCATCTCCCGTTCGATTTTTTCGAGGGCTGCTATTCGCTGTTCTACTGGGGGATGAGTTGAAAAGAGCTTCATTATCGCAGAGCCTGAAAGTGCAGGTATTATGAAAAAGGCGTTCATCCCTTCGGCTTGTCTCAGGTCTTTTTGTGGTACTCTTGGCATCACGTCGCTGATCTTCATCAGGGCTGAGGCCAGGTGAGATGGGTGGCCCGTTATCACCGCAGATCCTCTATCGGCTGCAAACTCTCTGTATCTAGAAAGGACTCGAAGGAGGAGAGTGCTCAATACCCAGACCAGGATTGCGGCGGCCCAGGCGGCCCAGATGCTTCCGCCTCTTCTGTCAGATCCGCCGCCGCCAAAGTAGAGCATGTATCTGACCAGGAAGAAAGCGACGGTCGAAAGGAAACTTGCGATGGTCATAACCATCACGTCCCGGTTCTTTACGTGGGTTAGCTCGTGGGCAATGACTGCTTCTAGCTCGTTTCTGTTGAGCTGATTCATGATGCCGGTGGTCACCGCCACCACCGCGTTGTTAGGGCTTCTTCCGGTGGCAAAGGCGTTTGGCATGGACGTGTTTACGACGGCAATTCTCGGTTTTGGGATGTCTGCTATGAGGCAGAGTCTCGATATTATCTGGTGGAGTTCGGGCTGTTCAGATTCGGAGACGATTTTTGCTCTCATGCTTGTCAGGACCAGTTTGTCTGAGAAGAAGTACTGGATCAGCATGAAGGCTCCAACGAAGATTATCATGATTGTGGTGCCAGCTCCCTGGTATGATAAGAATGCCAGGAACGCCAGGTAGACTGCGGCCAGGAGGAACATGGTGACGAGCATTCGAAACTCCAGGCCTCGATCGTATTGCCATTTTCGTTTCATGGTTGATTCGCACCTTGTGGAGTTCTATGCGATGTATGTAGGATCTCTTCGGATTTAAGGGGTTTGTTGAGTTATCTTATCAGCTCTACTTTCCAACTTTTTCAGATCTTGATAATATATGTTTTATAATATTAG
>CAYWZG010000057.1:0-14678 GCA_964462795.1 uncultured Methanotrichaceae archaeon
TGTATAAAAAAGTTGAGTCATAATATTATGATTGCACCAACTGCGTAAGTCCTAGATTATTAAGTTATCAGGCATAAGATAACTGAATGTGGGGAATAGCTGCTGACGAAGTTAATACGCGATTATCGACATCTAGCGCCCACAATATCTACCAAATTGCCACATTAATTCCCTAATTTCCGCCGAGCTAAGGTTGGAATTTTGCACCATAAGGATCGGCGAGATTCGGATCAACCGAAAAATTTATATTCGGTAAATGACGTATGGGTCATAGGCAAAAGTCGGGTACTGTCATCCTCCCTCTTCTAATCCCTCCATACGGCTTTTGCCCCACCTCAAGCTGCATTTTGGATCGTTTCTCGAAATGGACCAATATTCTGTTAATTACATTTATTTTATTGGCAACACCACATCGGTTATAGTCGAGAACCGGTCAGATGCGTCTAATCGGTTCTCGAAAGATTAGTGCTTAACGATACAAATAGGACAAATCCCAAACTATTACGAGTTAGAGATTTGTTCGAAAGGTATCGTTAAGCACTATAGATACCAAGGAGCACCGAGATTGACCGAAGAGATCCTTATCTATTTGGCAAGTATCATCTTGATAGGCATCGGGGCGCAGTGGATTGCGTGGCGCCTGGGTCTGCCATCGATATTGATACTGCTCATTCTTGGGCTAATTGCAGGACCTATAACAGGATTCCTCAAACCGGACGAACTTTTGGGAGAGCTTCTGGTCCCGTTCGTCTCGCTATCAGTGGCCATGATACTCTTTGAGGGCGGACTAAACCTGAAGATAGGCGAACTTAGAGAGATTGGAATCCCTGTCCGGAACCTCATAACCATTGGGCTTCTTACAACCTGGGCCATGTCCTCTCTTGCAGCCTATTTCATATTGGACCTGGCCACGGAGATGGCGATCCTCATCGGCTCAATTTTGGTGGTAACGGGACCAACTGTGGTCTTGCCCATATTGATCCAGATCCAGCCCAAGGGCAGGGTTGGAAATATGGCAAAATGGGAAGGGATCATGAACGACCCCATAGGTGCCTATCCTTGCGGTTCTGATATTCCAAGAGATCCTCATCGGCGAGTTTGGGGATGGAAATCTTTCTGTTGGGATTGCGATCTTGAGAACTGTTCTCGTGGGGGTCTTGATAGGGGTTTTTGGAGAACTCCTCTTGGTACAGTTCCTGAAGCGATACTGGATTACCAGACCACCTCTTAGACGAGATCGAACTCGTGGGGATAGGGCGCTTTATGGCGATGACCTCAAACGACAAGGCCAACTCCCTTGCTGCGCTCCATTTTACATCCATCTTTGGGAGAGCAGAATCTTACCAAATCCCACCCGAGATCGAAGGTTACAGAGGCAAAGAAGTGGTCCACGCATTCCATCTTCGGGGCAGGTTTCTCTTCGGAAGAGAAGTTACCTACTCGTATTTTTCACGCCAGTTTGAGACAGGAGCGGCTATTGAGAACTTCAAGTTGACAGAAGATTTCGATTACGACGATTTCAAGGATTGTTATGACAAAGCCGCAATCCCGCTATTCCTAGTCTCAGAGAATAGGAGCCTTTCGGCCTTCACCGAAGATTACAAGCCCACACCCAGGCCGGGCCAGACCCTAATATGTCTGATTAACCCCCACGGAAAAGACCTCAAGAGATGCCAAGATCTCATAAGTAGGGTTACAACATAAAAATTATTCGAGAGGGTCAGCTTCCTTCGCCCTCAAAAAAGTCGATCATGGCGCAAAGCAGGTCGTAGTCCTGGAGCATTCCCATGAGCTTCTGCTGGGATGTGACCACAGGGATCTGATCGATCACCTCTTTTCGCATCAGCCTCGCACATTCGCTCACCTCGCTGCTCTTTATGGCGGTTACTGCTGGGACCATAGCGTTACTTACAGGAACGTTTCGAAGTTCGATCCGCGATACGCCGTAATAGAAGCTCGCGGTGTCTCTGGTGCTTTCCCAGGCCCATTCGTCTTCCTCGGGCGCCGCAGACATATCTGACTTTTCCACATAATCCTCGATCACGCTGGCGTTTATCAGGTCCCGATCAGAGACGATCCCCACCAATTTTAGGTCCGAGTTTAAGACGGGACTGGCTTGAGCGCTTGCGTATTCCATCACTGCACCCACAACTGGGAGCGGCATCTCATCCCAAACCACAATCATCTTTCGTTCAAAGTAGTTCTCGATGGATTCCGTTATCCCAAGATCCACCACGACTTTGATTAAATCCGCCACCGATACGATCCCGACCAAAGCGCCATCTTCGATCACGGGGATTCGTCTTATGTTGTTCTCGGTTAATAGCTTGGCAACCTCGATCACAGAACTTTCCGGTATCGCCACCACGGGGTTTCTGGTCATGATCAGGGCGATCTGATCCTCCTCAGGATTGCCAAGGAGGTCTGACCTTGTGACCATCCCGATCAGTTCGCCTTTCTTGATCACTGGGACTCCAGAAACCTGCCTTTCCTTCAGAGTCTTCAAGACGTGGTCTCTGTTCCCAGGAACATCCACGTAAGCCACGTCTTTGACCATGATGTCTTTGACCAAGATCTCGTTCAAGACCTCTCCCCCGGCACGGTCAGGACCGGGACTTTGGCGGCGCGGACCACTTTTTCTGCCACGCTTCCCAGGAGGAATTTATCAAGACCCGTGCGGCCGCACGCGCCCAAGACGATTAAGTCTGCACCCTCTTCGTCGGAAAAGTGGAGCAGCTCCTCGCCGGGGTTGCCCTCGAGCACCTTTTTGATGCAAACAAGGCCGGCCAGGTTGACCATTTTCTCAATTTGTTCGGTGGCCTCTTCGCCCTCTCTGAGCAGGAGGTCCCTGATGCTCGCAAGAGCCATGTCCTCTGGAAGATGGCTCAGCCTTCCGGTATCGGCAACGTAAACTGCGATTATGTTGCCCCCAGAACACTTGGCAAGCTCAATTCCCCACTCAGCCGCTCGTTCGCTGTGTTTCGAGCCGTCAGTTGCGATCATGATTCTTTCAAACATAGAACTTACCCCTAAAATACGGCCATAATGTCAGAGGGCCGAGCCCTCCGGACCACGCTCGCGAGGGGGTCTTTTACCCTCCACAAGTTGTCCGACCGCCTGTCGATGATCATTAATCTGCTTTCTTTTCCCACCGTTATAGAGCCGACCCTATCTTCGATGCCCAGGATCCGAGCACCATTTAGAGTGCACATCTTAAATACTTGTCTATCGTTGTGCACCAGCGCTTTGGATGCAAGTTTCATCTCGGAGAACATATTCGGCGAGTTTAACATGACGTTGTCGGTCCCAAGGCCCACAACGATCTCCATCTCAAGCATTTCGGCCACTTTGGGGAAGCCTACACCTGTCACCAAGTTGGACCTAAGACAGATCACCACCGGCACGGAAGAATCTGCCACCTTTTTCAAGTCCTCTGACGTAGCTTGGGTTAGATGGACCAGGTGATCTGGCTTGAATTCGAGCGCGGGCTCTATATCGTCCCTACTTGATTCGCCTGCATGGAACGCCACTTTCCTATTATGTGCGCGGGCGGCGTTCACGGTGGCATCCGCCCAAGCAAAAGTGTGGTCTTTTGTACTGCTGATCCCCACACCCCAACATCGCGGATGGATCTCGAATGAACCTGGATTTGGCCTACCAAACGTTCTGGTTATGAGGGGAATCGATCCCAAGGCCTCAAGTAGCATATCGACGCCTGAAGGCCCCCCTTCACGAAAGTCGGCAAAGGCACAGGTTCCCGTAGCCCTCATATCACGAAGCGAGGTTCGCATACCTTCCACAAGTTTGGATCTGGATGTCGTTTCCAGGACCTGATGTTTCAGTCCCTTTGGTCCGACCAGTTCTGAAAGGGGCATAAAAGGAGGGTCCTTGATGACAGAGTCGCCTAAATGAGTGTGGGCATTGACAAAAGAAGGGCATATTATGCCCTCGAGATCGGCCTCCACCTTTTCGCATCCGATCTCCTTTATGATGCCATTTTCTATGCAAAGATAACCATCCACCGGCTCGAACTCATCGCCCAAAATAATGGTTCCAGAAAGGAGGATCTCGCCCTTTGGATCGATTGCGCCACCCCAGTTGGCCGCGTTTTCCCGGTTGGCCCCATCCTCTTGGCAGGTCACGTCTCCCTTTCCGATCTCATTCGTCAAATCCATCTCGTCCATTATTGAGGGCGGTAATCTATTTAGCTTCTGCTTTCGCCCCCTTTTGGCATGGAACGACCCTTCGTCCGGATAAATAGCGCTATGAGCGCCGACGGGAAGATCAGCTCCATCGAAAGAAGACAGATCAAGATTTCCAGTCCCGAAGACCTGGAGAGAGTGAAACGTCTTCGCGCCGAAAGCGATGCCATCATGGTGGGGATTGGGACTGTTTTGGCTGACGATCCGGGGCTTAAGATCAAGTCCCCAGACTTGAGGAATATGAGAATTCAAAGAGGATTGTCCGAAAATCCGTTGAGAGTTGTAGCAGACAGCCTGGCAAGAACTCCTCCTTTGGCTGGAGTATTGGGTGACGGCTGTATCGTCGCCGTATCAGAGGCAGCGCCTTCTGAGAGGTTGAAGGTTCTAGAGGATAGATGTGATGTCGTGGTTGTAGGCAACGACAAGGTAGATCTAAAAGAGCTTCTCGGCGAGCTTTGGAGACGGGGGGCAAGAACGCTGATGGTTGAAGGGGGCGCTACCCTCAACTGGAGCCTCATTGAGGCAGGGCTTGTAGACGAGATCTCCGTCTACATAGGCTCCATGATAATAGGGGGTGAAAGTGCCCCGACACTGGTGGACGGTGTCGGATTTTGCAAAGATTTCCCACAGCTTGAGCTAGTATCCGTCGAAAAAGTGGGTGGGGGCGCGCTCCTTTCCTGGCGCGTACTCCAATGAGATTTTGAGGATATAGTGCTTAATGGTACCTTTTGGACAAGTCTTTAGCTCGTAAGAGTTTGAGATTTGTCCTATTCGTATCGTTAAGCACTATTTTGGCAAGAACTGATTAGTTTCATCGTATGTGTTTAGCCCCCTAAAATCGATTGTTCGATGTTGGCTTTGGCCAATGAACGCACGCCGATCAACAACTTGAGCCAGATTGGAAAACAACATCCGTAGCCGAAGTTGCTTGAAATCAGCTCTTTGGAACAGGTCGCATGAACCATCACGTGATGCCGATTGAATGGAGCTAAACACATACGTTTCATCTAATCGGTTCTCGACTATAAACGAATGAATACGAGAGCGCTACACTAGAACGTATAGCGAGTGTGATGCTCCTTTCAACACATTCTCAGCTGCGCATCCAATTGTCCCAGCCTTCAGCTCTTTCGGCCAGGATCGAGCAGATATCCTCTGCCATCTGGAAGGGAATTCCTACGACCACGAAATCGTCTTCTAACCCGGCGTTTTTGGCCGCCCCGTCACAGCCCATAGATACGTTGACTTCGCCTTTCAGTATTGGCGAAGAGGTTGCATCAACACAGAACGACTGAATCCCTGCGGTGTTGAACTCGACCCTTCCGCCTTCTTTGTATAACACTGCCTGAACTATCCGCCTAGCTTGGAAAGGTTTACCGACGAATATGATCACGTCGGGTTCCATGGTCATCTTCTCCAACGGAGTGACAAGTGTCGCAACGGTACATCCTGGTTCTTGTGCAGGGAAGTTTGAAACTATGTTGGCTCCGGCGTCCTTCGTCACGCACTTGTTGAGCTTGGAGAAGTATAAGTTTCCAGAGGAGATGTTGTCGGGAAAGTCCATGAGTCCCAGTCCTGATGCACCGCCTTTGCAAGCGTGGAATTCCACCTTGGAAAGGGTGGTCTCGCCTCTGAGCCGAGCTGCCTGAACCATCTCGCAGTAGCGGAGCGGTTTTTGAAGCAATTCGACGTCTGTGGGTATGTCGCCTTCTTCTTTGAACAGCTTGACGCCTACCGGGTTTGTGTCCAGGTCGAGTGTTTCGACCAAGATTTTTGCCATATCATCAAGTTCTATGGGAATGCCTCCAGTTTTTTCTTGATAAAGCATTATTCGATACGGTACATCACTCTTGCGCTTAGCAGGTGGGACCGTTTGCGTCTTTTTGTGTCTCAGAAGCGAACTGATGAATTGAACAGGATATTGATGGACAATAGCAGAAATAGGAAGATTTCACATCGAAAGATAGACTGGTTTGGAAAATTATGATCTAAATGACAAAAATTAAAGGGCGGGTTCTGCGATTCAAAAGCATTGGAACCGTCAAAACCCGGTACCTGCCGAAACTAAATATCAGCCACAATTTCCGTACTTATAGTCCCGAACGCCAAGTTTGACACTTATCTGATGCGTAGCGGTGATGTTAACCCAAGAAACTACAGGTCTTGTAAGCAGATGATTCCTCCAGTATACTGCATTACGTGTCAAGTCTAAGGTTCAGGACTATATATGTGTTTAACGATACATTTCAGATTTCAGAACTTCGCGCAAACTTCACGAGGCCCCCTCACTCGTCCATTCCATTTTCGTCTGATTCCATCATCTCGTCTGATTCCATCATCTCGTCTGGGTAAATGTCCACCACGGCCCCCATCTCGTCAAACAAGATTGCCGTGTCGCCATCATTGTTCCAGATCGCACTTCCACGATTCATGTAAAGATCAGTGACCGTATCGTTGCCCTCGAATGTGTGGACGGTCACCGAAGCTTCTGGCTCCAGAACGAAGTCCATTGGGAACTCGTAAGTGTAATTTGCCTCATCCTGCAAAATCCAGCCGGTCATGTTCTGAGCCGATTCGCCCAAGTTGGCAATCTCTACCCATTCATCAGACCAGTTGGCATTGGAAATTTCCACAAGATATGCGACTGCTATCTCTTCGACCTCATCGGACGAAGTCTCATTTTCCTCGGCGAAGCTCAAACCCAAGACAATGACCAAGAGGGCCGAGATCAAAACCGTATATTTCATGATTCGGGTCATGGTAGTAATACCTCCGAGCACACCCATTTGTGCTCAAAAGATTTAAACTTTCCTAAAAATTGAAATGTTAACGATTTCAACCAGACTTCTTTTATTTGAGATGTCAGACGCATCCTGTAAGAGTGTCAAGAATCAATCGATGCAATTCGATCAGTTCTTAAAAGAAAAATTCTTAAAAATATAAGTAAGGCAAATATCAAACTCTTATGAATTTGAGATTTGCCGAAAATGTATCATCGAGCACGACATCTTCAGACTTCAAACAACGTGTTCAGAGATCGATTCACCAGAGGCGTCTAGTAAGGTCGCAGTCTCACCCTCGCTCCATACAGGCTCTTCAAGCCCCCAGTAAAGATCGGTTGCAGTATCGTTTCCGACCTTTGAGTGGACTTTAACCTTCGCCTCAGGGACCAAGACGAAACCATCGGGGAATTTGTATGTGTTATTTCCTTCATCGATCAGCTTCCAGAAGGTGAAATCCTGGACGGCCATTCCGGAATTGGCAATCTCAACCCATTCACCCCCGATCAGGTTCACATCGATTATGGTCACTGAAACATCGAATCCTGGAGGTAGCTCTCCAGGTGATGAATCATCTTCAGCGGCGACAGTTCCGACCAGAAAGGCCGAAAGGATCAATCCAATCTGAACAAACTTCCAATTTGACATAACTAACCTAACCTCCCACTTTTTGCAGGTATAGTTATCGGAAAGGAACTTAAGCTTTTCTCGAAAGCCTTGATGGCTTGGCGAGATTTTCGTTACTCATTGGAGCCAATTATAGTCGAGAACCGCTTAGGTGAAACTAATCGGTTCTCGCCAGAATAGTGCTTAACGATATGAATAGGCCAAAATGTCGAACTCTTACGAGTTCGACATTTGTCCGAAAGGTATCGTTAAACACTATACATTTAAAATTTATCCGAATTAGGCAGAGGTCCTGGTGCCTCGATGTCGCCTGAAAGCCAGAAGGGCAAGCAGTGCTACAAGAATCGTCACCTTCAAAGACGCAGGAATGGCCTTCGATCTATCAGGCTGCTCTGGCCCATTACCAGAACCATTACCATTCGCGTTCTCCACAAGATCGCCCGAGTTCACTTCAAACCCCACCAAGTCCATCTCGCCACCAGCATAGATCCTGGTCACGGTGAGGTTCAACATCTCTTCGCCCTCAACACGCTCGCCATAAGCGAAATTTTTGCCCACCCGGAGGAGGGAAGACTCTAAAATGCCTTTCTCGTCACGAAGCTCGACCCAGACCACACCAGAACCTGGGTTCACGTCCAGAACCACTAGGGTCAGATTGTCGGCGAAATAGAGAGAATCCCGCGTTGAGACGAAAATCTCGCCTGCAAAGGCAGTCTCCAGAATTATCAAAGCTGATAAAAGGAGATACGTTATGCGCCTCATCTTAACTCTTCCTGATTATTAGACATATATATATCCAAATCGGTCAGTGATGTCGACCGCATAAATTTGAGGATATATTACCATACGAAATTACATTAGGAAAGGGTTTATTAGTCATTAACCCCAGTTTAGGTGGTACGAATCGTAAAAAACGTAATATTGGTGATTTTTGTGTCAGGAGATGTAGGAATACTAATTCTGGGTCACGGCAGCACGAAGCCCTACAACAAGCAGATGGCAGAAGCTTACGCCGAGATAATCAGCAAAGCCCACGACGGCCCCGTTAAAACAGCCTTCCTGAACATGGATGAGCCCAACATCGAAAAGGGACTGGAAAGTTTCCAGGACACCGGCGTGAATACCATAATCGCGCTTCCCATATTCTTGGCTCACGGAGTTCACACCATGGAAGACATTCCAAAAGAGCTGGGTGTAGACCCAAAGCTCAGAAAGGGCAACTGCAAGCTGAACGGAAAAGAGGTGGAGATACGCTGCTCCGAGCCGCTGGGCGTGGACGAGGCCGTTGCGAAACTTGCGTATCGCAGGGCGATGGAAGCGCTCGAGTAGGCGTTCTTGACACGATCCACGGCGCAAGGGTGATCGCAGAAGCGATGGAGCGACGCGGCATCAAAGCAGAGGCCATCGAGGTTTACCATCACGAACCAGATATATCAGGCTTCGACTTGATAGTTGCGCCGGTCCACCTCCCACCAGATAACCCCACGTTCAAGAAGGCCATCGATGGCGGGAAAGCTTGGATCACGCACCACCAGGCCGTAGGAGAGTTGCTCTGTGGAGAAAAGGAGTTCAGGATCTTTGAGATTACTGGAACACACAGCAAGACCACCACTGCCTTGATCCTCGCAAAGATCCTCTCTGCCAAGAGAAGGGTTGTGTCCCACACGACGAGAGGGATCGAGCTTTGGGAAGGCGGCAATAGCCAGGTTCTCAGGGCAGGGCTTAGCATCACCCCAGGAAACGTGATCGAGGCTATGGAACTGGCGCGCTCCTTTCGAGCAGACGACTTGATATGCGAGATCTCTCTCGGCGGAACTGGCCTTGCAGATTATGGGATCTTGACCAGCTTTGCAGGAGACTACAAGATAGCTGACGATGCCAAATGGGCAAGTAAAGCCAAGCTCCAGATGGTTGACCTGGCCTCCCTCGATTCGAAGCTGATCGCCAACGTCGATACTAACACAGCTTCAGATCGCTCTTTTGGCATAGGTGGGGACGTTCAATGCGATGCGAAAGAGATACGGACTCGGAAAGCCAGTTACGGTCTCGAGCTTGGCGAAGGGTTTGACCCAAAAAGCTACGTAACGGGCTTATCTGTAGCCGTCGCTGCTGCCATGGAATCCGGCTTTCCGATAGAAGATATCGTATCGTCCTTAAAAGGGTTCGAAGGATTCAGCGGCCGGATGAAGAGGACCTACGAGGCTGGCGTCATAGTTTACGATAATTCCAACTCGGGTCTCAAGCTCTCCGGTGTGGAAGAAGGGCTAGACTACGCCAAGGGCGAGGGCCTTTTGGGCCTGGTGGTGGGCGAGGAGGCCGAGACCGTCTGCGAGGGAATGGACGTTCCAGGCTTGGTCGAGCTTCTGAAAACGCGTCGAGAAGAGATGGATATTCTTGTTCTGGTTGGCGAAAGGTTGGAAACTTACTCCCAAGAACTCGGCGCTCTGACCGCGCCTGACCTTCCCGCAGGCAACATCCGGGCAAAAGAGTCCCTGAAGAAGGGCGATCGCCTGCTTTCATGCGTTAAATGTTTTAGGTGACAGTATAATGGCAACCATTTCAAAAGAGATTCAGATTTTACATCCCAGGCCCAGCTCGATAGTGGCGGCCCTCTACACGCTGCGGGACCTGGGTATCGACGTGGTTATAATGCACGGACCTAGCGGATGCTGTTTCAAGCACGCAAGGCTTCTTGAAGAAGATGGAGTTCACACGTTAACCACAGGACTTGACGAGGTCGGTTTCGTATTCGGCGGCCAAGATCAGCTCACCAGCCTTCTCCAAAAGGCCAACGAATTGTTCAACCCGAAGATGATCGGAGTGGTGGGGACTTGCAGCAGCATGATCATCGGCGAAGATCTGCATCAAGCCGTGGTCGAGGCTGGATTGGAAATTCCAGTCATCGAAGTCGAAGTTCATGCGGGCTACAGGGACAACACGAGAGGGGTCATAATCACCCTGGAAGCGGCATTGCTTGCCGGATTGATAGATGAAAACGAGTTCAAACGGCAAAGGTCCCTCTTAGAGAAAGCAACCGAGGTAGAAAGGTTGCATGGTGCCGCCAGCAAAGAGTACCTCGCGCCGGAACGGGGCGACCTCAAGTACAAGGTAGCATCCCGCTTGATGGAGCTTATAAAAGGGGGAAAGAAGGGTCTAAACGTCCTCAACGCGAAGAAAGAGACCTCCTACATGTTCGCCGACATAAATATGGCGGTGGCCGAGGCGGCAAAAGCTTACGGCACAGAGGTTACGACTCTTGCAAACCTGGATGATACAAAGGGACTCCCCAAGGTGAGGAGAGACGCCAGAAACGTTCTCCAGGGACTGGAAGAAAGGGGCGTTGAGGTTGACCTATTGACCGGCGGGCTTGATGAGTATCCAATCGCAGGAGAATCGGTGGCTCAGTATCTGGACGGGCACAAAGAGGACGGTTACGACTTTGTCGTATTATCGGGAGTACCACATGCCATACCTTCAGATTGCTTGGAAGGGATGGAGATTTTCTCGATAACCAATGGTCCAAGACAGGTCAGACCGATCCGCGAGCTAGGCCACCATCACGTGGTGGTGGAGATAGACCTTCACCCCAAGACCTTGGGCGTGAGCACCATTGTAGAATCCGAGTTCGGCGCAACTTTGCGAGAGATGAGCCGCGCCGAATGAAAAATTATTTTTTCAAAATGCCTTGGGCAGCTCAGTGAGGAAGACGTAGATGATAAAGCCAATCATGCCTATGAGCGCGATCCCCAGAATTGAGATCTTGGAGATCATGGTAAATTCCTCTCTGGTGGGCTTTCTTGCAAGCTTGAGCACTCTTATGTAATCCTGAATTTTGAAGGAGGGGATTTTGACGCCCATGTTCATGCCGTTAAGCTTGTCGGCCATGCTGTTTTTGGCCTTGGAAGCAGAGCCGTTCAGAGATTTGGCTTTTGCTTTTGCTTGGGTCTTCGTCTTATTTCCACCATTGCTCTTGGCTTCGACCTTGGTCCCGTTTTCGGCCTTTGACGCCGCCTTGGCGTTGTTTTTGGCCGTTTTATTGTTTTTGTTCTTAGATGCCATCCGACTAAGCCGGAAGGTTTTCCAGGTGAAAAAGATTTCGATCACGAAGGCTGCAAAGATGAATACACAGGTTTTGAAGATCATTTCAGCCGGGCGGTTTCATCTCGGTATTTCTCGAAGAATGTCCTGACAAAATCCATCTCGTCTGCGGCCATTTTTTTCCTGGCCTCTGTCTGCATCATGTGCGCTGCCTTTTTGATCTTCCATTCGTACCAGCAAAGAGCCTCATCAGAGGATAAGCCCTTTTGGCCGCAGAAAGAGAAGACACGCGCGATTCCAACCGCACCCAAACCGTCCAGCTTGTCGGCATCGAACAATATCTTCGCCTCAAGAGAAGAAGGGAGGCGTTCGTCCTCAGAAGAATGCTCTCCTATGATCTCCAGCACTCTTCGAGCCTTCTCCTGAGGATATCTGACCTTCCGAAGGATTTGTTCCGCTTTTCGAAGGCTCCTTTCTACGTGGTTTTCTTTGTCGTAGTAAGGTTGGTCGATGTCGTGCAAGAGAGTCGCAATCTTCAAAACTTCCGAGTCAATTTCCTCGACCCCAATTCTCTGGGCCAGATCTTCCGCCCGTTTGCATACCCTATCGAGGTGATCGTATCTGTGCGCAACTGATTGGTCCGCCTTTCCTTCAAGGGCGTCTCAAACCAATCTCTCGATCGCACTTGTGAACTCGATCTCTTTTATCATGTCTCTTGCTTTCACCGCCAGTCACTAACTCCATCACAGTCACAACTCACCACATCAAATCTCAAACTCTCACGAGCCTGAGACTTGCCCTCGGTATAAATCGTCAAACACTATAGCTCAAAAAGAGCGCCATCAGAACTTACACAAATATGTCACTCGATCGCGCCCCAAAAAGCGATGGGTCAGAGAAGCCATGTAATATAACATCGCCAGGACCAAAAAGCGGAACAGAGGATGGAAGATATGTTCATCGTGCGAGATACGCCCCCAGTGTTTGAGGATGTGGCCGAATACGTCTCCAAATCCGTGATCGCAATTGCGATAGGGACGAGAGATGACGGATCGCCCAACATAGTCGGTACGGGTTTTGCGCTTCGACGAGCCGAGTTCTTTGCCACGAGCTGGCACGTGTCCGAGATCGGCGAAGGCATAAGCGCACTATCCAAAGACGAGATGGAAGAGAAAGGTTTGATCGATGACGTATTCAGAATTGCGCTGCCTGATGGCGACGGCTACGAGTGGCGCGAGATCGAATCAGATTCCTTGATGTGCAGCCACAACAAGGACCATGACGTCTGCGTTTACAGAATCATAGGCGTCGAGATCCCACCCCTCCAGCTTTTGCCAGGAGACCAATGGTCCTGGGGAAGCGAAGTTGGAATAATCGGCTTTCCCATGGGTAGCCTCCTTCAGGGCGTTGTCTTGAGGCCCTATGTCTTGAAGACGGTCATCTCTGGGGGACTTGAGCTGCCCCTTCCTGGTGGACACAAACGCACGCCCAGACTGGCCCTGGGAATATCGGTTGCAGGAGGTTTCAGCGGTGGGCCGGTCTTTTCGGCGAGGGACGGCCAGGTTGTTGGAATGATCAGTTCCCAGACCATAGAAAAAGACGAACTCGGATCCTGGCCTGCAGGGATATCCCTCGCGGTCACCCCTTACTTGATACGGAGAGAGTTAAGGCGACACACGAAAAAGACCGACGAACTCATCAAAAGATGTCTCTGGCCCGAATTCTCTGGCGAAGAAGATTAAGAGGACGAAGAAAACGAAGATGGAAATGAAGCAAACGTGGTCGAGCAGTCAGAGGGAAGATCTGAAGATGAGGGACTGGAAGGTGATGAATGAGAGCCTATTTCAAAATAGCGCTGTTTGACTTTCTCGTTCTTTTTGAGATGCCATCCAAACATACTAAAAGTTGGCGTTTTATGGAAAAAACACCAGGTTTTAATAAGTGGTCGTGGGTGCCGATAATTGAAGAAAATCTGAAAAATGGACACGGAAAGCTCATTTTGTGATGTCACCCATTCGATCGCATGTTGATGATTTTCAATGATTCACGGACACGACCTAATAAGTCCAAACCACACTATATCACGTGATCCCCAAACTCATCACACCAGCAGATTTCAAGGCCTCGTCGATGCGGTGGAGGGCAGAGACCGGCTCGTAATCAAGCAACTAGCAAGTAGAGGGCTGCGGATCTCGGAGCTAACCATCCTGAAGAAATCAAAATGCTTGCTGAGCCCGCTTAAAGTCGTAAAACAGCTCCTTTTTCCTATCAGTAAACCAAATCTCACCTTTTGTAGATCTATCGGTCCAGTATTCACCCTCTAATGTAAAATCGGAATTTCCTTGCACCTGGATTATAATACCACCGTGATGTATTGGGTTAATTTCCCTTCTCAAGGCTTTTGGAGTATTGCGATATATTCCCGCGATTGAAATTATGGATATATCCTGTGTATTTCGATATAGCTTTCCTGTGATTAAATCTGAATTGGATTCGGTGGTCATTAACCGGACTTGGATTGAAAAGAACGTCTGGGTTATTGCTAGGTATGCTTCTATTGGTGGAATTGTTTCATCAGTATCTGGATTTAGCCACGAGGATTTAATATATCCTTTCCATGTGCCCTGGAGATTTGGCGTTGAAATAATATGTGGATATAATCGCGGTAATTTCCAAATCCATTTATTAAATATGCATATAAGAATAAAACTTATACCTGATAACGTTGGGTATAGCTTAAACCATTGGATTGAGACGGACTCACCAGATAAAATTAGTAAGCCAGTCCAAATTATCACAAATACAATAGTCGCTATTGAAACAGGGGTTCTGGAGATCATAGTTACCCTACTCGAATCCTGCGTAATTCCATGATGCATCCAGAAATGCATGAGCTTGGTTCCATGTCCACTGCTGATCAGGAGAAAATAGATATTTTAATTCGTTGACCTCACCCCATTCTATACAATCATCTGCATTCGTAACTACTCAGCCCCCAACCACAAAATTTATTATGTTTAACGATATATTA
>CAYWZG010000058.1:0-14604 GCA_964462795.1 uncultured Methanotrichaceae archaeon
CCCAATTGATGATCTGGTAAACCAGGGCACGTCAAATGCCCGTCACTTTAGTGATAGGTGATTTACCCGAAGTATCGTCTCTTGGCCGTCCACGAACTCGATCTCATCGCGACCCACCTTGATAGACCTTATATCCCCGTCCTCAAGAGCCCATTCCAGGCCGAAAAATTCGGCCAGGATCTTAGCAAACTTCGAATCGCCTGTAACCCGAGGCCTTTGCCTCTTGAGCTTTTGAACTCGTGTTTCAGAAGATACGATGAAACGGATCTCTTCTTCGCGATCTTCAGTCCTTTTGACGATGCCTCGAGGATTGCCGTGATCTTCGACCACCAACATCCAGACCTCGTCAAGATCAAGGCTGCTTTTTCCCCTAGTCAAGTAAGGAACGCCTAGAAACCCTGCTAAGGTCTTGGCAAACCGCCTCGATCCAGGCGAAGGCTTTCGCGACGTAGTGACCTGCATCAGACCGCGTTCATCCGTTTAACCGTGGTGGGTCGCTCCTTCATCAGTATCCTGTGACCACAGTAGGGACACCGGATGCCGCTGTATTCGTAATCGACCTCCACGGTCTTCTTGCATCTGGTGCACCTATAAGCCACTCAATCCGCCTCCACGACCCTCTTGACCGACCTTGTAACCGACTGCCCAACAGAGGTGACGGGTACGTAAGTGCCACCAGCAAAGGTATAACCGCACTTGGTACATCTCCAGATAGCAGTGCCCTCCCTCCTAAGTTTGGCACGCCCGCATTTGGGACAGTCGTATTTCTTTTTGCTCTTCTCTTCGATGTCTGCGATGAGCTTCCTGATTTTTGTGCCGTACCTGGGCCCGAAACGTCCTGCAGATCGGGTCTTCCGTCCCTTCTTGAATTTCTTGACCATGATTATACTTCCAGAAACTTCTCCCGGATCTCGTTAGCCATCTCACATGATATATCAACGATGCGGTAGACTTGTTCACTGCTCAGGAAACCGGACCCGCGCTTTTGCATTCCACATATGCATCCGTTGGCGGTGGTTATCACCGTGAGCTTTGTCTCCGCTACCGATTCTTCGTCTGTATCCGGATCGAACATAATCGCATCATCGAGGACTACCGCAGTGGTTGCTAGGGGGATGTCCCTCACAGGTAAGGGGTAATCTTCGCCAAGGCCGTATTGTGCAGCCGGAACATTTGCGGTCAGGAGAGCTGCGATCGCCCCTAGGCTTGCCGCATCCATCAGGTTCCCGCAGTCGTCAAGGATGTGAATGTCTATGAATATGATCCAGACTTTTTCGCCTGGCGTTATGCACAAAGCTTCCAGGTCCAAAGCGCCAGACTCACGAACGCCTCTGTCCACCAATCGGGCAAGCTCAATCCCTACCTCATTTGGTGGTCCTGGCTCAAACTTGGGGGACGCCAAGGGAACCAGCTCTGCATTGGTGATTATGACTCCCTTATTTGGAGAATCAGAGTAAGGCTCGCCAGGCTGGATCTTTACGCCCACCATAACTTGGGTATTTCCAAGCTTGACGAGGGCGCTGCCATCGGCCTTTCTTATGATTTCCTGCTCAAGTTGTATCTTGCGATATTCCTCAAAGGACCTTCCGTCAGCCCTTTCGCTTTTGAGGACTAGGTGATAGAGATAGTCCTTTCTGATGTCGGATATGACGTCATCACTCATATACTTCGACCCCCCCGGCAATCTCTTTGGACTGTTCTCCACTTATCTTGCGATATTTATCCGATAGAGCCTTTCTTTGGATGTCGTAGATCTGCCTGCACCCATTCTTGGCCAATTCCAACGCCTTGCCAAACTCCTCTTGAGTGAAGTTTCCGTCCATCTGCAAAAGGCTTATCTCGCCGTTTGGCGTCATGGCGATGGGCATGTCTGCTTCCCCGAAATTGTCTTCGTCTTTCATCAGGTCGAGCATTATGTGGCCACCGGCCTTGCCCGCGGCACATGCAGATACGAGGCTCGTCATGGGAATTCCGGCATCGGCCAGAGCTACTGACGCGGCATTGATCCCAGCCGTTCTCGTGCCTGCGTCTGCTTGCAGGACTTCTACGAATATGTCTACAACAGATCGCGGAAAGTACGCGGTCATTATAACTGATTCCAGCGCCTCTCTGCTAACTTTAGACACCTCGTGGCTCCTTCGGTCGGGACCTGGCCGCTTTCTTTCCTCTACCGAAAAAGAGGCCATGTTGTACCGGAATCTGACGATGGCACGAGTCACCTTTTGAAGATGTCGAGGATGAACTTCTCGAGGACCGTAGACGGCTGCGATGACCTTGTTGTCGCCCATCTCGATATAACAAGATCCATCTGCCCTGGAGAGAACGCCCACCTCAATTTTTATCGGGCGCAATTCGTCCAGCCGCCTTCCGTCCAATCGAAATCCATTTTTTAAGAATGATAAGTCTTCGTCCATAAAGATCAACTTCTGGCCTCTTTCTCAATCTTGAGAAACTCCGATATCCTGTCGGTAAGCCCTGTCGTGTGGGCTTCTTTCTCTATTATGAGTATGGTCTTCAGGGCCAGATCCATATCTTCTTCGTTCCCGTCGACCCAGATTCTGCCGTTTTGCCCCACGAACATGTCACATTTAATTTCCGTCTTTAACATATTGATCATGGAGCCACCTTTTCCTATAAGCCGGGGCACTTTGGTGGGGCTTATCTCCACTACCCGTCCTTTCTTCAGGATTCCAAGCATTCTATCGTTCAGGGTGATCTCCACCTTCATCGTGGGGTCCACGTCCTTCACCTTGGCCATCACAGTACTCCCTATTCGGAGGTGTTTGGTCATCTCGCTCAGGTCGATTTTCTTAGGATACTCAGATATGTGAAGCAGCCCGTCGTAGGGTGAGTTTACATTGATAATCCAGTTGGAAAATACGATGTCTTCCACGACCCCGATTACGGCATCTCCTGGGGCTGGGATGTATTTTCCGGCGAGGGGTATGACCCTCACCTTGTCTTTATAAGTGCTGACAAGACCGTAAAGAAACGAATACACCTTGTCGTCCTTCACGTAGGTGCCTTCTCCCGCTTTTTCCGGGTCTTCAGATATAAGGTCACCTGGCACGACCACATCACGATACATAAAATCCATTCCAAAGTCCTCTGTCAAGTCGTCATCGTTTCAGAAGCTTCGTCTCCGCTCCGCCCTTGGAGAGCTTGTTGACCAAGCCATAAAATTCATTCTGAAGTCCGGCTGGGATTCGAATCACGCCGACCCACGCCCCATCGTTTTGCCATTGTTCCTTTCGAAGTTTACCGAAGGCCGCGATCTCACCATAGGACTTGGCGGCATATTCCGCGGGGATCTTGACAGCGACGCTCACCTCTTCGAACCTTATGGGAATTATGGGCCGGATCGCCTTCATGGCGATGTCGACCAACTCTCCGACCGACTTTGAGGGGTCGATGTTGACGCGACCTTCTTCCATCGCCCGTTCGATCCTGATTGGAGGATGCGGGGTTCCGGTCTGGGGATTGATGCCGTTTCTGGCAATGATGGTGACGACCTGCCTTCGCTTGTTCTCGATGATCATCTTCCTCTGCTCAGCGGTGAGTTGAATCTCGCCCTTCTTTATGATCTTGGTTGCAATTAAGACCATATCTGTGGTCTCAAAGACCTTTTTGAGATCCGCTTCCGAACTGCGATCGCCACGGCTTGCGTTTTCGAAGATGTCTTCGACTGCCAAAATGTCTTCAACATTCAGATCTTCGCCCTGGCGGAGAGAAAACGCGCCTTCAGGATCAACCAGAACCTCAAAGACGATACCATAGCTCTTGAGTCTAGCCGTTACTGCTTCCTCCAGGGTTACCATATTCAAGCCTCTCCTTCACCTTCTTCGTCGAGTTGAGATTTCATCTGCCCCACACGCGCAGCAACGTCTGATTCATCGAGCTTGCGGAAGGATCGATCCTCAAGAGTTATAACGCCGATCTCGGTGGTGGCGGCATCGAACTTGTCCTCAGAAGCCTTGTAGAGCGCCTCAAGGCCCAATATTATGGCTTCATCGCAGTTCATCTCTTCGTTGTACTTCTCTTCGAAAAGCTCCATGGCGGTGGCTCGACCTGCCCCGATCCCGGTCGCTTTGTACTCAAGGAGTGCCCCACTCGGATCAGTTTCAAATAGCCTGAACTGATCGTCGTCTACTCCAACAATCAGAAGGGCAGTTCCAAAGGGCCGAACCCCTCCGTACTGAGTATACGTCTGCTTGAAGTCGCAGATGCGCTTTGCCAGTACTTCGACCCCTATGCTCTCATCGTAGATGAGACGATTGATCTGGGCTTCCACTCTTGCCCTATCGATTAGAACTCTGGCATCGGCTACGAGCCCAGAAGTGGCAGCGCCTATGTGCGAGTCTACTTGGAATATTTTCTCTATGGATTCAGGCTCCATCAACCGGCTGGTAATCCTTTTATCCACCAGAACAGCTACGCCGTTGATCGCCTTTATTCCCACGGCGGTGGTGCCTCGCCTCACAGCTTCACGAGCGTATTCCACCTGAAACAGTCGTCCGTCCGGACTGAACACAGTAATAGCTCTATCATAACCCATCTGAGGTGCCATCTGCATTAATATCGCCTCCACGCAAATCAAAAGAGGTCAGTCCCACGTATCTGGTACCCGATCTTTCGGTTATCGCCTGGTCATCTGGATATATATCGATCTCACGACCACGAACACGCGCAACTGATCCAGAAACTGGCCCCAAATCGACTTTTTTCTTATCTTCATCAATCTGTAAGATCGATTTTGGTATATACTTTTCTGTTGCAGCTTTGATGGTACCCGACACGCCTCGAAACCTCACTGCCACCCTCTTACTTCCAACAAATGATACTGTTGCGAGAACTGCTCTGCATTCCTCGATTCGTTCGTGTGAACACCGAATCAGCCCGAACCGACCATCGAAAGAGATGAGCCTCAACTGGTTTTCAGAGGCGCCCAGGTCTCCCAAAAGCGACATTTGAGCAGAGTACATCTCGCCCAAAAGGTCGCCCTTCTGGATCACATCTTCAGAATCAAGCTCGAAGGCTATGTACCTTCTGCGTTCACGAAGCACGGGAAGCCAGCTTCTCAAAGCAGCTCCACCCCTGGAAGGATCCATTTTTTCCTGTTGAGGGCCAGAATGGACCCTGGAAAGGCGAGCGCATCTTTGGCCACTTTCCCCTCCAGACCGAGAAGGTTAGCAAGGGCAGCCAGTTCTCTTGGCGACCTTAAGTCTAAGTGCGAGTAGGCACCGGTAGTTATCATGAGTCCGAGATCGAACTTTCTGATCAGAGCGAGGTCCTTTTGGATTGTGTTCATCCATCTGATCCTGGATCCGCCTCTGAACTTGATCAGGGGGCCCAGATCAAGACCTATGGCCACTTGGTTATCCTTGGCAGCCTTTGCAGCAGCAACTCCCAATTTTTTCCCGTCCTTTTGAGGATGGACCAAGAGGTCCACGTTTGGATCCTCGCAGGCGGCTCTGTTGATTTTATCTTGGCCGCCATGTACTGCCAAAAAATCAACCCGACCTCTCATCGAGGCCACCTTTTGGTGCAGTACCTGAGGGTTTTTGGCCACAAGCTCAGTGCCCCAGGCCACCTCGATTCCCCCAACCGACTTTGCGCCCTCAGTTCCGATGACGGGACCGGAACTTGAATGATTAGAGATTATTATTCCAGCATAGCCCAGACGTTTAGCAACCAAAGCCAGTCTGCTGGGCGAATCTGAACCTTCTGGGAGGACGTGAAGGTTGCACTCATAATAGCTCATAAGAGTGCCTCAGCGATCTTCACGGCTTTCTCTCGTCGAGCCGGATAAGATTCAATCCGAGCGCAGACGTGGATCGAGTCGCCAAAGTCCGTCAGATGAGACTCGCCCTTGTAGGCTGCCTGTTTATCGAGCCGGAAATGAAGCTGGCACTCTTCATCAACCCTTCGGGACAATTCCTTGCGGAGTCGATCCATTTCAAGTTTGGGGAGATCTTCCCGAAGTTTCTTGAAGAAGGCTAACCCCTCGTTCTTGTTCAGGGTAGCGTCCAAGATCTCAATCCTGTTGCCGTAATGGCCTTCGGCTTTGGTAGACGAAACCGACTCATCCGAAATGAAAAGGGAGAGAGCCTCTCTTACCCTCTCCGCCTCTTCTGTGGAGGCGACGAAAGCTCGAAAGGTCACTCTGTGGATCAAATCACTTTCCTCTAGAACCTTTGGCACTTATGCTGGGACGGATCTTCTCGGCCCCGACTCCACTCGTTCTCAGGCCGCGGCCACGCTTGCCGGAACTGGTCAGACCTCGTTCAGCTCTTCCGACGTGGGCGCCCTTTGCGATCCAACCCAGCTTGGGGTCAGACATTATGACCGGGTGATGAGGATCGACCAATATGACCTCAAACCACTTGTGCTTTCCATCTTCGCCCACCCAATAGGAGTTGAGAACTTCCATGTTGGGATGTTTGCGGCTGGCGCGCTCCTCTGCGATCCTCTGGAGACTCTTTCCGGGTGTTATCTTGTGCATTCCCATGTGTTTGGTACGCCTGCCGCGAATATACCTGGATTTACGCCGACCGCCACGCCTGATCGTCACCCTAACGATGGTTATGCCTTGTTTAGCCCTATATCCAAGGGATCGGGCACGATCAAGCCTTGTTGGGCGTTCAATCTTCTGAACAGACGCTTCTCGACGCCATTCTATGAGCCTTCCTTGTCTCAACTCGCCTACATAACTCTCTTTAGGCGTCTTCCACGCGTCACGAATGTACGAATAAAAAGACCTCAATCACTTCACCTCTGCCTGGTTCGACCACCGTTTGGATCACATTCCAGGCCGCCCCTCATCTCAGCTTATAACAGATAAACCTTTTCCGATCTTCGGCCGACCAATAGGTGGCCGCGACCGATTTCAAGATGGCAACCGCATTCGTAACTACTCAGATACCATGATCGACACCGGCAACCGTAATTCGCAAGACGTTTCTTCTGCCGTCGACTAAGTCTATTTTTTTAATTTGTGATCGGAAGATATCGTTTTTTGTTTTGGTACGGGTCTATGGTCAGATTACCCTGAACAACTAGAACCAGTACCATCCGACCGGTTAGGGGTACCTGAGTAGTTACCCGCATTCATGATATTCCACTCACAGCTTTTCAGATAATAGGCCCGGTTTGGGCCCCTTGGATTCGTCTGTGGTAAAATGGGGTTTGAGCTTTCCTTTCACATTAACCCTCGTGTAGATGAGCCTAGCCTCTTTTTTTAACAAAGGCTGGAACGATTCAGCCTCTTCATCGCCAAGCTCGATCAATCCTTCCGTCCCCGAGAGCCAGTTGAATATCTTGACCTCGTTTACACCCCTCACTCGCTTTAAGGTGGGTGAATCCATGCCCTCGTCGATGTAAACGGTTTTGCAGTCTTCTGGTGACCAACCAACTTGTCTATGCACCACTTCGAGGACGGTGACAGGGATCTCTTCGCCTACCGCTGGTTTTGGATAGAGCTTTGTCAGCCGGTTTAGATGAACCTCGCCCGGGGCGACAAGGATCTTTATTCCTTTCCCAGAGCCACCAAGGTTATCTGGCTTCTTGAAACCCTTGGATTCCACGTTCTGGCTTTTTTGTTCTCCATCCATCGCCTTTTTTGCCTCCACAACGTTTTCTTCACCCATCACCTTTTCGACTTCCAACACTTTTTTGATTTCGTTTATCTGCCAGCCACCCTCGAACACTCCAGGCAGAATCTAATGATTGGCCTCGTAATCGATCCTTTTCTTGAGGATGCACCTTCCACCCCTCGTTCCACCAAGTGGATTTCTTGGAGTTCCCATGGAATTCATGCACCGGGCCATCACGGCAGCGCCTCGGGCCAAGCCGTCATCCACGAAGACCACATTCTTTTCGGGCTCATCGTAGAGCTTTAGTTTTCCGATCTCTTCTAGAATCGTATGAGGCTTGTTTCCGCTGATTCCTGCACGACCCGTTATGCCGATGGCGGTCTTGCCAGAGACGAGGCCTTCTTCAATTGCAACCTGGATCAGCCTTCGGGTGGTTAAGGCCGCAGATACATCTAAGGAGGCAAAGAGTGTGTTTAAGCCCTTGTCCTGGTAAATTTCCCGGCCGATCTGGGTGAGCTTGTTCAGCTCGCTTCCGTTTTCGCCCACGTCACACCCTATCAAAACTACCCCAATCTTCTGAGCCGCAGAGGCGTCAACAGGAACGCTGCCGTATCGGGTCCTGCCCACGGGAACTTTTTCGATCGTGATGTGTTCGTCGATGACCCTGCCATAATCTCTGGCGTTCTTATCGATCTTGACCTTCTTTCCTGTGAAGAGATCAAGAGTGGTTCCGGTCTGAGGGTCGACCTGGCCAGTTCCCTGGATCAAGGCGTCAGGTATAGCGCCTGCGAATCCGCAGAAGTTACCGATTGTGCTGGCGTAGGGAAGATCCGAGCTTGTAATCCGTCCATCCAGCGTGGTTCCAAAGTCGAGACAAAGGCAGGGGTTACGAAAGTCCACGTCGGTCCACTTGGACCCTTCTTTGATCCCGGCGGTGGCAAGTTCTCCTTCCATCTCGTTGGCCACAATCTCAACGCCGGTTGAGCCTTTGGGCGGAAATACCGAGGCTACCGGGCCGTTGAAAACTATTTTTTTCATAAGGCTGAAAGGCTTGAACTTGTCTGGAATGTTGTGGATCGACATGGCAGGGGTCATGAGCCTTGGAGGAACACCAGCTATTAGGCAGCCGTCAGCGAGTGCCTGTACGAAGGTTCCCACTTCATCAGGTGAGGTGAACCCAGCCACAACACCGGTCGAGCGCACGACGAAGTTGAGATCTGTTTTCAGATCCAGCCTGGCCGTTCGATGACTCTCAAGAAGCGTATCTCTTACCAGCTCTGAGACGGATTCCCTTGTCAAGGGCGTTCCGGTGAGTGTGTGGGCGAATACATCTTCGTCGGGTTTGGGCTTTCGCACGTCCCTTGTCATCTTGACGGTCTTGTTCACGATGTGGGTCTGGCCCTTCTCCATGTTGGTGGCGGTGAGGATCGATTTTGTGGTGCTGTTCCCCACCTCTACTGAGGCTACGATGTAGTGGGGTTTCCTTTTCAGCCCCAGGATATCGATTGGAGGACTTTCGGCGATCCTGGGTTTGGGTTTGGACCTGAAAAGGCGACTGGTAAAGCTCATGCTTTCACCCACGAACTTTCACAGGATAAACTCTTCGGGCCCCAATTATGTCATGTCCTACAAACATCAACTTTCTTGCCAACCATAAATCAGTCTATGGCTCGCCAAAATAAGGATAAAAAAGAATACAAATGAAACTTATTTAAGTGTGAAAAGTCGGATCACTTGTATTTTCTGTAAATTTCCCGCATGGTTTCCCGGTGCATTGAGGCCATAACATCACCAAGAATCCCCATCACGAAAAGCTGAAAGCCCACTATGATCAGAATCGCGGTCAGGATTGTGAGTGGGATGTGATCGATGTGGCAAAGCCAGTCTCTTATCACAAACAGACCCACGACAAAACCGGCCGCGACGAAGAGCGACCCTATCAAGCCAAAGTAGAATAGAGGGTTATGGGTCTTTGCCATCCTGTAGATTGTGGCAGAGATCCTGGCACCATCTTTCAAGGGGTTGAGCTTGGTCTTGGTGCCGGTCGGCCTCTGTTTGTAGGTTATGGGCACCTCAGCTATCCGAAGGCCCTTTTTTACGCTTTCGATGGTGATCTCAGTCTCGATCTCAAAGCCTGACATGGTGAGGTCGAACCTTCTTACGCCTTCCTTCGTGAAAGCCCTGTATCCTGTCAAGATGTCGTTTAGTGGGACGTCATAGACGATCCTGAAGAAGAAGTTGATCAGCTTGTTCCCGGCCATGTTGAGCCTGGTAAGGGCGCCTTCCTGAAGGTTGCCAAACCGGTTCCCGATCACGTGATCTGCCCTGCCTGCCATCACCGGCTCAAGGAGCAAAGCCGCCTCTGAAGGAAGGTAAGTTCCATCGCCGTCTATCATCAGGATGTAATCTGACTCGATCACCTCGAAGGCTTCTTTGAGAGCCCGGCCCTTGCCGGTCCCCTTTTGGAGAACGACCTTTGCCCCGGCCTTTTTGGCCCGGGCGCAGGTCTCATCGACGCTGTGGCCGTCTATGACCAAAACGTTCTCAAAGCCCATCTTCTTGAACTCGCCGACAACTTCTGCTATTGTGTCTTCTTCGTTCAAGGTGGGGATCAGAATACAGACGTCTTCAAGGCTCATGGAATCAGCTCTAACTTAGTGTTGAAAACGCGTTGAGTCCTTTAAGTAGGTTCCGAAATTTAGGATTTCGCGGTCTTCGTTACTGCAGTCTTTATTATTCCCTCGAACTTATCCACCAGTTCGTCCATGTCGTCTCCAGTCGTCTCGACGTAAAGCCTGATGAGCGGTTCGGTGTTCGAGGGCCGGATCAAGATGCTGTAGCTTTCGGTTGTGATCTTGAGTCCGTCAGTGGTATCGGGCTCAAGAGATGCCAGGTCATCTTTGAGCCGTGTCATAACGTCTCCTGTATCGCCTTCGATCCTGATGCCTTTTTGAAGATAGGGGTAGTCCGGAATCTCGTCTGCAAGCTCAGACAATTTCCTTCCACGTGATATCACCTCGCCCAGTGCCAGGCTCATGGCGAATGGATCGTCTGAGTACTGGAACTCCGGCAAGAATAAGTGGGCGCTTCTCTCGACGCCTACAACGGCTCCTTCGTTCTTGACCCGGTTGGCCACGTAAACGTCACCGACCCGTTCCCGGATCACTTTTATTCCGATAGGTTCTAGCTCTTTTTCCACTATCATGGAGCAGTCGAACCCTGCAACCACCTTGTCACCTGGACCGTACTTCTCTTTGGCCAGGATTACGGCTATTTTCTCTGGTGGAACGACCCTGCCCTTGTCGTCTATGACCAGGCCTCTGTCGGCATCGGGATCGAATCCGACGCCGTAATCGGCTTTTGTCTTCACTACCAGCTCGGCTGCGGCCTTGAGCGATTCCTCCGTTGGAGATGGCCCCCTTCCGGTGAACATTCCATCAGGCTCTCCGTTGATAACCACAGACTCAAAGCCCAGAGTATCATATAACGAGGGCATCGTGCAGGCTGCCCCGTTCCCCATGTCCAAGACCACCTTGAGGGGGCGATCGAAGTTCAGCTTAGTTTTCACGTAATTGGTGTAGTTATCGATGGCCTCTTTTGAAAGATGATCGAAAGTCTGTCCTTCACCTTCCTTGAAGTTGCCTTTCTCGTAAAAGTCCATCATCTCGGTCTGGTGGTAGAGAAGGCCGTACCCTTCAGAGGTTCTGAACCTGATCCCGTTGTATTCAGGCGGGTTATGCGACGCTGAGATGTAGGCTGCCGCCTCCAGTCCCGACTTCCAGGTCTGGCAACTCAAGACCGATATGGGCAGGAGGCCATAGCGTTCTACATCGCATCCGGTCGATAAAATTCCTTCTAGAAAGGCTTTTTCGAGAGATGGGCCGCTGATCCTGGTGTCTCTTCCAAGGGCGATACGCCCTTGGATGTAAGACCCAAAGGCCCTCCCTACTCGTCTGGCGATATCCTCGGTAAGATCGGTGCCGTAGACACCTCTAACGTCGTAAGCTCTAAAGACGGTCACGCGTTTCAAACCTCCTGCAACAGTTAAGTTGGAGTGTCCCCACGAAGTTTAAAAGAGTTTCTGAGAGCAGATCGCCACGAAATGTAAAAGTTCAACGTTTAGCCGATTAGCTCATTCTGCCAATATCCCGGTCGCATATCCGGGCTTCACCCTCTCGATCTTCGCCTTTACCCGCTCGCTTTTTTCCGCACCAGGGACGAACACCTTGAACCCTTCCACGTATCCAAGACCGTCGCCGGATTTGCCCACGGCCACGATATCTATCTCGATTTCCTCGCCCACCTTCAAAGGTGCCTTGATGAATCCCCGTCCGATGACGTACATCTCGGCACTCTCTTTGCGAGAGGCGAGTGGTGACGTGGACTGGACGCGTCCAAACTCTGCCTTCACCTCGTTGAGGTAATCCTGAAAGGTATCGCCCTGGAATACCTTGACCAGGAAGTTACCACCTGGTTTTAGCACTTTCTTTGCCAGGGCCAAGGCAGCACAGCTTAGATCAATGGATCGAGCGTGATCGAGTGTCCAGTTTCCTGTAAGGTTTGGCGCGGCATCACAGATCACCACGTCTGCAGGACCGTTCAGGGCCTCGTGTATCAGGTCTGCGGTCTCCTCTGCGGTGATGTCAGCCCGGATCGTTGTAACACCATCGATTGGCCTGATCGATTCGAGGTCTACTCCCACCACGGCCCCTTCAGAGATCTCCTTTGCGACCTGGAGCCAGCCGCCAGGTGCTGCACCAAGGTCGAGAATTGCATCGCCCTTTCTGATCAGGCGAAACTTCATGTTGATCTGCTGGAGTTTATAGGCCGAACGAGCTCGATAACCCTGATCCTTTGCCTTCCTGTAAAAGTAATCTTTTCTATCCCTGGCCATCGGTTCCGGTTTGATCTCCAAACTATGAAAGCTCTTCCCCCCAAAAAGCCTTTATATTTCACGCCCTATACAGCGTTGGCGTGAGAGAGGAAGGGCGGCTGCCGCTGACGAATCCTTCGCCGGTGTGGAAAGTCCCCCCACCATTGGACACACAGGCATCCCCAAATGGATGCAGAGCGAGAGCTCTGGCTCTGGCACAGAAACGATACTGCACCTGCGTTAATGCCATGATGCCGCAAGGCTGAAGATCGCGCGGGAGGCAGATGAAACGGTGAATCCCTGTGGGTGCAAGCCAAAATAAGAGCGGTCTAAATGGTTGTCCAGCCAACGCTCGGGTATGGTGCTAAGCTGAATGCCGCTAAAACAGAAGGGGGCTTACTCTCCCCACTCTCGCCATCTATTTCGCACTTTTCTCATGTTTTTTATCTCTTATTTGCAGATTCATCTCGCCCTTAAGATAGCTTTCTTGCAAGGAGCCTTGCAAAACGCGGAGGGGTTCTGGTACCCTTCCGTCCAAGGTGAAGGCGTTGAGAAGCCCTTTCGTCTCTTCAAGGGTTGCGCCCAAACTTCTGGCGTAAACCTGGTATCCTGTCCTGAGCATCAATGGATCGCGCGTACCCAATTTGCGGTAAAGGCGAATCTTTTCCTCGGGATCAAAAAAATATTCTTGAATGTAACCTTCGAGGCCCTCGGACTCTTCGTAGGTGAGACTTATGGTCGGAAGGGCGAGCTCTTCAAAGACCCGTTCCATGTCGATTACGTTAAACCAGCTTATCACAGTCCCGTTGAGTAGGATTGCATTCACGTCTTTTCGATCCAGATCGCTGAATATCTTCAGGACGCCTTCGGTGGCATCATCTCCGCCCACTGTAATCTTGGTAAACCCAAAGCCATCTATCCTGAGGTCCCGGCGCATCACAACTCCTGCCAACTGGGAAGAGGGCTCGGCTTTCACGAAGCTCTCGGCGATGCCGAGAACACGAAACCCTTTCTTGTTTAGGTGGAGCGTCATGAGAAATGATTCGATCGAAATGTAATGATCTTTTTGGATGGGAAAAAACCATGAGCCGAGTGTTCACACACGAAATATAAAACTCGATATGCAGTAATGCTATTTTCATGTGAGATATATTTGATCTATAAATTAAAAATGTTTTTGAAGATATGGTGTTTAGCGATATAGATTGAACAGGAATCAGCCAGTCATCCGTTATCCGCTACAACGAAACCTATTCATAATATCAAACAACCTGGTCTTGGAAGATGGAGGTCATAGTCAAGAGATCGTCTCGGCGAAAGAAGACGATCCAGGCCCGAATGGATGGCGACGCCTTGTTAGTCATGGCTCCTGCAGACATATCTGATGAGTTGCTGGAAAAGCACGTCGCAAAGCTCAAGCTCAAGGTTCAGAACAAGATCAAGACTCAGCTTGCTCCAAAGAACGACGGTCACTTGGAAAAGAGAGCAATCTACCTCAATCAGAAGTATTTCAAGGGCGCTCTGATTTGGGATAAGGTCAGCTATTCAGATCGACAGATAAAGCGGTATGGGAGCTGTACTCCTGAAGACAAGACAATCAGGATCAGCACCAAGATGGAAAAGATGCCGCAGTGGGTGGAAGATTACGTGATCTTTCACGAGTTAGCGCATCTTTTGGTGCCAAACCACGGCAGAAAGTTCAAAGAATTAGTCGGACGATATTCTCTCGCCGAAAGGGCTAAGGGATTCTTAATGGGTGTCGAGATGATGGAACGGAGCCGAGTGTAACCCCCTTTTCTCATTCTGATGCGATCATCACGTTACGCGCCCTACGAAGTCTTCGGACCCGGGGACATCGACTGGGAAGGCGCGTTAGAATCAAGAGGAAGGACCTCGCCCTCGGCGCAAAGCTCGTGGCATCTCAGGCGATGCTCTTCAAGAAGCTGAAGTACAACTGGGCCGAGAAGTCGCCAGATTTCGGGCGCTGGGGGACCTTGAGGTTCTGCATGATGTCGCTTCTTTTCGTCAACTCGATGAACTGGTACGCTATTCTGAGGCGGTTGGGGATTGCTGTTTGACCGGGGGCGCCCTTTTCTTGGCGGGGAGTCTAAGGGCCCGCGAAGAAATAACCTTGTTATA
>CAYWZG010000059.1:0-14493 GCA_964462795.1 uncultured Methanotrichaceae archaeon
ACCATCCGTGGGGGAAGTTTCATACTGCTCGATGCCGTTAAGCAGCTCCCAGCGGCCATAGACAGACTCAAACCGATCGCTACGGCCGCAAGCAAGGGTCTGTTTGCTTATGAGGATCCTGGTACTTTAGACGCGCAAAGGACGGGAATGGCACAGCAAGTTCTCCGCGTCTTGCATGATGCTACAGGTGGTCACGCTACCTTCTTGGTGGCCGTCGAGGAAGATATCCCAAACGATTTCCCATTGGTGCTCGAACGCTTAGAGGCGGAAGTCCGCCGCCAGCAGTGGCGCATGCCCACTGTAGTCGTGCCGTCTTTTGATGACACTGATCAGGAGTGTTATCTTGATGGCTGGCGGCCTGGCGTGAAGCCCTACTACACTGTTGACCCAGACGTTTCAGGGGCCAAAATCAGCATTGCCACCCACTATCGCAGGAAGCAAGGGCGAAAACTTAAGCATACACTGTTTCGGGAATTATTCGGTGAAGAAGGTGACGAAGACGACCTGTGTGCTAAGGACTTGGGTGAACTGGCGAAGGATTCCAGCAAGGGCATCCTGAACGACAAGATAGCTTTCATTCATGTAGATGGAAACAGTTTCGGAAGCATACGAAAAAAGAAGTGTATCAATCTCGAAGCACGCGAGGATTTCGACGCATGCATACAAAAATGTCGTGAGGCGTTTCTGGATGATCTGCACAAGACTGCCCGCGCAGACCCCGATTTTCAATTACCATCGAAAAATGGCAAAGATGTGCTTCGTCTTGAGGTGTTGTTGTGGGGTGGGGACGAGTGCACGATTATTGTGCCTGCATGGAAGGGACTTGAAGTGATCGAGCGCTTCTACCGGATTACTGCTGGCCTCACATTCGAAGACGTGCCGATGACCCACCGTGCAGTGGTAATCTTCTGTCACTACAATGCTCCGATCCTGCAGATTCGTCAGCTGGCAGACAAGCTGTTGGACATGACCAAGGAAAACATTAAGAGTCAGTTTGAAGCAGCTTTCACTACGGATCCCAGCCTGGCCAACCTTGCTCCGAAGGATCGCGCTCAGCAGCTTAAATGGTTATCGAATGCCAAATACGGCAATGCTGCGGGGTACTTGGTACTGGAGTCGTTCGACATGCTGCGCGGTTCTCTTGAACAGTTTCTTGAGCGCTACTACGGCATAGCCGATACCAGTGACATGCTGCTATACGGTCACGAGATGTCGGAACTGCGTGACAACCTGCACACAATTTGTGCATCTGTGCCGAAAGGTCGTGTGGTCAATATAGCCTATTCCATAAGCCAAGGCGATGTGGCACGCGAGAATGAATTGCGTAAACGCCTGACTGAATCCGTTCCACCAGACCAGCGAGATGCCACGCTTGCGGCGATCAATACCCTCACGGAAGGCAATAAAGCCGGCTGGTATCTCCTGGCCGATCTCTGGGATTATGCGGAGGAGTGGAAGGCATGACTCAACGTTATACTTGCACGATCAATCTCATAGTACTGGGACCCTTCCTCACCGCAGCAACTGGATCCGATTGGTATGGTGTGGACAAGTCAGCACACCGTGATCATTTGGACCGACTGGTTATTCCCGCCAGTCACCTCAAGGGAAAATTACGATCTTCGCTGGAGGAACTGGACCCGTTCTTTGATCTTGCGGATCGCCCCGATCTCAAAGCACTCTTTGGTGCGAGGAGCGCGGAGGGTAGCTACGAGCCGCTCCCCGCCACGGTTCATTTCAACGACCTTGTCAGCACCAACTCGGCCACCAAAGAGACACATACACGTACACGTGTCACCATCAACCATGCCTCGCAGACCGCTCAGCAGAACATGTTGCGTAAGATTGAAGATCCTTTTGCAAGTGGAACTGAAATCTGTTTTACCGGCGAAGTGACCTTTAATGCATCAGATCTTGGTGCTGCTACCCGGCTGGCTAAAGTGCTACAGCTTGGCCTCCAGTGGCTGGCAACGGTGGGTGCAGAGAAAGGGGTTGGATTCGGGCGGCTGAAGTCGGCGAGAGTAAGCATTCCAACTGAAACCGCGGTATCAGCGATCCCGACACTTGCCGGAACATCGAAAGCACTGCACCTGCGGATAACCGCGCATGAACCGCTGCTAACCGGTGGAATCAAGAACCGGCGCACCAATTACGTTGTTTCACGCCAAGAACTATCCGGCGGCCTGCTCAAAGGCGCTCTGGCCGCGGCGCTGAACGAGGCTCACGGTGTGATTCCATTGACGAGACCGCTGGATGCAGGCTATGCGGCGGACTTTCCCGGCTTTGAGACATTGGTCAAGCACTTCTCAGCAATCCGCGTGACCCATGCACGACCTACGCTTGTCGGCGCTCCTCGGCCAATCTGCCTGCCACTTTCCGCGGTAGAGTGCAGTGGATCACTGGTCCGTGATGTGGCGTTGTCTAACGAGCGAACGCCTTTGGTACAGGGCCGCAACAGCCCGGCTTACTATGGTGACGCAAAGAGCCTTGATCGGTATATAGGTCTCGCCGAACCGGTCGAGTTGTTCGTCACACGGTCTGAGATTGATGATGTGTCGCAGCGCACCGCTGAGGGGCAGCTCTTTACCTATCAATTCTACGCGCCATATACCTTGGACAAGCTGAAACAACAACCCATCGAGTGGGTCTGCAACGTAAACTTCGATGAGATCTCAGAACCTGCTGAGCGGAAGGCCGCGGTCCAGCAGTTCGCCTCAGCGGTCCAGCAGCACCTGCACCGGCTGGGCAAGTTGAGCCGAGCAGTGACCGTAGCAGTGAGTGACGGTCCAGCCGTCCCAGCAACGCACAATCGCGCCATAATTGAAGATGGTCTCGTCCTGGTGACGCTACAGAGCGACACCATCATGCTGGATCCAGAAATCGTGCAATCGCTGCCACTTGGTCAAGACCTGCATGAAGCGTACGCTAAATACTGGCATGACATCTCCGGCGGCGCGTTGACACTTGATGATTTCTTCGCTCATCAGGGGTTTGAAGGGGGATACCTGTACCATCGATATCTTGGCGCAGCAGAACGTTCCAATCGACCCAACAGGTATCGGCCTTATTATCTCACACTCGCTGGCAGCCTATTCAAGCTGCGGGTAGTAAATGAAGGGAGTACGACCGCCCTCCTTACCCGATGGCTGGCAGGTGGCCTACCTTTACCCAAGTGGGCGCTTGCTGAGTATGGGCAGTACAACCGGGCCCTTTGGAAAAACTGTCCTTTTGTCCCTGAAAACGGGTATGGCGAAATTGCTGTGAATCTGGCCTGGCATTGGGAAAAGCGGATCTGATGCCCTCTGCCATGATATGTTAAACTCGCGAGGTGAAAAATGACGAATCTGCTCAAGGGTGATGCCTTTCTGAATCGCTATCGCATTACTGGAACGCTTACGACTGTGGCACCATTGCACATTGGCACCGGCGAGTCTCGTCCTTTGCCACGTGCAGAGGGCGAAACAGTGGAAGTTTCCACCATCATTACTGACCATCACGGCAAACCGCTGATCCCCGGCAGCACGCTGCGCGGTGTGCTACGCAACTGGCTGCTGATGGTGCTTGAGGGTATAGGCGAACAATGGGCCAAAGAGCGTGATTATGTCGGAGAAGGACTACTGGATCTGGACCAAGCCAAACAGATAGAAAAAGTCAAGAATACTTTCAGCCACCTGGAGCTGTTGTTTGGTACGCCACTCAACGCTGGCAAGGTCGAGGTGTGGGATGCGACTTGTTCTACTGGCGATCTTCAAGCTATGGACGACAAACTGTTGGGATGGGATGGAAACCGGTTGACCTACGTGGATACGTCGGTGGCGATTGATCCGGCCCGTGGCACAGCCAAGGAAAAACTGCTGTATAAAGCCGATGTGGTGCCACCGGGCGTGACATTTGAGCTAAACCTGGCAACCCAGAATCTATCTGACAAAGAATTGGGACTTATGCTGCTGGCGCTGGAAGGCTTCAATTCGCAGATTTACCCGATTCAGGTGGGCGCACGCGGGGGGCGAGGTTATGGTCGACTGGAATTCAAGATGGGCACGATTTACCGGCTCGATCGTGAAGGTGTGAAGACATGGCTCAAAGAGACACTTCAAGCTGTGGGGACGGACACGGCTCCGGCGGGCTACTTCGGGTTGCCCAAACTTACTGATGCCGAGCAAGAGACGAAGATAAAGGCAGTTAAGGACCAACTGGCAACAGCCATGGGAGGGTAGACGCGCATGTACAACGATCGATTGTACGCCGATGGGGTACACAGCGTGCTGCTAGCCGAATGGGAGCTGCTCTGCAAGACACCGCTGGTCATTCGCAACGGGCATCAGATCGCCTACGCCGACAGCGCCCCGCCCAAGACCAAGACCCGTTACCGCAATCTTCAGCTGAAATGGCGGGACAAGGCGAATCAAGAGTACGAAGTTGCCGCGCTGCATTACGGCTATGAAATACGCGGCGGGCAGGTATATAGCTATCATTTTGTCCCGCCCAGTAGCATCCGAGGTGCGTTGAGGTCATGGAGCATCCGCCATTTGGTCCATCCGGCGCTGTATCCAGCGCTGAACCCAGCCCCCAAGGATGACGCGGACGGCGCAGCTGTTCATAAGGCCTGCGTGCAGCAAGGGTTGGCGCAACGTGGTACCGGCCTCGAACTTATTGCTTCACTGTTCGGTCTGGCTGCAGATGAAAGCGAGGAGGAATTGCCGAGCAACGCTGGTCGGCTACACATTGAGACTGTGAGGTTCACAGAGGCAGGGCTGCGGCCGGTGGATGTAAGTGAAGTCAGCATGGCGAGTTCCAATGGGCCGGACAATGTGCGTCGTGAGATGCCAGCAAGAAATCCCCTGGATCGCATTACCCACGCCTCGCGTGACGGAGGGCTGCATCGTTTTCTGGAGGTGATACGTGGGGAGACATCCAAAGTTCGTCTTCGCATCATCAATCCATTGGATTGCGATCTGGCACTTTTAGGGCTGTGGGTGCGTGAGCTGAACGATGGGATGTTACGTATAGGCACGCTTTCCAGCATCGGGCGCGGGCGAATGGAAGTGCGGCAGCAGACATATGAACTATGGCGACGGGCTAATGCGCCCAAACTGCAAGGACGTGCATTTCTCGGCGATGAGACGGATGGAAACCGACCGAACGAGATTCTGTCCGGATTATGGAAATGTCATGTTATTCCGCCTGAGAAGCTGCTCGAATTTACGGAGTACCTGAAGGAGTTCACGGGAGGTAGCATCGATGTCTCACTATCCTAACCCGTTTGATTTCGTGCCGTTTCCCGCAGCCCCCATCCTTCGAACCGAGGAGCAGTTCGACGCTCTGGGTGAGAAATTCAGCGGGTATCTCGAGCTGGAGATCAAAGCGCTGACGCCGGTCCACATAGTGGGCAAAGTCGAGGCCGATCCATACTGCAGTTTCATGTACCGGCAGGATGGTAAGCCGTGCATCCCTGCCTCCAGCATTCGTGGCTGCCTACGTGCCTTCACTGAAGCACTGACAGCCAGCTGGGTCTCGCAAGCGAATCCGAAGTACGAGAAGGAGTACCGCAGTCGGCACGTCGGGTTCCACACGTTTGAGAAATATAAGCCGGTACGGAGCGGCAGGGGACGTACCTCGCCCGCTGCAGTGAATGAAGCATTCAAGCCTGGGTCGGGTGATGGCAAGCTCGATGTGGCCTCATATCTGTTCGGTGTCGTTACAGAAAATAAGAATATGGACCACGACGAGCTAGCCCGGAAAAGTAAGGTGTGGGTCGAGGATGCTTATCTCTCGTCGGAGACTGTCGCCTTTCGTGAGGACTTGTGGGTACCCGACATTGCGGGCGCGGCGTTTATGGGCGGGGCCAAGCCGAGCGCGTCGAACTGGTGGTACTTCTTACCGGCCGAGGTGTGGGGACGAAACTTGCCTTTTGGCACGATGGCCGAGTTCGTCGGAGAACACCTCCGTGGCCGTAAATTCTACTATCATCAGGATCCGGCCGCCTGCGTGCGCATGTACCACCCAGATAGCAATTTTTGGACTTACTCCGTCAAAAAGCCCTTCCATCCCGTTCGGCTGGAGTCCATGCTGCAAGATACGGTGACGCAACCATTCCGCCTCTACCTGGATGGCGTCCCACGGCCGTTGTTTCTGTTGTTACTGCGCGTCTTACTCCTTCAGCCAGGCGCTACTATGCGGCACAAGGTGGGTTACGCAAAGGCCTACGGCTATGGCTCAATAGAATTTGCCCTGAAATCGGCAAGGCTACGGACGGTAAGCTTCGGCATACCTAACGCCTTGCAGCCATGGAGGATCGTTGCAGGATCCTGGAGCGAGGCCGCCTTGGAAAAATCTGAACTAACCGATTTCATCGATCGAAATGCTCTAACCTGGCTAGCACGTATCTTGGGCTGGCCACATGCGGACATAGTATTCTTATATCCACGTTATAAAGAGCAGGAGTTCCAGCAAGTCGTCAGGTATGGGCAGTTCAGCCAAAAGCTGACCGAGCAAGGGATGACCGCACGCAAACCGATGATGGTCACTTCTGAGGAGGCACGCGCTATTGCCGAAGCGCTTTGGGACCTCAAACGGCCGATTGATTTCCGGCTTTATCAGGAACGTGCCGAGGGATGGAACACTATCACACAGCGCAAGCCCTGAAAAGTCAGGAGAGGAACGACATGAGTGACATTCCCGAACGACAGAATCAGACCGATGCTTTGCAATACCTGGCGGCGCAGCGGCAACTATACGATGAAGATAAACGATGGACTCTCATCTGGTTAATTGTGACCGTAGGCGTCGCAATCCTGGGTACCGGTGCCTTGGTTATCTTTGCCTCGCACATCGCGCTGATCACCTGGATCTTGTTGGTTATAACTGCAATCGAGCTGTTCTTTCTGCCCAGCACCCGCAGTCAGCGTGTCAATGCAGCAGGGATACAAGAGCTATTTGACTGTCAGGTGCTTGACCTTGAATGGAACGATGCGTTGGCAGACAGGCCTGATCCCAAAGTTATCGAACTGGCGGTCGAGCGGTTTAACAAGCGTAAGGATCGTGATCTAGCATGGGAGGACCTGCGGGATTGGTACGAGAGCCCAGCAATTAGCACCGCCACCATGAACGAGGCACGCCTGATCTGCCAACGCGAAAACATCGTCTGGGACGCTAAACAGCGTAGCCAATTGTTCAATCGGCTAGTTGTTGCAACCGGCGGGTTCGTAGCCGTATTGGTGTCAGTCACAGTGATATTGCACTGGCGGATCGATCAGCTTCTTAGCGGTCCGATACTACTCATCATCCCACTGATCGTAGCCCTGATGAGATACGCCTCCGAGCACCGCACGGCCGCCGAACGCTTAGGGCGCCTACAAGCCGTTGTCAATGCGATCCTGAAGGATGCGGGACGTCCAGACGCCGATAGCGTGAATATAACGCAACAAACGCGTAACGTACAGAATGAGATCTACCGGCACCGCAGGGACTATGTTCCAGTACCTAACTGGATATTTGAAAAGTTCCGGAAGGAGAATTCACCACCATCTGCACTGCAGAATGTAAGCGAAAGAAGTTGATAGCCACCTTCGGTGACTATAGTCCTGAACCTTAGACTTGACACGTAATGCAGTATACTGGAGGAATCATCTGCTTACAAGACCTGTAGTTTCTTGGGTTAACATCACCGCTACACATCAGATAAGTGTCAAACTTGGCGTTCGGGACTATAATCAGGATATTTCAAATCACCAAAGCTACGCGGCGTAAGATCACACCCCAATTATCGATTCATCTTCAGAATTCTCAATCCTGTCACTCACAAATCCCCCCATCCCGAAGTGCGCCCCGTACCCAAGCGCCACCGGCCCTTGCACTGGCACGGGAAACTCGATCTGGAAACCGTAACCCACACTGCCCGCCCGCCTGCCGCCGCCCAAGCTTCGAGCCCTCCTGAAACTCGACCAGCCCGTTTTCTCCCCCGCTAGACTCGTGAAATAGACGGGCTCGACTGCCTCGGGCTCCGGAAACCCGGCCAGCCTCAAAAGCCTCCAGAGTTCGTGCTCGGGGCTGCCGATTTGTAGGCCCGTGGAATCGAGCTTTGGCGCCCTGGCGCGGGTGGCCTTCGGGTGCCTGGTGGGGATAAAAGGCGTTCGAGACGTCCAGGACCGAGACTTTGCGAACAGTGGTGACTTGCCCTTGCGAGCATCACACCCCCCAAAATCCTCGGGCGGACCCAGGCCAAGAAGAGTGAGATGCGCTTTGAGCCCCGAGCCGCAAACCTCCCTGAGACTTTCAAGGGCGGACGTTTCCAAGTGTCCAAATCCCGCGGGCGCGTATACGGTGACGTGAGTGATCTCGCCGCCCTTCCCCCGACCAAGTGCCAGGTTGGACTCGCTGAAAATGTAGGCGTGGGCGTGGCCTTCGAGCGGCCGACCTTTCTCATCGCAGCCTGTGAAAGTGGCCGAACCGTCCGAAAGCTCCACTAGGGCGGCGTGAATCCTCTCTGCAAGGAGAAGGGCGTCAGTAAGCCTCGGAGCTGAAGCTGGAGCTGAAGATGATGCCAAAGCCCCGCCGCTCAGGGAAAAGCGCGCCACCGAGGGGGTGGGACCATCTGCTACCGCGCCCTCGTGAGTATCTGAAGAATATCGGCGCGAAGAGGTGTGGCCTGTCTTATCAAAACCAGAATGTTCTCCCGCCACAATCGCAAAAGAAGCGAATCTTCCTTCAAAAGAGCAGTCGTCATGGGACGCGTCGGCGCCTTGCGCTACCTTGAACGACTCGCATAAACGGCGCCCACCACCAGGCCTGCCCGCAGTCAATTCTCCCTCCTCGCAAAGAGCGCGCGGCCTCTCTGGTGACGGCAGGCGGGTACCATATCCTCCATCATTTAAAATGAAAATGTACTCTGATATAAAAAGCTAATCCAGTATGGACCTTGGTGAGAGGAAAATATATTTGGTGATCGGAGGAGTAGTCACTTTCTGTGATGCAAACTTTGATGATGAATCAAGACGCCCCGCCCTTTTCCTTCAGGGCGAGGTATCGCCAAACACAATTCTTGCGAGAACCGATTAGTGTTATCTAATCGGTTCTTGACTATAATTCACCCTCCAAACCCGTGAGCGAGGTAAGGTGCAGCTATCATGAAGATGAGAGACGAGAATATCAGCCAGGCCATGACCTTAACCAAAGTATTGGTCATCTTTTCAGCCCGCACCTCGCTGTGAAACGCCTTCAAAAACCCGATGTGTAACAGATCTCTGAAGATGTGGCCACCATCCAGAGGAACTGCAGGAAGACAGTTGAACAGCCCCGCATAAAGGTTGATCAACCCAATCCAAAAGAGCATGTTGGCGATCCAGAAAGCTTTGTCCCCGAGCGATTTGGCCCATCCAACCGGCTCGAAGAACTGAGTGATCCTGCCTACAAACCCTGGAAATCCCATCTTGGTAAAGCCAGGAATCCCTGAGAAAGGAAGGCCCATTAGGGTTATGAGGCCACCAATCCCAGCATGAGGGATCTCATCTAGCAACAAGAGGAAAGAGCTTGCAGGAAACTCCTGGAAAGTCACCCCATCGATGTAAACTGCGTTCACCGAGATCCCAGAAAAACCAACGCCGATAAAGCCGGTCCCGCTTCCATCGAGGTTTTCGGCGAGCTTGACATCATAAGACCCTCGATTAGTCCCGATCGTGATCTTTTGCCCTTCTTTGGTGGTTTCCATGTAAGATTTAAACTCAGTCCAGTCAGAGGTGGAAACCCCATCGATCCCCGATATTATGAGGCCAGGCACCATTCCTGCACCCTCGGCGGGAGAATCTTCAAAGACCTGGACTATCATGACCCCGCTCACGAGTTCCTCTTTCAAGGTGCGATCAGACACTTCCCCGTCCTGTAACATCTCAAGTTCGAGCGGGCTACTTCCAAACGAGCCGATATCTTTCAGGCTCTCGACAGGATGGCCGTTCACATTCAAAAGAACCATCCCTTCCTCGAAACCTACGACTTCAGCGTCGGATCCTGGCAGAACTTCGGTCACCACCAGTCTGTCTTGAGGTGCTATCGCGCCTATCACCGGCCCGAAGAACAACGCCAAAGCAACCGCCGCCACGAAGAAGTTGGCTATGACCCCTGCCGAAAGTATCCTGACCCGAGCGCTTCGCGAAGCCTTCGCTTCCTTCTCCTCAGTCCCGAAAAGCTCTTCTTCGTCAGGTTCTACAAAAGCTGCGATCGGCGCGATTAGGAGGGCAACTCCCATCGACTTTACCCGAACTCCCTCGACTCTGCAGAGTATGCCATGAGAGAACTCATGAACCACCATGGTGACAAGAAGCGCGACCCAGCCGTACCAGATCGGTATAAACTGGTTGAGACCAGGTATCAAAAGAACGTTTCTTGGCGCGGTGTAAGCACTAGGCTCTGGGGGCGCCCGTATAATTGCGATCGTGGTCACGACGAGTAGCAGGAAGAAAGAAACCATGCAGACGATCACAAGAGCCGTTCCGGCCGTGATTGTGGTCCTCCAGAAACGTTTGGGTCTGCTCAATTTCTCAATCAGGTCTAGCCCTCTCGTGGTCCTTATAGCGATTGCAGGACCCCAGTTGCCCACGTTCAGCCGTTTCATGCGCGGGCTTTTGCCAAGCTTGACTGCCAAGATCCAGTGTAAGTACAAAGTTACGAGGGCTATGAATACCCAATCAAAAGGGGTAAGCTGCAATTGGGACAGGAATTCCAAAGATTTATCCTCCAATCATGTCCGATCAATGTGCGGATCAGTTCTGATTCTGACAAGACATATATAATTCCATGACGCACCGGATCGATCGTGAAATTTCAGATTCGAAACATCCTCCGGCTCGAAAAAGACGTCGCCCGCCCAAACCCCGAGAACTTGCCACTTGAGATCGAGCGCCCCATATTCGTGAACGAAAAACTCTATGCAAATGCGCTTCTCACGCCCTCTCAAGAGAGGGAGTTTGCAGCAGGCCATCTTTATTCCGAAGGCATCATCGAGACGGTTGACCAGATTGCAAAACTTGAGATCAACGATCAGATCAGGGTGAAAGTCACGCCTCTCGATGGCAAAAATGTCGTGGACACGCCCGAGCCTGCCCAAACTCCAAGAGTCAGCGGAAGATCTATCCTGGTATGTCTTGAGTCCATCCTGAACTCGGAGCTTCACAACAAAACAGACGGAACCCATGCATCTGCGCTCTGCCGAGACGATCGAGTATTGGTCACTGCAGAGGATGTGAGCCGCCTCAACACCCTGGACAAGATCTTCGGTTGGGCCCTCCTTGAGGGCGTGAACTTCAAAGATTGTTACGTTGCGACCTCGGGAAGGATTACGGGCCGCACCGTCAAAAAGGCAGCTCGATTCGGCATCCCTCTGGTGGCATCCAAAGGTGCTGTCAGCACTTTTGCAGCAGACCTTGCTGGCGAAATTGGCCTGACCCTGGTCGGCTTCGCTCGAGAAGAGAGAATGAACATCTACACAGGATCCTCTCGAATTGTGCGATAAGGCAAAGCCCAAAGAGGCGCTCAAAAGTCTCCCAAGTCGGACCGGACCAACTCTTGGCGTTTCTTTTCCAGATAACTGTAGACGGACCCATGAGGTGCACCGTCGATGAGCATCTCGATCGCAGTCCTGGAGACCTTGATCTGTTCGGGATTGCCGATGAGAGAGACTGTCTTTCCGTAGATCGAGATCTTGGAGTTAGTGAGCCGTTCCATCGTCTCTCTGGTCCTGCCGTCCTTTCCGATTATCCTGCCTTTGATCCTGGCCATACCGCTTTTGGTGTTGGAGACATTGGAAAGGTCCATCACGTCCAGCATCAGCATATCGTCGTCAAGAATCGAGATTGCTCTTTCAGGAGAGAATCCTCTGCCGATGGCCTGAACGACGTCCATAAGCCGAATTGAAAGGAGCGGATCGTCACCAGATATCACAGCGACAGATCCAGTTTCACTGTCTATATCCAGCTCTGCGCCGGTTCGATCTTCTAGCGTTTTCTTTACGGATCCATTGGGACCCACAAGCACTCCTACACGTTCATCTGGAATCTTGATATGCAAAAATTTCGACCTCCAATAATTTGGCACTCTTAGCCGTCTCGATCTGCCCTCAATTTCGCTAGGATCTCTTCTTCTGAACCGATCCCATAAGTTTTCTTGAAGTAACGAGCTACGTTGGAGATGTCCCTTTCAAGGAACGCCCTCGCCATGGGATGTTCTAGCATGACTGACTGACCCATATCGATGATCACAGGTTCACCGTTGTCATACAAAATGTTGAACTCGCTCAGGTCAGCATGAACTATCTTGGCCTTGTTGTATAGGTCCGAAATGTATTCAGAGACTTTCTCGAAGACCCGCCTTGCCTCGTCTTCGTCTAGCTTCACATCTCTGAGCCTTGGGGCTGGCACTTCGCCTTGGCCTATCAGCTCCATGACGAGAAGGTTCTCCTTCATATCGATCGGATTTGGGACTCTCACACCGACCTCTTGGGCCCGTTTCAGGTTTCGAAACTCCTTTCGAGTCCAAGCGATGATGACGGCCCTCTTGGTGCCTTTGATGTTGCCAAACCTAGGATCGCCAATCAGATAGTTCTGCATCGCCTTGAAGTTGCTGGTGTTGATCCTATAGATCTTGATGGCAAGGTTGCCAGTTTCACCAAAGGCGAGGAAAATATTAGCCTCTTTTCCGGTGCTTATCGACCCACCGAGGGCGTCTATCGGGCCCTTGTTCGCCAAAGCGTAGAGGTTCATGAAAGTCCTCTTATCGAAGACCTCATCTCTAACCTTAAAATCGTCAGAGTCTTTATCGCGCTTGCGCATCATATCGATGCGCGCCTCTATCTCCCTGAGCTTCTTGGATTCCTTAGACATGTTTATCTGTGGAGGTAACCCTTGCGCTCGAGCCAGTCAACCTGAGGTGCAGTATACCTCCAGACTACGTCAGCCTTCTCGTCTTGGATTTCCCAGGGAACTATTATGACCAAATCACCCTCTCTGATCCAGATCCTCTTTTTCATTTTCCCGGGTATTCTGGCCATCCTCACCTTTCCATCGATACATCTGACTTTCAATCGGTTAGCACCGAGGAGGTTTTCGACGTGTCCAAACATCTCTCGATCTTGGCTATGGGGCAATCTCACACGAGTTATAACCTGGGTTTGACCGGTATTTTTTCTCCTTCTAAAATTTGCCAGCATATCACCTCTAATTATGAATCAATTTATAGACTGTATATTTCGATGCAGATCGCACGAAGTTCAATCAGCAGACCAAAGGTGCGGTATGGTAGTTAAAGATTGTGACCAAAATTGGATAATGGGCCCGACGCGATTCGAACGCGTGATCCCCGCCGTGTGAAGGCGATGTCATAACCACCTAGACCACAGGCCCACAAGCCCCCCATGACGTCATGTATATTAAGGATTTTCCCTGTGGGAGACGCACTCTCTCTTTCAGAAAGCGGATGGAGAGAACACACTTTAAATAGTAATTCATGAGAGTGTGAGGAGTGAACCTGCAACGAATGTCGTCGACGTTTCGATCTATCAAACCCATTTCTGCCCTTGGCCAGTGGACTTTGGAAAGAGATGTTCTGAAACGTGGCGTTCCAAGACATGTGGCCGTAATTCAGGATGGAAATCGGCGTTACGCCAGGGTGAAGCGTATATCCAGCCTCAATGGCCATCTCCTAGGTTCCAAGACCACAGAAAAAGTAGCTGATTGGTGCCTAGACCTGGGCATAAGGTACTTGACAGTATACGCTTTTTCCACCGAAAACTTCGACCGACCCTCTGAAGAGAAAAGCTACCTATTCAGTCTGATAAAAGACAAGCTTTTGGAACTTTCCACTTCAGAGCGCATCCACAAAAATAGGATACGAGTAAAGGCCGTGGGCAGGATCGAGCTATTACCAAAATTTTTGCAGGATGCAATCAGAGTGGTGGAAGATGCCACCTGCGACTACGATCGGGTTTACTTCAACATAGCTTTGGCCTACGGCGGCAAGCGCGAAATTCTGGATGCAGTAAGAGCACTGGCGATTAAGGTACGAGCGGGTCAAATAAGGCCCAAAGACGTGAACGAAGCTGCGATAAGCCGACATCTATACCCCGAAAACGACGTATCGCTTCCCGACGTCGATCTAATGATCAGAACCGGCGGCGAGTACAGAACCTCCAACTTCTTGCCATGGCAGTCCAACGGGAACGAATGTCCCATCTACATCTGCAAGTCTTACTGGCCAGAGTTTGGAAAGATCGAATTTCTGAGGGCCATAAGATGTGCTCAGAGCGTAAATCACCCATCACTAAAGTGACGGGCATTTGACGTGCCCGGGTTTACCAGATCATCAATTGGGAGATAATATAATTGATAATCGATAGGAACGAATTTATAGTTAAGAACCGATTAGATAACACTAATCGGTTCTTACCAGAATAATGCTTAACGATACGAATAGGCCAAATCTCAAACTCTTGCGAGTTAGAGATTTGGC
>CAYWZG010000060.1:0-13769 GCA_964462795.1 uncultured Methanotrichaceae archaeon
GGCATTATATAGGGTTGGGCTCATATGAGTTAAATCTATGGTATATGACTATAGTCTCGCTTAGCCGCTCGCAAGCCACGGCCTTTAGGCCGTGGTAGTTGACCCGATCGAAATCCTCAAACCCGAGCCCAAGAATACTGTTCTACATGAAGATTGGGATTGCTGATACCAACTTCGCCCGATATGATATGGCAAAAGCCGCCATTAACGAACTGAAACGAGAGTGCTCTGCTCAGATCGAGAGATACACAGTTCCTGGCGTCAAGGACCTACCAGTGGCATCAAAGATACTGATAGAAAAGGAGGGGTGCAACATCATCATGGCTCTTGGAATGCCGGGGCCAAAGCCTATCGATAAGACCTGCGCCCACGAAGCTTCAACGGGTCTGATCATGGCCCAGCTCATGACAAACACCCACATAATCGAAGTGTTCGTCCACGAAGACGAGGCCGAAGATGAAAGGGAACTGGCTTTCCTTGCGGATCAAAGGACGCGAGAGCACGCCCAGAACGTGATTAAACTTCTTTATTACCCAAAAAGGCTCACCAGGGAAGCGGGAACTGGTCAGAGGGAGGGATTTGAGGACGAAGGGCCGATAAGCTATTAGCGCGACATCGAAAACGCGATATTGCTTTTGAGATATAGCGAGAACCAATTAGTTTCATCTAATTGGTTCACGACTATAAACGCGAGATCGGGCGGTGGCAGAAAGGGAATGATGCAAGAGTGTTATGGAGTGCAGAATCATTCAACCTCCTCGAATCGCTCTCCTTTGACCCCACAGACGGGGCACTTTTCCGGAGGCTCTCGCTCTGCAGTCATTCCGCAAACGGGGCAGACGTAGTAGGAGAAGCTCTCTTCCTTGGATTCTTCCAGCCGTTCCATCATGTCGTGGTAGAGCTTTGCGTGGATCTGTTCCACATCGTTGGCGTACCGGAAGGTCCTTTCGGCAGACTTGTTGCCCTCGGCTTTTGCCGTCTTGATCATTTCAGGATACATCTCCTTGAACTCTTGAGTCTCCCCAGCGATCGCTTCTCTCAGGTTCTCTTTTGTGGACTTGACGGCACCGAGCGCCTTGAGATGGTTTATGGCGTGAACGGTTTCGGCCTCTGCAGCAGCTCTAAAGAGCTTGGCCGCCTGACGGTATCCATCTTGGTCAGCTTTCTCTGCAAAGGCCAGGTACTTCCTGTTAGCTTGAGATTCGCCTGAGAAAGCTTCTTTCAAACAATCCTCTGACTTAGACATAGTCTTAACTTATCGAACCCGATTTGATAAAACCTTATCCAAGATTTCGACACAAGAGTTTAATATTTATCCTATTCGTGTCGTTAAACACCAATCTCGCGAGATCAAATCAGTAGTTATCCGATTTGTTCTCGATTACAGGCTCATCTTCACGCAAAATATAGTCAAGAACCGATTAGATAACACTAATCGGTTCTTACCAGAATAGTGCTTAACGATACGAATAGGCCAAATCTCAAACTCTTGTGAGTTAGAGATTTGGCTCAAAGGTATCGTTAAGCACTATAGATGGAAAGGGCCGTTGGCCCTCTCTGTCATCAACCTACGAGACGAGTTCGTAAGTCACTACGACGTAAGCCGTAATTTCCACCATGCCAGAATCCACATAAGACGTCTCGAAGGGTTGGCGGTGCATCCAGGGCTGGCGCCATTCAGAGTACCCCATCCCTGGCCAGAACGAGTCCCATTCATCCCATTCGTTCCATCCGTGAGAATGACGGAGGATTCGCGGGCCAGATGGCTCAAGGATCTCCAGTGTCTTTCCAAGCTTCAACCCGGCTGCAGTTGCCAGCTCTTCGCCATTCTGTTTTGCGTTTTCGACGGCCTTTTTCCTGGCCTCAGACATGGCAGAGTTTGTGTCATCGAGCCAGTAACCTGTGACCGCAGCGGTTGCGCCTTCTGCCTCTACTGATTCAAGGCACCGCTCGAGCGTTGTCTCATCTTTGGGATCTAGCTGGACTCTGATCTGGTCTGTGACCTGGTTTATGACCTGGTCTTCGACGATCATGCAGGTTGTGTTGTTGCAGATCCGTTTGTAGGTCCTGATGGTCTGAGCGTTTCTTCCGTATCCTGACTGGATCTCATCTCTTGAGATGCCAACAGCCAACAAGGCCTCGATCGTCCTGTTCAGCTTTTCTGCGTTAAGGGCAGAAGCTGAAGTTACGTTATCGTCGTTTGTCGTCACACTGGCGGTGACGAAGACTGCATCTGCCGGTACTGTGACTGATCCGTCACCTGCCACCGTCAAGATTGGCACAAAATCGAAACCCAGGGCAGGGATGGACAGAGCCAGAGCAAGGACCACGAAACTCAACGCGATTGCCATATGCTTCAAAGGTAAACCCCCAAAGAGTCATATGGTCGTGGCGATTATTAAAATATTCGGTCGATAAGATGGCGCCCCTGGGCCAATAAACCAGATCGAAGGGGTCTGGCCCAGAAGTTAGCGCCACTTCTTAACGCCTGAAATTCACCATTCTGAATCGATTTGATCTCTCGCTATTATGGTGTTCTTGTGAGAATTAATCGGTGCTATCCAATTGGTTCTTCTGTTAATTGATGCGCTGAAATGGCATCTTTCAGCCCGGGTACCTCTTCGACACCAGCCGGAACTGTGATTGCAGAGCCTTCAAAGTCGTCTCCTATGGGTTCGTACTTTCCGCCAAGACACTTTGATAGGAACGGTTCGGCCACAGCGTAGAAGGATATCCTGTTTTCGGGCTTGGCAAAGCCGTGGCCCTCGTCTGGATATAAGACGTAAGTCACTGGAATTCCTTTCTCTTGCATCGCCTGAACGATCTGATCGGATTCGTTCTGTTTTACACGAGGATCGTTTGCACCTTGACCTATCAACAGTGGCCGCTTGATCCTATCTGCGTAATTCAGCGGGGAACGACTGTTCAAAAGAGCCCGCCCCTCTTCGGTCCGATGGTCACCCATCCGAGTTGCAAATATCTCGATCTGGGGCTCCCAGTAAGGCGGAATCGACTCGATCAAGGTCGTCAGTTTCGAAGGTCCCACGATATCCACGCCACAGGCAAAGACCTCTGGCGTGAATGTCAATCCCGCCAAAGTAGCATAACCGCCATAGCTTCCGCCCATGATCCCTATAAGATCTGGGTCAGCAATTCCCTCCTGCGTAGCCCAGTTGACGGCGTCGATCAGATCGTCATGCATCTTGGCACCCCATTCCAGGTTGGCAGCGTTAATCAGGTCTTTACCAAACCCTGTCGATCCTCTGAAGTTGACGCTCAAAACCGCATAACCCCGGTTGGCAAGCCATTGATGAAGAGCGTTGTAACCCCACGCATCTCTAGACCACGGTCCGCCATGAACATAAAGGACCATAGGAAGTGGTTTATCGGGCTTGCCGTCACCATCTTGGTCGCCGCCCAAAGGCAAAGTGTAGTAACCGACCAGATCCAGTCCATCGCGAGACCTGATGATGACAGGCGTCATTTTGGCAAGATTGAGGCCTTCCAGATCTTCCTGGTTGGTGAAAAGAAACTGGGCAGATTTTTCCTTTCGATCGTAGAGATAATATCGGACGGGTCCATTGTCGAGGAGATAAGCCACAATCCAGTAGTCGTCCTCGAGAGTCCTGCTCAAAACCTCCACATCTCCACCGGCAACGACGCTGAGACGTTCCAGATCTTCTTTGATCTCGTCATCCAGAATCTGCCAGCTTTTCCGCTCGTAGTTGAAGGCCACAGCTTGGACATTCTTCTCGGTAGGATGAATCATGACGTCGCTGAAATCGGATCTTTTGTCTTCGGCAAGTAACTTCATCTCGCTGGTCTTCATATCCAAAGAGAACAGGGCGGCGGTGTTTCTATCCCGACTGTCTGAGATGTAGAGGGTCTCTCCGGTGTTGTTGAACCCGAGTACACCAGTTGTGATCACGTCTTCCATCGGGACCTTCATGAAAGTCTCCCAGGTTCCGCGTTCTGTTGGCGCGAAGATCTCAGCACCGCCGTCAGGTGTCATCTTGGTTGCGAACCTCACGTTGTAATCGTCGTCGATGCTAAAGCCTGCAAACTCCTGATTTTTCAGAAGGAGGGTCATGTTCCCGGTTTCGACGTTGAGCCGGTAGATGTCATGGAACCTGGGATCTCGATCGTTGAGCCCGATTATGATCTCTTCAGGGAACTTTTGGCTTACGACCAATATCTGCGCCTGGACTCCCTCTTCTGGCGTCATGTCTTTAACCTGGCCAGAGGTCAAGTTGACGCTGTAGATCCGCCAGTTCTCGTCGCCCTCTTTGTCCTGGATGTAGATGATGTGTTGGCTCGTGTAGGTCCAGCTGTATGCCTGAATCCCTCGGCCAGTGTCGTTGGTGACAGGTGTTGCCTCTTCAGGGGTTTTGGCAGGACCCACCCAAACGTTGAGAACGCCGTTAAAAGGTGCCAGGTAGCCAATCTTCGACCCGTCAGGACTGAGCCTGACAGATGCTTTGTCAGGGTTTCCGAACAGCACTTCTCTTGGGATGAGCATTTCACCTCCATCGTCCAAATCTCTGTCACCCTCCTCGGCGCATCCGCTCAGGAAGGCGGTCAACAAGAACATTCCGGTAAAGATCGTTCTCTTCATGTTTCCCTCAAAATTATCCTCGAAACTTCATCAGAACATGCCACGCACCCACACCCACAATTCTTTGAGTATCATGAGTACGCCAAATCTCTATTCTTCGTCTCATTCATCGCACAGTGTGACATTGCATTAAACTTAAATAGATAAATATGTCATCCTCGCCACAACCAACCATGTAAGGCCACATGGAAGGGAACAAGGAAAAGGCACATGGAAGAGAGAATAATGGGCATAGGTCTGATGTAGATGAGCGATTTAGTGTTTGGCGATTTTGGCATACAAATAATCGAGAAGCTTCAGGCATTCTCCCCGAAGCTCGATCTGCCTTTCCAGATGATCTCTTTTCTGGGCGACGAGACTGCCTTCATCTTAGGGATCGCCCTCATAGCTTGGTGTTTTAGAAAGCAGCTCGGTATCGAGATGTTGTATCTCGTCGCCTTTGCAGGAAGCTTCAACACCCTGGTCAAAGGGTTCTTTGGATTTCCGCGCCCGTTCCAGTCCTACCCCGATCGAATACTCCAGCTCGACAGCATTGGCGGCTACTCCTATCCGTCAGGTCATTCTCAGCTATGCGCCACCTTCTATGGGTATTCTGGGTTACACATTTCGCAACGTCAACCGTGGCGCGTTATACGCCACCTTCAGCGCAAGTCTCGTCCTTTTGATCATGACGTCTCGCATCTACCTGGGCGCACACTATCTCTCAGACGTTCTGGCCGGAGCCCTCCTTGGGATCATAACTTTAGCAGCATACATCTTGCTCAAGCCGAAGATAGAAGAGTTCGTCTGGACCCAAAGAGATCTCAAGATCGCCTCTCTTGCGTTCCTTGGCTCGTTTGGCATTGTGGCGATCTCGACGATTTCCACAGTTGTGACGCATCACAGCCTTGAGATAGCTGGGATCGGGTCGATGCCAGGCGTGATCTGTGGCGCAACGGTAGGGCTCTTGCTGGAGCGAAAAAGGATTTGGTTCACAACCGAGGGCGTATCAAATTTGGTCAGGATTACGAGGATGATTGTTGGCCTCTTGGTAGTTACAGCGGCCTACATCGGATCTGCGATTCTCTTTGAGCCGTTCGAAGGGGGCTTCTCCTCGATAGTGGCCGATTTTCTCCGCTACTTTGGAATCGCCTTTGCAGCCACCTACGTTGCCCCATATTTTTTCTCTCGGGTCGAGGCAAAAGTGACAAAAAAAAAGAGAAAAGGGCGCGGATTTTGTTTTGAAATGAATACCTAGCTAGCTTGCTTTGAGGTGGTGAAAGGCAAATATAGTGTTTAACGATATTTTTCAGACAAATCTTAGACTCGTGAAAATTTTAGATTTGACCTATTCGTATCGTTAAGCAATATTCTGTTGAGAATTGATTAGTTCCATCTAATTAGTTCTCAACTATAACCAGCTCAAGGATTGATGTGAGCGAGCCCCATATTGGGATGTGAGTTTTCTGCCTATAAATCAAAGCAATATGCAGTGGTTTAAATCATGTTTCGCTACAATTTGACATGTCACAGAAAAAAACATGTCAGGCGATCTGGCGTGCATAATTCCGTTCTGATTTAGAGATGTGGAACCAGTGCCAGAAGACCTGAAAATTTGATTATTGTCTGTGCTCACTGCAGACGTTCTCGTCTGTGGCTTCCTCGAGATGCCCTTCTTTCCAGTTGGATATGGCGTCGTTGACAGTACCTGTAGCACCAACGAAGACATCTATTCCGTACTGCTCAAACATCTGGACAGCTTTTGGACCCAGTCCTCCAACAAGCATTGTGTGAGCACCTTTCGATGCTATTAGCTCTGGTGGAAGACCGGTTCCGCCCATGTGCTCGCTGGTGTTCGGGACCACTTCGACTTCACCGGTATCTGTGTCCACTATGGTATACGTATCAGAACGGCCAAAGTGAGCTGAAATAAGATCATCGAGGCCACCTTTGCCCATCGTCGGAACGCAAACTTTCATGTCATATCACCTATTTTGACCGCCCTGTCCGGCACCGCTTCCACTGCCGCCTCCGCCGCCGCGACCCATTCCGCCGCCGCGACCTCCTCCACGACCACCTCCGCCCCCCATTCCTGCATGGGCCGGTGCCGAGGCTGAAGAGGTCTCCTTGAGCTCGCCATTCTTAAACCGCTCCACCGAGTCTTTCACGTTGCCACCGTCAGCCAGGTATATCTTTACACCAGCTGCAGTGAGGGTCTGAGCCGCGTTGGGTCCCACGTTGCCGGTGATCAGAACAGAAGCTCCTAAGTTGGCAATTGTCTGCGCAGCCTGTATTCCAGCTCCGCTTGCGGCTCCGGCGCTGTTGTTGGGTGTCGACTCTGCCACCAGAGTTTCTGAATCCACCAATACGAAATAGGCGCATCGCCCAAACCTCGGATCGAGGGGGGCGTCCAAACCAGGACCGCTTGCAGTAACACATATTTTCATGTTAATTCATCCCATATTCTTCTTCAATGATCTCTCGACCAGATCAGGTTTCTTTTGGCGCAATCTCGTTCCAGAATAAGCCCATTTTGCTCTTGCTCAATTGTCAGTTTTTGATATCCAACTCGACCATTCGTCAGCCACTCTGACCATCTGTCGTCAGGCCACAAATTGTCGAATTCGTTGCATCTTTTGTGCTCAAGATTTCTGGAACGTCTCACGCCAGTCGAGGACAAATTAGATGAAGCTAATTTGTTCTCGCAAGATTAGTGCTTAACGACACGGATAAGCCAAATCTCAAATTCACAACAGTTTGGGATTTGGCCGAAAGGTATCGTTAAGCACTATATCTCCACCGTTTACGTAGTATATGCGACCATATATTTGAATGTTATTAGCTTGACTTTGTCAGATTACCTTAGCGATTCCGTTTTCCCCTTTTTAGTGGAGTATAGTGTTTAACGATACTTTTCGGACAAATCTCAAACTCGCAAGAGTTTAAAATTTGACCTTATTCGTATCGTTAAACACCAATCTTGCGAGAACCAATTATAGTCCTGAACCTTAGACTTGACACGTAATGCAGTATACTGGAGGAATCATCTGCTTACAAGACCTGTAGTTTCTTGGGTTAACATCACCGCTACACATCAGATAAGTGTCAAACTTGGCGTTCGGGACTATAGTCTCACATAATTGGTTCTCAACTATATATTGCTGGTCTGATCCGTTCTGATCATGATAAGGCCGATAGAATTTAAATTTGATTTGCGTCTAGAAGACCTGCCAATTGCATTAATTAATTTAAATAGATTATGTAATAAACGATATTCAGGGGAATTGGATAAGATTCTTTCAGCTACAGTACCAGTTTATGGCCCTTCTCAAGCTGCTGAATCTGTTCTTCGCCTTTGGCGGCCAGTTCCTTGAACTGATTGATAGTATCCCGCATTTTGGGCAGTGCTTCCTGCTTATAGGTGCTGATGGAGTCCAGCGCTTCCATGACATCGGCAAAGGCAGTCTTCATCCCCTCGACGGAGATGTTGGCTTCCATTGATCGTTTCTGGATTTCCGCCCCTTGATACTTCAGCATTTGCGAGGTGTTGCTGATGATATCATTTGTGGTCTCATTGAGCATTTCAATCTTCTTCAGGACGATCTTCTGGTGATAGAGAGCGCCGGCAACCGTCACTGAAGTTCGCAAAGCTGAAATTGTCACAGTTTGAGCCCTTTCTACCCCGCGCATCAGCTCCTTATTATTCCTGATAACAACTTCCATCGCCATTACGCCCTGCTGATTGACGATGACCATCTGCTGCATATCCATAACCCGCTGCCGCAGCGGAAAGAGGACTTCTTCAGCGACAAATCTAACTTTTTCCGGGTCTTCGTTCCTGGCTCTGGCCGCTTCTATCTGCATCTCGATCGATTTGTCCATCAGGGTGCACAGCTGGATCTCTTTCATCAGCTTCTTGGTCAAACTGCGCAGTGCCTGCTGCTCGATCTCCAGAGTAGTGTTATCGTTTTTCAGGATTGTCTTCCCTCCGTCTAGAGAGAGGATGATATCCGCAATAGCCAAATCTGCCTTCTGGTATCTGGCAAAATAGGTCCTGACCGGATCGAACACCTTGCCGAAAATGCCCGTCTTGGTAAAATCGATCTGGCCGGGGTCCAGGTCTTTTAGCTCCCGGTTCAAATCCATCAAGCCTTTTGCCACAACGCCGCCTTCATCGCCGTTTCTGGATAGACTCCCGACTGTCACCTGCAGCAAAGAGTTTTTGGCGGCCGAGCTCTTCATAGAGTCGGCCCCAAAGGACTCAACAGACTGGAGGATATACTTCTTTTTGGCAAACTCATCGATATCTAAGGCCAGAATTTGCGCAACGTTGCTCTCCGCTAAAGCCTGAAGCTGGGCTACTTCCTCAGGTACCGGCTCGACCTGTTCCTGTACCTCTTTCTTGATCGCTGCTTCATTGGGAACCTCCATGGTGAAAAGTTCCTGGACCCTGTCTTTAATCGCTGCCTCATCGGGCACCTCCATCGTGAAAGCCATCTTAGCCCCTCTGGTATCTACAGCTCTGCATTGAACAGGTTGCGCAGCTTATAAACAACGTCATTGGTATCTGCGTTGATGCAGGCACCCTCATTGATTTCAGCGATAGTCTTCAGGGCCTTGATATTCGCATTATATCCAATTGTGTGTATAGTTATTCCAAGATCCTTCACGATGCCTTCAATAGCGTTCAGCGAATGGCCTTCATTTGTCTCGCCGTCACTGAGAACGAAGATCATAGGTTTCAGACTGGGATCTACAGCCCGCTGCTCCTGGATCATATCCATGGCGACAGCAATCCCATCGAAGGTTGCCGTGCCGCCGACGGCCTGCAAATCATCGACCGCTCCGGCAAACGAGGCCCTCTGATTCAGATCGAATTTGGCGATCGGCAGATCGATATTGACGTCGTTGGAATATGATACCAGGCCAATCATATTGTCCTTGCCTATATAGTATTGACCTTTGCTCAATGAATCTTTCAATTTATTCAGCGGCTCGCCCATCATGCTGCCTGAGACATCGGCCACAAATACTGCGCAAATACCGGTGTTTTTCGTTTCTTTCCAGAGCTTTTGGGCCTGGATGATCTCATCGCCGGTGATTGGTTCAGCTTCGGATTGGTATTCATCGAAGCCGTTAAAACCATATTTGGTGGCCAGGGTCTGATACTTCTCCTGCTGGGAGAACTCGACGAACTCGTTCAGGATTTTCCGTTTCTCTGGCGATAGATCGCCGATCGCATACATCGGGCTGTCATGTCTGAACCCAAAGGGAATAAACTCGTAGTACCTGATATCATGCGCATTCATATAGGTCTGGTATTCCAGGACAAAGCCGTCCAAAACACCTGATTTGGCTGCATCCCTCATCTGCAGAGTGGTAAAGGCGACGAAGGGGATATTATCCTGGAAGCTCTCAAATCCTGCTGCTGCTTTGTCGCTCAATAAGTTGCTACTGTCAAAGTTGTATAAAGCTGAGATCAGGAAGTTCAGCCCGGTAGAGCTTGCAAAGGGATTGGTGTAGCCCATCGTTATTTCCTTGTTCGCTACAGCATCGGTAATCGTTTTGGTATTGATTGCCCCGTATTTGTTTACCAGCTTGTCTTTCTCGTCTTTGGTGAGAAGGATCCCGGCCACGTTGCCGGCAAGTCTTTTTTCCACCAGCTCGGCTTTAATCCCTTTGGAGATGATCATCTCGCCCCAGAGCTCATTTGATGGCGTATAGGCATCCGGCAGATACGTTTCGTTCCCGGAAGTAATATAATCGGCGCCTAACCCGGAGGGAATTCCTCTGAGCCTTACCGATACCTGCTTGCCGTCAATCTTTATTCTCGCGTCGTTGAAGTCTTTCGCCACCTCTGTCAGCCAGCCGTCGGTACCGCTGCTGGCTTTCTCCGTTGAGGAGAATATCTCGACATAATTGGATGTGGTCTCTCTAACTTGAGGCAGGTAACTGTCATCGATATCGGGCAAGGTTTCGCTCGGATCGGGGGGCAGAATTTCAATATGGCCCATAGGATGTGGGAGTTTATTCACATTAATGTCTTCGATGATGGACTCGAGAGTGGTATCATTTGGATTTGGAGGGATTATAGAAATTACCAGATAAACTAAGAGAAATACTCCAACTGCTGCCCCCATTATCCTCAAAATTACTTTTTTGTCGCTATTGTTCGGCATGCTGATGCTCCCCGCCTCAATTCTTATAGTTTGTTGTCTGTTTAATCAGATTATCGATCTCGATCATTCCAGGCATCTCCTCTATCTGGCCGCTCTCCACGCTGTTCAGGCCTGAGATCTCCAGCAGCAGCTTATCAAGCTTCAGCAGGATCTGCTCATTATCTTCGGTGGACGCTTTTACAAATGTGATATATTCGTTATAGACTTCAATTTTTTCCTCCATAAATTGCTCCGAAAAGTCCCCTGACTCGCGTTTTTTTCTGATGAAATTGTAGTCGTCTTCATCGAATGCATTCATTTTATTGAGGATGCTGCGGATATTCATAAAGAATATCTTCTCAACCTCGGCGATGACCGCCTCAAATTTCGTGTAGCTCATCTCTGAGGCACTGAAGATCTGCAGAAGGATATCCCGGATAATTTTATTCTTATTCTGCAGCCGCTCAATCTGATTGAGCAGCAGGTCAACGGTTTTTTTGAATGTTTTGAGCTCCCTGTGAGTATTCAGTTTTTCAACATAATCTTCTACCGTCATGATTTTATTGGCTGGAGTTACTCTCTCCTGCTCGGTAAGAAGCCTATAATTGCCGTAGATTAACCCGGCGCCGCTCAAGAATATGAATGCGCTGCCAAAGGCTGTTGCCAGTGCACTGCCCCCGACGAACATCCCCGGCAAGACAATTATGTTGGCGGCGGCAATGCCTAAGTTCAGGCCCAGAAGTTTAATATTCTTTTCTCTGTCCATGTGCTCTTGCCCTCACATTTTCCTGTGTACCCCTTCCCCGGATCCAGGAGGGTTCTTGATCTCGGACGGAAGTTTTTCGAAAACAACTCGATCCATGTCATGGCTACTGGGAACCATGAAGAGCCTGTCTGGGCCTGCATCGCATGCCTTTGAGAGGGGACCCAACAAATCCCCATTTACGATATCGTACTAACCTGGCGGTCGAACTCCTTTTCCCCTTTCTGAAGCCTGTCAGAGATATGAAGCTAGTGTCGTGTCATGCGTAAAAGATCGTATCATGCACTCGTCATTTCCACGAAGTTGGGGCAGCAGACATGCGAGAATGAAGATCGTCTTTACGACATTAAAGCGTTGACACGACACTAGGTCAATCCGATCATCTTTCCTCCAATGCGTTTCTAGTGTATGTTCTAGGATTTAGGACTTACGCACTTGGCTAGTACCGTCTTATATTTCCAGATCCATATTAAGATACACAAGTCAAACAGCGCGCCCCACAGCAAGTTGCGGGGTATTCATTTTATAGTGCTTAACGATACCTTTCAGCCAAATATTTAACTCGTAAGAGTTTGAGATTTGGCTTATTCGTATCGTTAAGCACTATTCTGGCGAAAACCGATTAGTCACACCTAATCGGTTCTCGACTATAAAAGAAACTTTGCAACCCTGGCAACGCATTGGAAGTGCAAAATCACCCCAACCAAACGAGCCCAGAAATAACCCAAACGATCTCAATCCTCGTATCAAACTCGACTGCGATCTTCGTTAGGGGCTTTTTTCATCGCCAACCCAGCTTGCAAATATCCCACCAAACGAGAGGACCGAAAAGACCAGAAAGGCTACCTTTGCACTTTTCAGGAAGAGGGCGTAATGCGCAGGCTCGATCTCGATCCTGCCCATGTAAAGTGAGAATGCCAGCATCACGATCCCCATGCTGAACATCTGGCCTGTCAACCTCATAGTTCCAAGGGCCGAGGAGGCCACGCCATAGAACTTGGACTCAACAGCGCTCATCACAGCGTTGGTGTTAGGTGAAGCGAACAAGCCAACGCCCAACCCCAGAATCGAAAGGCTTGCGACCACCGACCACATGGGCGTGTTTTCGTCCAGAAATGTGAAAGTGACGAGGCTCAAGAAAGTCAGGCCCATTCCAAAAGTGGCTAGGGTTTGGGGCCTGATCCTGTCAGAAAGTGACCCAGATATGGGCGCGACAAGCGCCATCAGAATTGGCTGGGCCATCAAGACGAGACCTGCCTCTTTGGAGCTGAGCCCTGATATGTACTGCAAGTAGAGGCTTAAGAGAAAGCCGACACCAAAAGTGGCGCTGTAATTGATCAATGCTGCAAAGTTCGAAAAGGCAAAGCTTTTGTTTCCCCTGAAAAGCCAAAGGTCAAGAAGGGGACTTTGGGCCCTCGCTTCCCAGGAGATGAATGTCAAGATTCCCGCAATCCCGATCAAGACCAAGATACCGCCAAACCGGTCTGGCAGCCTGGAAAAGCCGTAGATTATGGCCATGAGGGCGATACTATAGAGGCTTGCGCCCGCCAGATCGAATCTTTCGCCACAAGCTTCGATCCATTCACCTTCAAGCCTCCTTAGGAACCAGAGGACCACAAGACCGATTGGGACGTTGAAAAGAAAGACGCTACGCCAGCCAAACTGATAGGTCAAAAATCCGCCCAGAGATGGACCCAAGGTCAGTCCCAGATAGACCCCCGCAACGGCAATTCCGAGGGCTTTTCCCCTCTCTTTTGCTGGATAGACCGACGTCAAGATGGCGATCCCCGTCCCAAATATCATGGCGCCGCCCATCCCTTGAGCAAACCTGGAGGCTATTAACATCGGCGCAGAAGTGGCCGCAGAACAGAGGAGGGCAGATCCCGTGTAAAGGACAACACCCCAGAAGAACACCTTCTTTCTTCCATGTATATCGGCGTACCGGCCGAAGGGTACGAGGAAGACGGCTGCAGCGAGGACTGCTGACGCCGCAACCCAGCTCAAGGTCATGGCATCGAGCCCGAACTCCTCTCCGATCGAGGGCAGAGCTATGTTAACGGAAGATCCCATAAAAGGGGTGAAGAAAGAGCTTGCTGTAGCTACTATGAGGGCGGCTCTTCTCTGCGCGGAATCCGTCATATGTTCTCTTGAACATGGGCGGATAAGTTAAGGGCTTTGGGCTGGGCGAGCAGTCCCATACCCATCCATTGGTCATCGGTTAAGACAAAAATCGCAATGTGGCAATGATCTCGGT
>CAYWZG010000061.1:0-13507 GCA_964462795.1 uncultured Methanotrichaceae archaeon
CTCACCTTACAAAACCAAAACTGTTTTAATGCGCCGCTTTTTTGATCATCGTTTTTAATAACTAGCGTCCATAGCGTGTCGCTACGTTATTGGGGATATGTTACTCTATCCATACTCTTGTGCTATGTTCCTAAACCACGTTGCATAAAACTTTCATTTATTTTATTTCATCTAAAATATAATTCTTAGAGACGCATTCGCCAAGAAGTATCTCGAACTCCGGCGGCGTGAGCATCGGCACTGGATACTTGGCTTGGTCGTCCAGAGCTATTCTCGGGCAAGCGGTGCAGACTGCAGCTTCAACGCCCAGATTGATCAGAACGTCGGGTTCGATTCTGTCCAGATAAACGAGGATCATATCTTTGTCATTTTTTTCTCCCAGATCCATCATCTTATGGGCCTCGTTCCATCTCTTTTGTCCTGGCTTTTTGGATACCAACACAGCAATCTTTCTTGCATCCATAGCTCTTGCTATGGCACCATAGCGGCGTTTAATCATGGGATCTGGGTCGATCAACACGACCTCTGAAGATACTGGATCTGCAGCTATAACCCGTTTGCCGGTGGACAGGGCAACGCCTATGGGATGAAACTTGCCAGTTCCGACGAATAGATATTCGTCCACGTCCAGGCACTTGGCAGCATCGTAATTGCAGCCTAAAACTTGTCCAGGATACCTGAGCCTCTCGCCCCCCGATCCAACCATTCCCTCTATTCCACGTTCTCTTAGTGCCTCTATAATTTCATCTATTTTATGATGATGTTGCACTGTAGTGATCACGCCCACCCGTTTGGACTTCAAGAGACTTGCCGCCTTCGTGACGACCTCTTTCACATCGACTTTCATCCTTGCTTCGAGATAAATCACCCTGTCCAGTTCGGGGTCGCCGATCAACATCTCAGAGTGACCAATATGTATCAACAGATCCACATCCTTGCAAAGCTCCATGTCGACGTCGCAGGCACCGTAACAGGGATCTCCAGAGATAACGACCGTTGCATTGGTCCTTTTTTCGATCTCTCTTGCGATGAAGGGTGCTGCCCTCTTCAACCCCTCTGGAACTTGAATGCCAATCACCTTTGCTCTCGATTTTTCGATCAGGTTTACGGCCATCTTCAGGTCGAAATCGAAAAGATCCTGTCCACTAAAACCACTGGTCCAGCCTGCTTTGTCCAACCTTCAACGCCTCCTTGAGCCTCTCAGTCGCCTTTTCCACCCGATCTCGTGAAAAGTCTCTCTCTTCGCAGAGAAATGTCATGATCTTTTCTGGATCTGGCTTTTCCATCTTGACGTTATAGTCGTCAGTCACTGATGGGTGAAGAAAAAGGTCTCTGATCTCGTCGTAGTTTTCGATCTCTTCATCTCTAGCTTTTAACACCGATTCCAGGTCACCATGTTTTTTTATCAATTTCAAGGCGGTCTTTGCGCCCACCCGTTTTAATCCCGAGTTGTAATCTGTGCCGCACAAGATTCCTATCTCGATAAGCTGTTTTCTGTCGATTTCCAGTCGGTCGAGTTCGTCGTTTAGGGATATGGTCTCGGGCTGAACATCTATGTAGACGTTCTTTCCTGGAAGTTTTCTCTTCCCTATTATGGTCATGTTCCTGACCACCTTGGGCGCACCGAATAGGAGCGAATCGTAATCTTGGCTTCCTGCCATGTCCACATCCCCATGGCGTGCCATGTGAGCTGCCTGGGCTTCGCCTTCGGAGGGTGCTTGAACTACAGGTATCCCCATGGCATCCAAAAGGCGCTTGGAATCGATGATCATCTCTTCGCTTAGCCTCGATGAGGCCTGAGCATACTTAAATCCGCTGACCCCCTCTTCTTTGGCCCTTTCCCACATATCTTCGGCCTTGGCCCTGTTTTTGGCCCTTTCTTGAAGCGTCTCTCTCTTGAAAGTGGGCGGCTCTCCGTCGAAGACGAAGGCAACTTTCGCCCCTGCTTCGAAGAGGTTCGTCACCCTGTAGAGGATCCCTGATAGATGTGACGTCGTCCGCCCTTCTCCATCCATCAGGGGTGTTCCATCCGGCTGCCTGATTATGCTCAGAAACTGATAGAGGGTGTTGAAGGCATCGATGGCTATCCAACGACCTGAAAGTTCCTTTATCTCGATTTTTTCTCTCTGGAAGATATCTCCCAATTTCACGCCCATGAATACCCATCCAAGTCCTTCTCTTTTCGCGTTACGGTCCGTTCGTACGTAAATCACTCAATGTAACATGGTGAACTAATTTATTTATCTCATTTCGTTTAAACTTGTAACTCTACTTTCCAAGTTTTGGTTTTTGCATACATTTGCCAGATTGTAGGCTGAATTAATGCTATTTTTATCGGAATATATGAGACGTATTTAATTCCATATGGTTCCCATATTATGCAAGACGCAAAGGTAGTTTATAAGCTGGGCGCGACCGAGGGAAAACTTGGAAAGTAGAGCTTGTAATAAAAAGTTTGACTTCATTCATATTTTCAAAAAAACCTTCGTATCCGGCCCATTCTGATTGAGGATCATAAACTCCATCATAAATCCAAGCATTCTTTTTTTGAGGTAAGATTCGTATTAAATCATCTTTATCAATGTTTAAATACTCTGATAACTTGTTTATGTAAACCTGGAATTTGCGTCCCGCATCTCGGTTACTATCTGTTGGGATCAAGCTAAATATGGTCTTTCGACTTCTGTTCATAGATCCTACAAAGGCGATTGAGCTTCTAGTTGTATGTTTTCCGTTGAGAATAGAACCTAGTTCGTTGACAAGCTTCTCATACATTTCACCAACCCCTTTATCATATGCGGTTTTTTGTAATTCCTCGTACGTTAAGGGTGGCTTTCTCTTTGACTTTGTCTTAGTTTGGGTTCTATATTCAACTTGGTCTGGCTCGATCAAGAATACTCTTGCTAATAATTCCCTTCCACCAATATCTTGAAAATATTGAAATGTAGTGGCGTTTATTCCGACTCCATAATTTTGAGATAAATATTGGATAATTCTTTCTGAACTGCTGTCGATATCCGAAGCAATGATTATCATATTGTGATTTTCATTTAAGATATCCGGCAATTCTTTATCGAATTTCTCTTTGAAATATCTCTCTAGAGCGTTATCCTCTCCAAAATAACTATTTGCAATTTCCGTTATTTTCTCGTTGGAAATACTTGATATCCATGACGCATAATCTAATGTCTGTGCTGTTACTTCTCTTGGAGTTTTATCACGTTCAAGTTCTATAATATAAATATCTCCATTGTAGTTAAGGCATAGTAGACCTGTTACGCCTCCAAAATCCGTATTAACTTGCCTTCCTATTACCAACAGATCATCAGAGAGTATAGATATATCCTGTTCTAACCATTTTTCCAACCGTTCTTCCAAATCTAATCTCCTCTTTTTGATTTCCTCCAATCGATTTTCATCTAGAATTTCCCATAACTTAATGTCTTCTGGCATAATATGTCTCCAATGATTGTTATAGCTCTAATTTAGTATGGCGCATATGTCCATTTATATGGGCACATCGTGATCGCATCATGTTCACTGAAATACGAAAGTGGCCTTATTAAGATCTATCACGTCCTCCACTGATCTCTTAACTATTTTAATTAAGGTCTCCATCATCCTAATCTTCATCTTCTTCTTGATTTACCACCTCGACAGGTTCCAGCTCTATATCAAACCAGAGATCTTCGCCATCCTCGGAAAAGAATTCCTCGTCCCATGATTCGTAACCCGAAAGTTCGCAAGTCAGGACATACTCGGCGCCGGAGTTGATCTCATTTCCGAAACAAAATTCGCCGCAACTTCCCGAGCAGGCCGAGGCAAGACATGATTTGCTCGTGCTCGGTTGAATCTCAACCGTCGCTCTGGCTAGGGTCACTTCGGTCGCGGCATTGAAGATGCATCCTGAAACGAATACAGGTTTTTCCTCTTCGTTCTCCACAGGATAAAGTTCGATATCGATCCAGCAATCGCCCTTTGAATCTGTGGTGAAAGCACTATTCCAGGTTTCATAGCCTTCGGCGGTGCAGATGGCGGTGTATTCACCGTTCGCTTCAGTCGTCCCCTCTATCAAGAACATTCCATCTTGATCCGAATTGGCAACTGCAACACTGTGCCCTAAATTTCCTGAGTAGATCGTAACCTCTGCCAAGACTACCGGGTCTTCAGTTTCGTAATCGAAGATGAATCCTCTGACCTTACAGGATAGAGCAGATGTTTCTGGCAGCCTGAGATGGTGATTTGAATCTTGAAGCAGCAAGACTTCGCCGTTGCTTGTGTAAAGGCCGAAAACTCCGACCAGATCCCCCAGCTTTGTATCAGGGTCGATCGTCTCAGAACATTTAAGATCGCGGGTCCTATAAACCTTCACGCTTCTGTTGCTCAATTCTGAAGGGCCGCTGACAACCTCGTTTGTCTGCACAATCCAGCCACAAAAGTCGGAAGTCTCGAAGCGCTCGATCGCAGTTCCTTTAAAGGTCACTTCTAAGTTCTCAGCAGAGCTTTTAGCTGCGTGGATTCCAGCGATCAGGATTCCAACTAACATCAGAATAATCAAGAGCGAATTTCGGTGCATTTTCCTCTCTATACCGTCATTCTTACCATATCAAAAATGTTTCGGCAACACGGTCGGCTCGGATCTCACTTATCGCATAATCTTTCTTTCAACGATCATTTATCTCCCAAGATATTGGACTGGTCTATTCTAATCTGCATAACCCATATTTTTATAACCAATAAGAACCAAGTTCTAAGAAGGTATTACCTAGTTTGTTCTCGACTATACATTTGGGTGGTGAAATATTTGCCGGAAATGGAAAAGATGGACAAAGTGGTCAAGGAGATTGGCACTGGCCCTTGTGCCTTGTGTGTAACTCCAAACGTCCTGGAAGAAGCTGAGATGATCCTGCTTGAAAAGGGATATCAAGCCGCCGAGATCTACGCAACTCAACTCTCCGGAGTGGACGAGCAAAACGATCTATCCAGGGCGTTGGAGATCTGTCAAAAGGAAGGACTCGGCCTGCAGAACGCTGCAAAGATAGTAAAAAGCCTGACTGTCATAAGATCTGGTGAATGGTAGGAAATTCCATCGCTTGAGATGCGTTCAGGCAAGTTTCTCCTTTTTCTTAATCTTTTGCGAGCAGTCTTCCTGTCATGTTTCTGGACCTTTCTGTGATCTTCATCCTGTTGAAGGCTAAGCTTCACCGCCTTCATAGTGTTCAAGTATCTTTGTGACGATCTGTTCGAAGGCTTTCGCAGTCTTAGACCGAACATTCAGGACAAAGGGCTTTCCTTTATCTCCTGCCTTGCATATCTCAGGATCGATCGCGATCCTTCCAAGGAACGGCACGCCAATCTCTTTGGCAATCTTCTTGCCCCCACCAACTTTGAATAGATCTATGGGCGTTCCACATTTGGGACATCTAAAACCGCTCATGTTCTCAATTATGCCCAAGATCGGGACCCCTAACGACCGGGACATCTTGATGGCCTTTCTGACATCGATCAAGGCGAGATCTTGAGGCGTGGTGACCACGATGGCCCCATCTGGTTTGAGAAGCTGAGCTATGCTCATGGGCTCATCACTGGTTCCTGGGGGAAGATCGATCAGCATGTAATCCAGATCACCCCAGACTACCCCTTCGATGAACTGCTTTATGATCTGCATCTTCAAGGGACCTCTCCAGACGATGGGGCTGTCTTTCTCGGTGATTAGGGCCATCGAAACCACTTCGATCCCGTTGTCCAGACCTATGGGAAGCTCTAAAGGGTATACGGTCCGATCCTCATCACCCCTCAAAGACATATCTTCGATGTTAAGCATCTTTGGAACGTTCGGTCCGGTGATATCGGCATCCAGAAGGCCGACCTCTTTGCCGTATAAGGCCAGGCTCAAGGCCAGGTTTACCGAGACGGTGGTTTTGCCCACACCACCTTTGCCGCTCATCACCATAATGCTGTGCACTACCTTATTTGCGGGCGATTCTGCTACGTGATCAACTCCATATATATTGTATTATTGTCAAACCACATATTATAGGGTTTAACGATATATGCTAGCCAAGTGTTGAACTCATAAGAGTTCGACCTTTTGGCCTAATCATATCGTTATCTCGACTATAATATGGTCCTTTATATAACTATTTGGGCGAATATGGTGGACTACCAAACTATTTGTATGCGTTGGTCCTTTATGGAGATCACAACAACGAAACGCCCATGATTCGTAGATTCATGCCCGAAACATGAAAATTGATATGCTTCGATGGCATGTGTAGGCCATTTTCATGGGTATCTAAAATAAAAAAGTAGATTGAGATTCGTCCCCCTCGGACGAACCTGTTCTATCATATGGTGAGCGTGTACTGGTATCCGCTCTTGAAATGCCTGTAGTAGGATTTGAGGAACCCTACGGAGGAAATCTTGATAGTGTGATACTGATTCCCAGATACTGTAAATGTGGCAATCCCATCCAGTGACCCGTCGCTCACATCATTGAACTGGTGTATTCCATCCACCGCCACGTTGAAGCCTTTCAGCCAGTTGGATTTTACAGTCACTCTAGCATATGACGGATAAGGCGGCCAAGGTGACCAACCGCCGCTACTCACGTCCACAATCACCACGTTGCTGGGCTGGTTATTGGTCATGAAAAGCAAGACATGTTTTCCAACTTCATCTGCCTGGAAGTTCAGCCGGTTATATCCTGGGTAGAAGTAGTACGATTTGTAAAGCAGCCTGTTGCTGGGATATATCTCATAAAAGTTGGCCGTGCCGCCACTGGTGCTGTAGGCCAGTAGTTGCAACCACGCACCCAAAGGGCAGACTGCATATTGAGTCCAGCTGCTGGCCCCTTGAATCCAGAGGGCATTTCCACCAAGATAAGTCGACTTGTAAGTCGAGTAAGTTACCTGCTGAGATGGACTGCCTGCATAGTAAAGCGCAGTTGGCTCTCTTGAGAGAGAATATCTCTCGACCTCGCCGCCTCCAGATGGCGCATCCATGCTGAAGTACTGCGAATATTGAGTGAGCTCGGACCCACCATATTGAGTCGGAACCTCACCTGGCCCCGTCATCATTAGGGACCTTTCTCCATCACCACCATTGCTGCTATACGGAAGATCATAGTTCAGATAATCGTCTTCACCAAATCCTGCCTCTGTGGACAAGGGTGCCTCGTCCCAAGAGCCTTCTTCAGCAGCAACCGCGCCAAAGGCAAAAACGATCAGCAGTAAAGATAACGTGCCTTTCAAATCCAAAATTTACACCCCTGCCTAAATATGCAACTAATAATACAAGTAGATTAGTGTAAGCCCAATACCCACACCTACATCGGAAAATCTGATCTGCGGTATTTTGGCCTTTGGGGCAGTCCTTATATATTCTCCATTTCTCTCTCGATTGTTGATCATCATAAATCTGACTTCGACTGGATAGGTGTTAAAATGTCGAGGCAAATTATCATGTTATTGATGGCGTGCCTGCTTCTTTCAGGCATCGCCTGCGGGATGAGTGGGGGTAAAGAGCGTCCCGTGAGTGTATCGTGGGACGACTTACAAGAACAACCTGCAATTGACGGCCACATAGTGGCCTGGGCAGACAATCGAAGTGGCAACTTCGACATATTCATGTACGATCTGGAGACTGGAAAGGAAAGAGGTGTCACATTCTATCCGGGCCTTCAAGATAACCCTGCAGTCTCTGGTGACGTCATTGTCTGGCAGGACATGCGAACCGGCGAGTCTGACATCTACATGTATGACTCTGTGACGAGAGAAGTGAAGCCCATCTGCACGGCTTCTGCTGACCAGTTCTTGCCGGACATAAACGACAATCGCGTGGTTTGGATGGACGAGCGAAACGGCAACTTTGATATCTACATGTACGATCTAGAGACTGAAAAAGAACTGCAGATAACCTCTGATCCAAACGATCAGATACAGCCCCAGATCAGCAAAGATCAGATAGTCTGGGTTGATGAGAGGAACGGAAATCAAGACATCTACATGTACGACATCAAGACTGGGCGCGAAGTTCCAGTTTGTACGGCACCCGGTGAGCAAATATTCCCGGCAATAGATGGTGATCTTGTTGCCTGGTCTGATAACAGGACCGGCGACTACAACATCGCGATCTATTCAATCTCAAGTGGCAAAGAAACCCTCTTTGAAAGAGACGATTTCCAGACCGCGCCCACAGTTTATGGGAATATGGTGGCCTGGCAAGATCACCGAACCGGCGTTGCCGAAGTATGTCTATTGGATCTGGATACTGGTGAAGAATTTTCCGTCTCCTTTGGCTCTCCAAAGAAGGATCCTGCTCTTGGTGAGAGGGGATTGGTCTGGACCGATTACAGAAAGGTTGATCCCGACATCTACATGTACGACTTCACTTTGGATGCGGACGAACTGATCACTTCTGGACCTTACAACCACATAAATCCCTGGATAGATGGTGAAAAAGTGGTCTGGACCGACGACCGGACAGGAATTTATCAAGTCTACATGATGGACCTTGCGACCGGCAAAGAGACCCAGATAACTTCTGGCGACGAGAAGAGCAGTCCTAGCGTGAGCGAAGGCTCAATTGTTTACACCGACACGAGAAACGGAAACCCTGATTTGTACCTCTATGATCTCAAATCAAAGACTGAAACCGTGATCTGTGATGATCCTTCTTTACAGAAATATGCCGCTATTAGCGGCCGCAAAGTGGTGTGGGTAGATAACCGGACAGGGAATGATCAGATTTATCTATACGACATAACAGTGGGCACGAGCTCAAAGCTTACCCGTGCCAAGTCCGATAAAGCCACGCCCATGTTCAAGGATGATAAGGTAGCATGGGCTGACAAGCGCAACGGTAACTGGGATATCTATATCCACAACTTGAGCACAGGTGAAGAGATCCAAATCACTACTGATCCGAACACACAGGTGGCGCCTTGGATCTATGGTGACAAAATAGTGTGGATGGACAGGCGTAACGAGATTGAGAATAACTACAACTTAGACGTATATCTCTATGACTTGAGGACCGGCAAAGAGAAGATCATAACTTCAGATATTGGTTATCAAGGCCTTCCTGTGATCTGGGACAAATACGTTGCTTGGCTGGATGACAGAAACGGCGATCAAGACATCTACCTTTATGACTTGGAGCAAGAACTGATGATTCCCTTCACCACCGGTCCCTTGCCTCAAAAGCCCAATGACGGCGTCGGGATTCCATTCTACGTGAGGTTAGCAGGAAGTACCCAGTTCCTTTCTGAGGGCAGGATCGTCTGGATGGATTATAGCGACAAGACGCCCCAGATCATGACAAGAAAGGTCGAGACAGATCCTCTATTGAACCTGGATCGAGATGACATAGCCACTAACGAGAGCATGGTGGTCTGGAGCGACAACCGCGGCTCTGATTGGGACATATTCGGTTTCGACTTCTTCACTCGATTCGAGCGACCCCTCATCCGGGCCCCAGGTGACCAGAGACATCCTGATGTGGGTGGCGAAAAAATGGTCTGGCAAGACAATCGGAACGGAAACTGGGACATCTGGATGATCGACCTTGTGACTGGCGAAGAAGTGATCGTAGCCGAAGATGCGGGCGATCAGATCATGCCCTCCACTTCAGAGGGTCAAGTGGTCTGGCAGGACAACCGGAATGGAAACTGGGACATTTCTTTTTATGACCTGAACGGCAAGACCATCAACTTGAACAATCTCGGTCAGCAGACTAATCCGATCATCAGCGGGGATCTTATAGTCTGGCAGGACGACCGGAACGGAAACTGGGACGTCTACGCCTATGATATTTCCACCAGGATCGAGACGAAGCTTACTGACGACGGAGATCAGATCAATCCTCACGTCAGCGGCAACCTCATCGTTTGGGAAGACGTGACCTCGGGGAACCTCTTCTATCACTTCTGGGATAGAAACTGGGGCCGGTCCTTCTCAAAGCCCGGGCTTCAGACACAACCAAAGGTCTATGACAATCGTGTTGTCTACAACGAGGTGACCGAAGAGGGATGGGCCATCCGTCAGTTCAACCCCAACACCTGGAAAGTTGAGGACGTGGCCAACGGATCCGGCGAAATAAAGCTGGATTTCGATCAGAAATTGGTCTGGATGATATTCCCTGGTGGGAAGTTCGGATACCAGAACCTTGCTTCGGACCAGACGAGCGTAATCTGCCAAGCACCAGGTGACCAGACGTCTCCTGCAGTCAGTGGTGACTGGGTGGTCTGGATGGACAACAGAACAGGTAACCCCGACGTCTACCTCTACAACCTGGTCGAGAACGTGGAATGGCCCCTTGCAGCAGGACCTGATCTTGATATGTATCCTGATGTCAAAGACGATCTGGTGGCTTGGACCCATTACGAAGCCGAGTTTGAGTCATGGGCGATCCGGACTTTCGACATATTAACCATCAACCGGACTCAGCTTCAGAGAGGTCTGAGCGAGCCGTCCCAAATATCGATAAGTGAAGAGATTCTGGCATGGTCTGATCTTCCCATAGCCTCCTTTGGATGGATCATCCAAAAAAAGCCGCTTTATTCTACAGAGCCAAAAGAAGCGATCCCGCCGCGGGGAAAGAATTCCGATGCGGGCGGATCTGTGATGGTCTACCAGTACGAAGACAAGTCGACTGGAAATTGGGACGTTTATCTGTGGGTCGGCCAGAACAGGCAACCTCTTGCCACAGGGCCTGGCGATCAGGTCAATCCGGTCACTGACGGCAAGAAAGTGGTCTGGCAAGACAACAAGAACGGAAACTGGGACCTGTATTCTTATGATCTTGTGTCTGGCGCGGTTTTGAGGCTCACTTCTGCAACCTCTGATCAAATCAACCCTGATTTAGATGGTGACTTCCTGGTCTGGCAGGACAACAAGAACGGAAATTGGGACGTTCTTGGAATGGATCTCCTTACCGGAAAGGAGATTGAGATATACACCGGTCCTGGCGATCAGACAGATCCTCGTGTCGGGAACAGCAAGGTGGTCTGGGTAAGCGACCAAAAGGGCGACAAGGACATCTACATCCGTGAGACATATAGCAGATAACAGCGGATAACAACGGTATAGCGGGCAATTGAGGAGTTTCCAACGGGGTGGGTGAGCGGAAACGTTTCCGTCACCCTTTTCCTCAAAGACTAGTTGGCGGGCGGATCGTCGGAGAGGAAAGTTTATTTAACGCTGCTACTGCTCTGGTGTTGAGCTTAAAAATCATTTGGGGCATCTGACTATCATGGAATTGGATAAACTTCGTTATGGTACGGAACTGCTGAAGCGAGGCTTTGCGAAGATGCAGAAAGGGGGCGTCATAATGGACGTTACGACCCCTGAGCAGGCCGTAATCGCAGAAAACGCAGGTGCCGTGGCCGTCATGGCCTTGCACGCAGTGCCTGCCGACATAAGGAAGATGGGGGGCGTTGCCAGAATGGCCGACCCCGAGATAATAGCAAAGATCATCGACTCGGTCTCGATACCGATCATGGCCAAAGTCAGGATAGGCCATTTCGTAGAGGCCCAGATTTTGGAAGCCCTCGGAGTGGACATGATCGACGAATCAGAGGTTTTGACTCCAGCTGACAAGTTCCACGTGGACAAGACCGATTTCAAGGTACCTTTCGTCTGTGGTGCAAGAAACCTGGGTGAAGCCTTGAGGCGAATCGATGAGGGTGCGGCCATGATACGGACCAAGGGCGAGGCAGGTACCGGTGATGTGAGAGAAGCCGTGCGCCACATGAGGATGATCCTGGGCCAGATCAGGGCAACAAAAGGGATGAGCAAAGAGGAGCTTATTGATCTGGCCAGGGATATCGAGGCCGATTACGATCTGGTCTGTGAATGTGCAAAGGTCCAGCGGCTTCCCGTGGTGAACTTTGCAGCTGGCGGCGTAGCCACTCCTGCCGACGCGGCACTCATGATGCAAATGGGTGCAGACGGCGTCTTCGTGGGATCTGGTGTGTTCAAGTCTCAAAAACCCGAGGTCATGGCATTGGCCATAGTAGAGGCCGTGAACAATTATGACGATCCTGCAAAGTTGGGCGAAATATCTAGGGGACTTGGTGATCCCATGAAAGGGATCGATGTGGGAACTCTCTCTGAAGATGAGAAGCTTCAGTCCAGGGGATGGTAGAAGTAAGGATCGGCGTGATCGCCTTTCAAGGCGATGTATCTGAGCACATCGCCGCCATGGAACAAGCTCTGGGTGATAGTGGCACTGTCGTTGAAATCCGCCATGCAGGGGTCGTTTCTCACTGCGACGGGATTGTCTTGCCAGGTGGCGAGAGCACCACGATAAGCAGACATCTTGCTAGGACCGGCGTTGGCTCTGAGGTGGTCGAGGCGGCCAAAGCTAAAGTTCCCATCATGGCCACCTGCGCGGGCTTGATCATAGTCTCTTGCAAGATTGAAGAGGAAACCCGTTTCGATCCGTTGGGACTTTGGAGCGTTGAAACTAGGCGGAACGCTTTTGGCTCTCAAAAGGAATCGTTCGAGGCTGAACTGGTGGTTGAAGGGTTTGACCGACCTTATAACGCGGTCTTCATCAGGGCACCAGCCGTGATCGGCTGGTCAGAAGGGGTCGAGGTTCTAGCAGAGATAGATGGTATGGCGGTCGCCGTCAGAGAGAATAATTTGATAGGGTTGGCTTTCCATCCTGAGTTGACATCGGACCTCAGGTTCCACCACATCTTTTTGGACATGGCAGGAGGGTGATGAATGTGTTCGGGGACGAAGTGTTCATAGAAAAGAGCTTCGAAGAGATGAAACAGGATATGAACGATCTCCTTGCTGAATCCGAGCGGCTCAAGAAGGAGGCAGCCGACCTTATGGTGAAGGCGAACTCTCTTCGAAACGAGTCGGTCGACCTTCGGTTTCAGGACCCAGAGAGGGCTGAAGGGATCTGGCAAGAGTCAGAAAGGTTGCGCGAAGAGAGCAATGAGTCGAAACGGCTTGCCGTCGACAAAAACCTAAAGGCCAGCGACATCAAGCACAGGCTCGATATTCACGACCAGATAGTCGCAGTGGTCGATCACGCAGACGAGATATGGAAGGGCGCAATCAGGGCCAAGAGGCCCTAAGCCCTCGACTTTCGCCACCAAAAAATAGTGGCATTATCGTTTCCGAAGGCCTTCTCGTCGGTCTTTTCAGACAAGAGCACCTTTTTGGGAGGCCATATCTTCGCTTCGATCTGATTGTTTTCATGATTTCGCTTATTTTTCATCTGGCGTTTCTGGTTGGATCGTGCAGCTATTCGATTCCGTCCCTCTCCTTCGTCTATCTTTGCTCCGTTGGCGCAGGCACTCACTCGGCGCTTCTGATTGTGTACTGAGTGGGTGCCTTTGCGAGGTCAGCACCATTCGCTCCAGGGCGAAGCGCGCGCGGGTTTTGCGCCGCCGGGGCTCGATCTCACCGGATAAATAGGGGGCGCCATTCCGACGCGTCGACGCAGGTACTGGCAGAGCAAAGGATAGGTGTTGCCGATAACTTCAGGC